>JADBYT010000008.1 GCA_020402865.1 Bacteroidota bacterium | reverse complement strand
GCGGTTGCCGTTGTTGGCGGCGGCGGTAAAGGTGAAACCAAGCAGGAGGGCGAAGAGGAGTACGAGCTTTTTCATGATGCAGTGTTTTTATGTGTGTAGTGTTGTTCTTGGTGAGTTTCATGAATAAGACGCACAGGGCTTACCGGTTTGTTACAGGTGATGGTGAAATTTTTTTGAAGTTATGTGTTTATGCAGCGATTAAAGGAACTGAATGAGTGATACAATACTATCGCCGCTCGTTTTTCGTTATATTAGCACTATGAAGTTGTTTCGTCGTTTACTTCCGTTTTTGATTGTGGCCGGAGTGGCCGGAACCTCGCTTTCGGGGTGTTTTTTATTTAAGCCCAAGAATAAGTGCGGTACCTGCCCCACGTTTACCGCCAAAAAGAAGAAGGTGAAACGCTAGTTGATTGTAAGTTATTGCTTGTTAGTGTTTTGCGATTTTTCTGAGATAAATCATCTTCCCTTAATATTCAGAAAATACCCTCTTTTAGGTAGTTTAACGGCGCAAGGGTGTTTTTACCTTTGTAAGGTAGTTATGCAATTCAACGCCGAACATCTTGACATGCTTGCTCCTGGTGAGCGTGCCGTGATAGAATCCTTTACCGACAAAGCACTTTCGCTCAAGCTTCTCGAAATGGGCTGTTCGCCCGGCGAGGAAGTGATGCTTGAAAAAGTGGCTCCGCTTGGCGATCCGATCGCCATTAACATTTCCGGCTACGTATTGAGTTTGCGTCGTTCCGAAGCGGCTACTGTGCGTATCCGCCGCATTAATTCCGTTGCCTGATGCCGGCTGCCGCAGCCTCTGTGTTGACCCGACGTATTGCGCTGGTTGGAAATCCCAACAGTGGTAAATCCACACTTTTTAACGCATTAACCGGCCTTCACCAGAAAACCGGCAACTTTCCCGGTGTTACGGTTGATAAAAAGCACGGCAATTTTCGCGTAAAATATCAGGGGCAGCTCGTTGAAGTAACCTGTATTGATTTGCCCGGCACCTACAGCCTTTATCCGAAATCGCTCGATGAGCGGGTGGCCTGTGAGGTACTCACGAATACCGAAAATCCTGATTTCCCCGATCTTACTGTTATTGTGGCTGATGCCACCAACCTCAAGCGGAGTCTTTATCTGGCTGGTCAGGTGATTGATCTGGGTCGCCCATGTGTGCTGGTGCTGAATATGATAGATGAGGCGGCCCGTAGCGGACTGCATATTGATGCTGCGCGTTTGAGTAACCGTCTGGGCATTCCGGTGCTTGCATTAAGTGCCCGTGAAAAAACGGGTATCGACGAACTTCGTCAGGCTATTGTCGCCCCGCTTATGCCACCGGCTTATCTTTTTTCCGATCTGGCCAGCGTAGTGCCCGATGTGGTAAAGCTGGTGCAGAAGGAATTTCCCGGACTTACCCATTATCAGGCCCTGCACAAAGCGCACCTGCTTTACAGCGAAGCTCATCCGTTGCAGGCCATTATGGATGCCGCCGGCTTTTCGCCCTCTGCCGCACAGGCCGAAGAAAGTTTGCACCGCCACGGCATCATCGGTCAGCATATTGCCGCCTGCACCGGCAGCCAGCCCGCTCGCCCTCCCTTCACCCGCAAACTCGATAAAATCCTCACACACCGCATTGGCGGCTATGTTATTTTCCTGCTGCTGCTGTTTGTGATGTTTCAATCCATCTTCTATCTCGCCGAATATCCGATGACGTGGATTGAAGAGGGGTTTGCCGCACTGCGCGGCTGGTGCAGTGACGTATTGCCCGCAGGCTGGCTCACCGATTTGTTCACCGAAGGTATTCTGGCCGGACTAAGCGGCGTAGTGGTGTTTGTGCCGCAAATTGCCCTGCTGTTTTTCTTTATCGCCATGCTCGAAGATTCGGGCTATATGGCGCGGGTGAGTTTTATTATGGATAAACTCATGCGCCGTTTTGGTCTGCATGGCCGTTCGGTTATTCCGCTCATCAGCGGTATGGCCTGTGCGGTGCCTGCCATCATGAGTACGCGCACCATCAGCAGCTGGAAAGAGCGCATCATTACCATAATGGTTACACCGCTCATGAGCTGCTCGGCACGCCTGCCGGTTTATACGCTGCTCATTGCACTCATTATTCCCGATGAAACTGTAGGTGGTATTTTTCACTTGCAGGCGCTTACGTTAATGGCCCTTTACCTGCTGGGCTTTTTCATGGCACTGGCGGCCGCATGGGTCATGAACCTGCTCATCAAAACCCGCGAACGAAGCTGGTTTATTATGGAAATGCCGGTGTATCGCATGCCCAAGTGGAGCAATGTGCTCTATGCCATTTACGAAAAGGTGCGCGTGTTTGTAATTGATGCAGGCAAAGTCATTCTCATAGTATCGGTAGTGCTTTGGTTTCTGGCTTCGTATGGCTACGGCGATACGTTTGCAAAAGCACGTGAACAGGAGGCCGCCATTGCCGCTCAGATAACAGCAGCCGAAGCGGCCGCCGCCACGCCCGATCAGCTCAATACACTCTATCAGGCCAAAGCCGCTGCCGCGTCACACAAACTCGAAGAATCATTTGCCGGGCAGCTGGGCAAATTCATCGAGCCGGTAATCCGCCCGCTTGGCTACGACTGGAAAATCGGTATTTCACTTATCACCTCGCTCGCCGCGCGCGAGGTTTTTGTAGGCACTATGGCCACCATTTACGGCGCCGGCGACGAAGAAAACGTGGAGCCGATACGCGAAATTATGCGCAAAGAGCGCGACCAGCTTACCGGCAAGCCTGTGTATTCGACTGCTACAGGCTTTTCGCTGCTCATTTTCTATGCTTTTGCCCTGCAATGTATCAGCACCATTGCCGTAGTGAAACGCGAAACAAACAGCTGGCTCTGGCCCGGTATTCAGTTTGTGTTTATGGGTGTGCTGGCCTACGCGGCAAGCTGGCTGGCTTATGTACTGCTGAGTTAAAACAACTGGTTTTTGTTTGACAGAAATCAGCGTTCTCGCCTAAAACAGCAAACACCACCTTGGTTTTAATGGCAAAAACAAAACCTGAATTGTATATTTCGGATGAATAATTTTTGCGTGCCATGAACACTCCGGTTTACGATTTCATCATTATTGGCGGTGGTCCTACCGGATCATCTGCGGCTACTTATTTGTGCTGGAAAGGTTATTCGGTGCTTGTGCTGGAAAAAGAAAAATTTCCGCGCCAGCATGTAGGCGAATCATTGCTGCCGTTTTGCTATCCGTTGTTTAAGGAACTTGGCGTGTTTGATGAAATGAAGCGCCGCTTTGTGCGCAAACCCGGTGCCCGTTTCTCAAGCCACGACGGGAAGCAGAGTTCCACCTGGTGTTTCCGCAATATTATTCACGATGAGAGCTATCTCTCATTTCACGTGGTGCGTGCAGATTTTGATAAAATGCTGCTTGATAATGCCGCTAAAAACGGCGCTGTGGTTATTGAGCAGGCCAAAGTAGAAAAGGTTGATCTGAATTTGCCCGACCGGCATGTCAATGTGTTTACCACCGAAGCCGACGGACAAACACATAGCTACGAAGGCAAGTTTCTGATTGATGCCAGCGGACAGGATACCTTTCTTGCGCGTCGCAGCGGCGATAAACATTCGTATCAGGAACTCGACCGTATTGCTTTTCTCACGCACTGGAAAGGCGCAAAATACACACAGGGCATTGATGTGGGCCTGCTGCAGATTGTGTATCTCGAACAGCACAAAAGCGGCTGGTTTGGTATTCAGCCCGTAGGCAAAGACCGCATCAGCGTGGGGCTTGTCATTAACCGCAAATACCTCAAAGAGCAGAAAGCAAAACTTACCGCCGCAGGGCATGAAGACTGGCAGCGGGCGTTGTATTTGCAGGAAGTAAATGAATGTGCGCTTACGCGCGATATTTTGACAGGCGCTCAAATTGCGCAGCCGCTCATTGCTGTGTCCGATTATTCGTACTACGCCGAAAAAACTTTTGGCGATAATTTCGTAATGCTTGGTGATTCAGGCAAATTCCTCGATCCTATTTTTGCCTCCGGTGTATATCTCGGTATGAACAGCAGCCGCATGTTTGCCGAGGCGCTTGATGTGCTGATGAAAGAAGGACGCGAAGCCGGCATGAAAGCCATGGAAGAGAAGAAAAAATACATCGACGGGGCATACAATCTCGTTGAGAAATTCATCAATATCTTCTACGATCCTGAATCATTCAACCTTGCCAACCTCAGCTCCACTTCAGAATCGAATTACGAAGGTTACCAAACCGCATTTTCACTTGTGCATTATCTGCTGGCCGGCGATTTCTTCAACAATTACGAGAAGTACAATGATTTCCTTGATATGCTGAAAAATCCCAAGCAGTTTGCCCGCTGGCGCAATCTGGTGGTGAACCGGCCCAACGTACACGAAAAAACCTGCGGAACTACTTACGAAGCCATTTTCGGTGATATTGATGATGCCTATGTGCATGCCACTTCAATAAATGGTGTGATGGCTTAAGCTGCCGCTAATTCAACTATTTTTGCGGCATGCGTAATTTGTTTTTCTTTGGCGTATTCCTGCTTGTGCTGGGTTTTGCTTCATGCGGCAAGAGCGGAAAACTGCGCGGCTGTGTGAAAGTAGATGGTAAATACGGTTATGTGGATGAAACCGGCAGTTTTGTGATAGATCCCGCTTACACGAATGCCTGGAGCTATATCAATGGCTCGGCGGTGGTGAAAAAAGACAATAAATACGGGCTTATTGATGTGGATGGCCGGGAAATTGTGGCTCCGCGCTGGGATTCGGTAATCCCTTTCAGTGTACAGTGTTTCATTACCGGCAGCAACGGACGTTTTGGCTTTGCGGCACACGGAACCGGAAAAGAAATTATTCCTGCACAATATGAACAGGTTTACTACTACACTGCCGATTTATGCGTAGTGCAGAAAGGCCGGGCACTTGGCGTGGTAAATGCAGCCGGCGAACTTGTTTGTCCGTTTGTATTGCAAGACCTCAGAGAAATGACGGGGCCGCTCGGGCTGGTGGTGAAACAGGATACCAGCAATGCCGAAGATATGCTGCTGGCACTGCTTCAGGGTGGCGAAAACAAACGCTTCGGACTCATTAACACAAAAGGTAAACTGGTGCTTGAGCCGGAATACAACGAAATTTTTACCAGTGAAAGCGGAAGCTGGTACTATCCGTTTCTACAAGATAGTTCGCAAAAGAAAATTGAGCCGGCACACAGCGAAGAGGAATTCGCGTTCGATGAGCATCATCCCGATGCCATGATTGGAACCTACGGCATTGTGGACAGCTCCGGCAAACTCATCGCGCAGCCGGTGTATGATCAGCAACCGGTTTACGGCGACGGTATGTTCCGCATTTCGCGAAACGGGAAATATGGATTTATTGATGCACAGGGCAAAGAAGTGGTGGCGCCGGTTTATGCCTATGCCACGCCGTTTCGCAACGGATGCGCTGCGGTTACTGCAAACGGTAAAAACATCATTATCGACAAAACAGGGAATACGATAGGCACTATTTCGGTGCCTGCTTCGGAAGTATTTAAGGCTTCCTGCGAGCGTATCCGTTTCAGAGCGCCCGACGGACGCTATGGTTACTGTGATAAATCAGGCCGGGTAGTGGTGGAGCCGCAATTTGAAGCCGCCGATGATTTTGTATTTAACCGCGCCATTGTGGAACAAAACGGCCGCTACGGACTCATTGACCGTAACGGAAAATGGGTGTCGGAGCCGCAGTGGCTTATCATTTACAGCCTCGGTGATGGCTTTTTCCATGTAAAGGAATTATCGAAAGACGCGGCTTCCGATTCATTGGCAAAGAGCATCGGTTATTTGCGCAATATTGCTAACAGCCGCGGAGCCGGTGGCGTAATTGATACCAATGGCAGAAGTATTTTGCCCGTAGTGTTTGATGAAATTTATCACCTTCAGCCAGGTTATTTTACGGTAGAGGCTGCAGGCTATACAGGTTGTTACAAAACAAACGGTCAACTCGTGTATAAACCGCTTTCGCTTTCCTACATTTATTTTTATCAGGGACGTACGGTTGTAAAGGAAGATAACGGCTCGGGCATTATTGACGAAACCGGCCGCTATATTGTGGCGCCGCAATATGACAGTATCGGATTGATGTTTAATGGCTACGCCGTAATGAGCCGTGGCGGGAGGTTTGGTTTAATAGACAGTACAGGAAATGTTGTCATTGCACCAAGTTACGACGAAGTACAGCCTTTGGTAAACGGCACTGCGGTATTTAAGCAAAAAGGTAAATTCGGTTATCTCACAGTAGCAGGCAAAGAACTTTTTGCTGCACGTTTTGATGAGGCCTCACCGCTGATTAATCCGATGCGCAAGACGCTTGATTAAAAGATGATCAGGCTTGAGCCACAGAAATAAATCCGGCAGGCACATGATCAGCCAGCCACGTGTCCTGATTGCCGTGGTAAAAATGTAATCCGGCGGCTTGTGCTTTTGCAGTGTCAATACAAAGCATGATCACGTGCGATGTACGTCGGTTTCCTACACGTTGGGCGGTTTCGCGTGTGGAAGAAAGATGCACGTATTGTCTGTTCATCGGCTTAAGTCCGTTCTGTTTTATTTGCTCCCAGGCCTGCTGATTTGTTCCATGCCAAAGTAATGCAGGCGGTGTAGCGGGTTGCTTTACAATGCGATCTTCGGTGCTGTGGCCATAAAGCGCACGCACTTGATCATCAGAAAACTCCCAGCGTTGCTTTTCAGCTTCTGCATTTAGTTTTTGCAATAGCCCGGCAGTAATTGCTTCGGGTAAATTTTTATGCCGCGCATTGATTGCACGCACAAGATCTTCTGTAAACACCCAGCCTTCGGGATCAAGCGTAAGCCCGAATTCTTCCGGTGCGTGACGAAGTGCATACGATACTTCTTTACTAATTGCAGTAAGCGTTTTCTTATCCATTATTCATAATCAATAATTCCGCAAGACCAGGAAAGGCCAACACCAAAGCCCGCCAGCAATACTTTCATTCCCGGTTTCAGGCGGCCTTCTTTTAGTGCCTCGGTAAGTGCTATGGGAATGGTGGCCTGCACGGTATTGCCAAAATCTTTCATGCAGTGCACAAATTTTTCTTCGGGTATCAGCAGTTTTTTTCGCAGTAATTCATTCAGAAATACATTGGGCTGATGGAATACAAAGAGGTCGATAGCTTCCCGGGTAATTCCGGCTTTCTGCAACGTTTCTTCAACCATTCCCGGCACAGTAGCCACAGTAAACCTGAATATTCCGAAACCATCCATTTGAAAACTGGCCGGGCTGGTTATGTTTCCAAATTCATCGGTATTTTCCTGAAATGAAGTTTCATTTAATGGGTTGCGCATCCCGCCATGAGGGACAATGATCTGATCGGCGCCACCACCATTGGTTCCGAAAGTAAACGGGCCGGTTTGCTTTTTGTCGGATGATGAAATTAATGTGGCAGAAGCTGCGTCGCCAAACAGAAAACGGTTGCCCCGATCCTGCGGATGAATTTTGTGTGTAAGTGATGATGCAGTGAGCAGCAGTACATTATTCAGCTGCATGGTTTCGAGCAGCGAAACGGCTGTAGCAATTCCATACACATAGGCACTGCAGCCTAATCCCATGTCGAATGCGCCGCAACGTGCAGATAATCCGAGCCGGTGCTGAAGCACGCAGGCCGTATTGGGAAGGTGATAGTCGTAATCAAACGAACAGTAGATCAGAAAATCAATCTTGTTGCGATCAATACTGTTTTCGCTGATTAGCCTTTCTGCTGCGGCAAAGGCAAGGTCTGACGATGTTTGTCCGGGCGGTGTGACATGTCTTTTTTCGACACCAATTTTTTCAAGCGTCTGAAGTTTGGCTTCGGGGAAATCGCGGGCGAAATCGGCATTGGTGTACGTCGTTTCGGGCAGATAATAAGTAAATGCAGCTACACGTGCGGGCATGGCTATACTTCAATTACCGGCATACAGGCAAAGCCGTGGGTGGATAAACTCATACTGCCCCAGCTCAGTCCTACGCCAAAGCCCGAAAGCAGCCAGCGTTGTGGTGTGGCCGATGCCTCTGCACATTTCGATACAATAGTAAGGGGGATGGAGGCCGAGCTTGTGTTGCCGAAATCATTTAACGAGTAGGGTGTTTTTTCGGCAGGGAATTTCAGTTTTTTGCGAATGGTTTCATTCATCAGCAAATTAGCCTGATGCATCACCAGCCAGTCGTGCGATTCGAGCGGATTGCCGCTTTGCGTACAAAGCTGCTGCATATTCGGCGGCGCTTCACGCACCGAAAAATTAAATACATCAAGTCCGTTCAGCCAAAGGTCGCGACGCGAGCGGATGATGCCGGGTTCAAACTCCTGCACATCATACATGCCGGCAGTGGGCGGATGCCGCAGTGCACCATCAGGAATGATTATGGTTTCCGCACCGGTGCCATCGCTCTGCAAATTGAAATGCACAGGCGCGGCATCACGGTTGTATTCCAGTGCTGTTGCCGTAGCGGCATCTCCAAAAAGCGGATACGTGCTTTTGTCGCGCGGGTTGGTGCCCGAAGTGGAAATATCACCTGCAATTACAAGCCCTTTGCGGAAACCGCCTGATTGCATCATCGACATCGCCACAGACATGGCATATACATAACCACTGCAACCGAGACCAATATCAAACGCTGCACAATACTGCGAAAGGCCCAAACGTTGCTGCAAAATTACCCCCGACGAAGGCAATACATAATCGCGCGATTGTGTAACGAGTACAAGCAAATCCACTTCGCTTCGGTTCCAGCCAAGGAAATCGAGCAGGCGGTTGCCGGCTATTTCAGCCAGATCAGTTAGTGTTTGACCCGGTGCCGCAATCCGGCGGTTGAGTATGCCGGTGGTTTTTACCAGCAGCTTTCGTTCGGCCTCGCTCACATAATCATAATCGAGGTTGCTTTCCGTGCAAGCAGGAACTGCAGCCGAAATACCAGAAATGCTTACGTGATGAGTAGTGAAAATAGCCATCGGGCTTAGTTCATACGGCTTTCAATAATGCGGTGCAAATCGGCAACAGTTACGCAGCTGCGCAGGTCGTTGCCACTCAGTGTTACATTATATTCCGTTTCGGCCAGTGCAATAATAATGAGTGCATGCATTGAACTCCATTCAGGGAGTTGACGGAATTGGGTATCAGGCTGAAGAACACCTTGCGGAAGTTCTTCAATTTCGTGTTCAATTTTGGCAATGAGTTCCTGAACTGAAGGCATAGAAAAGTGTGGTGAAATTGAAAAGTAAATATAACGAATTCCCCGGCTCAGCTGTACTTCAGCAACTGCATGGCTTTGGTGTGCCGCGCAAACAGCCGCGCATGGTCTTCCGCACTGAGCTGTGTTTTGCCTTCACCGGTTTTTCCTCTCCTGAAAAAAGGTTTCCCGCTTTTATCGCTGAATGAACTGCCATGTGTAGCTTCAAGTGTGCTGAGCCGTTCAAATGACGAGAGCGCCACGGCCTCAGCAATGTTGCGCTGTGCGGGTATGTTTAGAAACGCAATCAGTTTCTGAATTTCCGCCTCAGGGTTTTGCTGCAATTCTTCGTAACGCAGCAACAATATGCGCTGAGGCCGGGCCGCTGCAAATGCAATGGCCTTTTCCACATGCGCACTCCAGTTTCCGAACGGATGTAACGTATCAGCCACATCAATAAATTCTCCTAAACTCCCTTTATACACGCCAAGCGCCTTTTGGTAGTGATAATACGAAAGCATTACATCACGCACATCGCGCACCACATAAATGGTTTTCGGATAATGGTCAAAAAGGGGGTGATGTGTTTTCAGCAGTCTGGGTGAAAGTGCGGCATTGGCCATATCGTTTGCCATGTACACATCAGGCACAAGTTCGTCCACATTGCGCGGCGTAAGATCACTGCGGGTGGAATAAAGATGTGCAAGTATAAACCGCAGCCACGTATTCCCTGATTTGGGATAGGAGCAGAGAAATACATCATCGCTGCGTATTTCATCGAGATTTAGCCTGAATGCAGCCTCGTTGCCAAAGCCGAATTTCAGCAGCAGGGCGCGGAGGTACTGGCGTGGTGTGTGCGGCATGCTGCAAGATAAGCAGTTCGCACAAAAAAGATCCCTTCCCGGAACGGAAAGGGATCCTGATTAAGAAACGCATTGGTTTACAATCCGCGCTTGATGTCTGCAGAGCTGACTTTGAGCATTTCACTGTATTTCGCGGCTTTTTCGAGTACAACACCCATAGCTTCGGCATAGGTGTTAAGTCCAAGAGAAATACCGTCGATTACAATTCCGGCCATTTTTTCGTCGGTGAGTTCTTCTTTTTCGAGAAGATCTTCAAACATGCGAGGAGCAACCGGAGTGTTGTTTACCACACTTTGAATTACACCACCAAGCAGGCATTCGGTAAATGCTTCGGCACGCATAATTTTGTCATCAGTTACTTTCGACTCGTTACGTCCGCCTTTATCGGTGCGGGTATTGAGCCATGGGTTTACTTCTTTGAGTAATTCATGGCGCACTGTTTCGGGCAGTTCATTTACGAAAGTAACAACGGTTTGCATTACTTCAGCTTCGCCGAAAGTTTCGCTGATCATTTTTGCCGTTTCTGCGCCAACGCGGCGTATGTCGGCAATGGTTGCTTTTTCAATCGGGCGAAGTTCCCAGATGAGGGGGAATTTGTAGCGCAGCCAGTAAATCCAACGGTAGCGGAAGCATTTCTGAAGGTATTTCGGAGCCAGCCACAGGGCGATATTCCGGAAATACTTTTTAATGTCTTCGTACTCAGGAGTAGGTACGCCACCCACATAGAAACCATTGAGTCCGCTTCCGGTGCCATCGAGATTGATGTTCAGGAAGTGGTGCCATGTAGCATCCACACTTACCCGGCCAATATTGCCAGTGGCAAGATGTCCGTCGTAAGCGCAAATAGCACCGAAGCAGCGTGGGTTAACTTCGCCCGAATCGTTGGGGTTGCCGCCGCCGCCGGAGTATGAAATGGCGATCACATCGGGCGAAACGCGCTCTGAGGTGCTGCCGGCGAGGAACGGATATTCATCGAGTGAAGAACCGGGAAGGATGGGTTCGGTAAGATCGGCCGGTACAATGCAGGAGCCTTCGTGCATGTGATCGGGCAGAATGCGGATTGCGCCACCGGGTTTTTGCAGGAGCGGGTGAACGAAAATTCCACTTCCGCTGCTGTAAATTTTCGGAGTAATATTCTGCGGGAACTCGTCCGATTGTTCGTTCGACTGTACGCCGGGCGTACTGCCTGCTACAATTGTATCGTGACGGTCGGGCCCACTTACATCGGGAGCCTGCAAACGGTTCGGATCGCCTGCGGGGGTGTTGTAGTAATACCATTTGCGCATACTGCGTACGCGAGGCATTTCGGCACAGAAAAATGCACCCAGGTCTTCATGGTCGCCGGTTGCAAATACACCACCACCGGCATTCATGAAATTGGCTACAGCCTGAAGTTCTGCAGTAGGAAGAATACTGAAATCGCCGGCAACACCAAAAATCCAGACTTCATCATAATTGCTGGTATTGAATGTGGGGTCTGTGAAACGGAAATTCTGAATGTCTGCCGTAGGATCAGAATAATAACTCGCTTTTGTAATCTGGAATGTTACATTGGGGCGGCCGCTTGTATTTAATGCCTTTGTAATTACTTCACTCAAGCCAAAAGCATCTGTGGAGTAATCAATATAATCGGCAACAAAAAGAATGCGTACACGGCAGCGACGCCACCACCACCACCATTTGAAAATACCGTGCTCAAGCTCATGTGAAGCCGGTTCGGAAAGGACAAAAGACTGAGTAGCCGCATTGAGCGGCGAGTTCGAAATAGCCATGTTAATTGAAAATTAAATAGGTGAAACCAGAAACGTGTAAACGGCCGTAAACACTACGAAAATCGGGGCAATCAACCCCTTTTTCAAACTGCGCAGAATTAATTTCGTTATGGCAAATATACAATAGTATAGAGGCGATGTCAAGTAAATTAGCGTTTATATTTATAAACGGATCTGCTTTTATTGCGTTGTATATCAGCGCTTTGTATGTATGGGTTTATTCGGTTGAAAACGGATATTACCGTGCTTAATAAAGGTGCGCTATAAAACAAAACCGGCTGTTTCAGCATCTGAAACAGCCGGTTTTAAAAGCAATTGTTCTGCTTACTTCGCAATGTGAATTTCTACACGACGGTTGGCAAGGCTTTTCACGTTTTCCTTGTCCACCGGACGGGTAGAGCCAAAGCCTTCGGTGGTCATACGATCAGCAGCAATGCCCTTGTCTGTAAAATATTTCTTTACCGATTCGGCACGCTGTTTTGAAAGTGTCATGTTGTTTGCCGCGTTGCCCGAAGCATCTGTATGACCTTCGATGGCAATACGAAGTTCGGGGTGTGCTTTGAGCACGGTCACCCACTTATCGAGATCGGCATACGATTCTTTTTTGATAGTAGCCGAGCCGGTTTCAAAATTCAGGCCTTTCAGGTTAATGTTTGCCCCGCTCAGAATTTGCTCATAAAGCTCATCTTTGGGCTGATCGGGCACTACAGATGCAGCGCCGCCAGCTACATTCACGCCATCAATATAATAGTATGCGCGGCGCATGTTCAGTGCATTGTTCTGGCCGGTTACGTTTTTCTTTTCCATGCCCTTTTTAAAGCAGCCGATAATGATGTACATCTCACCACCTTTGGCAGTATAGGTGCCTTTGATCTCTGTCCAGCCGCCCGTGTTATCAGTCATGGCCGATGAGGAAATGTGCGGCTCCACATCGAGGTATGTGTTTTTCATGGCATTCATTTTCTCTTTCGAGATGTATGCGCCAAGACCAGATACTGCAAACGCACTTTTATCGGCCAAACTGGCCTGAAAAGAAATGCTGTAGGTTTTGCCTGCTTCGAGGGCACTCGAAAATTCGAGTTGTACATATTCGCTGTAGGCCTGATAACCGCTGCGGGTTTTAAGCTCGCCGCTCCAGATGCTGCTCCAGTCGGTCGCCTCGTCGCCATAATAGGCAATAATGCCGGCGTAATGCTGTCCTTCAAAAGCGGCCTGATTACCCATGAAATTTTCGCCGGTAGAAAGCGCCTGACCTTTGCAGGCTTTCGGACCGTAATAATCTACGGTTGTGTTATTGGCGCTGCTTGCCATTGTGGCACGGCCAATTTCGCCCCAGCCTTTGGGTTCGCGTTTGTTTTCTTCAAACGAACCGTTTTTAACTAAGTTTTGGGCGTTCAGGGCGGTAAATGTACCCAGAGCCAGTGTTGCAAGTGTGAGTGTAACTGTTCTCATGGTGTGATGTGTTAATTCTGGATGATACCGCAAAATTAGACGAACTATTCAAACAATCTATTTTTTATCGAAAAACGTATCATTCGGCATAGGTTATTTTAATACTGATATCACCCGAATTTACTGGCAATTTATGTTGTTAAGGTGCATAATTCAGTTTGTGTATTAGTTAACGAGTTTCATTGTAAAATCAGGTTTAAATTATTCCGGGTCGTTTCTCTGTAAACTCATTGTTCTATAAACTTTGGCAGTGTCATCAATCAAAGATCGTCAGTCGTTCAAAAAACGCAGGGCAGGACGTTTTCTGTATGGTAAAACTGCCTTAGATTTGAGGAACAGATTTAACGTCCCATTTCAAATCACAGACTTATGCCAATACGTATTGACCAGGACGGCAACGACAACGGCCCCAATTTCAATCCCGGTAACCGATCCGGATTTAACCGTGGCGGCGGTGGCGGCGGCGGTTTTGGCGGACTGGGCATTTTACTGATGTTCTTACCGCAGCTTATTCGCTTTTTCTTTCGCAATCCGAAAATCGGGCTGTTGGTGGTGGCGGCGCTGGTGATCTTCTGGTTCTTTAGCGGGCGCAGTTGCGGTGGCGGTTTACTCAACGCCAACAACTCGTCGTACAGCCGCGGGTGCGACATGAAGCGCGAAGTATATGCGCAGGCGGATGTGTATGAGCCGCTGGCCGATAACGTGAAAGATCCATTACCCGAACGTGTGTCGCTGCTTGAGTTTGCGCCTAAGCGTCTCAATCAGGGTAAACAGGGCTCTTGTGTGGCCTGGGCCAGCGCGTATGCTGCACGCACAATCCTTTACAGCCGCGCCACCGGGCAGGATCCCAATGGCACCAGCTTCAGCCCATCGTTTCTGTACAACCAGATTGCACTCGAAAACTGCCAGGGCTCATATCTGCAGCGCGCCATGGAGGCCATGCAGCAACGCGGCAGCCTTCCGCTTTCGCAATATCCGTATGATGAAAACACCTGCAGCCGCGAGCCCGATAATTCGCAGTTGCAGGCTGCACAGCTGTATAAAATTAAAGGAGCTTCACGCTTATCGAAAAACGACGGCAGCGGCGGCGACGATGATTACCGCGTAAACATGCTGGCCATTAAACAAAATCTGGCGCAGGGTGCACCCGTGGTGATCGGCATGCGCGTGGGCGGCACGTTTATGCGCAGCATGGAAGGTAAAGACGTGTGGATTCCTGCTAAGTCAGATTATGATGCCGCGTTCAGCAACGAGTTTGGCGGCCACGCCATGTGCGTTATCGGCTATGATGATTATATGAAAGGCGGCGCGTTTCAGATAATGAATTCCTGGGGGCAGGAATGGGGAAGCAATGGCGTGTGCTGGGTGCGCTACAATGATTTCGATTACTTTGTGGTAGAAGCGTATGGCTTGCATCCAATGGGTGCTGTAAATAAGCCGGCACCTTCAAGCCTCGACTGCCTCTTCGGTCTCGAAAATCAAACAACCAAAACAGCCATACCTTTTACAGCGCGCGGCAAATCGGGCAATGTAGGCGTGTACCGCACTTCAGCGCCCGTGGTTAAAGGTCAGTCGAAAGACCAGAAAGGCACGCCGTTTAAAATTCAGTTTACCAATAATGCCGAGTGCTACACCTACCTCATTGGTCTTGAAACCAACAACACCAGCTACGTGTTGTTTCCTTACACGCCTAAACATTCGCCCTACTGCGGCATTACCGGTAAACGGCTCTTCCCCAAAGACCACACGCTTTATCCCGACAACATCGGTACTCTCGACCAAATGGCCGTGCTCGTTACCAACGAGCCGATTGACTACAAAGCCATCAATCAGCAAATAAGCGCCGCCAAAGGCACCACGCTGGCCGATAAAATAAATGCGGCCCTCGGCAGCAAACTTACTTCTGCAGCCACGTTTACAGGCAGCAATGGAAATGTGCAACTCAGCAAACCCATTGGCGATGCAGGCTGGATGGCCGTGGTGCTGGAAATTGAAAAACGTTAAAATTAAATGAACGTAATGGAGGCGGACAAATGCTGTTCGCCTCTTTTGTATTTTTAGGTGTATGAAAAGCCGGTTGTTTTTAGTGCTGATTATTTTATCCGGAACAGTTCCAGCGTTTGGTTGTTCCTGCATCGGGCGTGAAAGTGTGAGCCAGGCGTATGCTTCCACAGCGTTGATTTTTTCGGGAAAAGTGCTGGCCGATTCTGTGGTAAAAATTGAATCGAAAGAAATGCCGGGTGCTTACTATTCACAAAAGCATTATCGCTTTTCAGTTACACACACCTACAAAGGCCGCAGCATGAGCACAGTGGCCATTGAAACCGGCATGGGCGGCGGCGATTGCGGTTACAGGTTTGAACTGAATAAAGAATACATCGTTTACGCCAGTCTGAAAAACGATTCGCTGCGCATTTATTCCACAACCATCTGCACACGTACAGCCGAATTTTCAATTCACGAAGATCTTTCCCTGCTTAAACTTTCACAGAAGAAATCAACTCAGCAAACACCGCTTTACCTGCAAAAGGAATTCGGCAGCAATCCCGGCAACCTGCGCATGTATTACTACTTGCCCGACTCGCTGAAGCAGCAGAAAATGGTGGTGGTGCTGCACGGCTGCTCGCAAAGCGCCCGCAGCTGTGCCGAACAAACCGGCTGGCACGATCTTGCCAAAGCAGATGGCTTCGCGCTGCTTTTTCCGGAGCAGGATTTATTAAACAACGTAAGCAACTGTTTCAACTGGTTCAATGCCGACGATCAGGACACTGCATCGGGCGAGGCGGCTTCTATCCGCAACATGATGTGGTGGATGAAACAACGCTACGGCATTGAACAAATTTATGTTACCGGTTTATCGGCCGGTGCCGCCATGGCCAATATTCTGATGGTGAATTTTCCGGAGCTGATAAGTAAAGGCGCCTTGTTTGCAGGCGGGCCTTACGGTGCGGCAAAGAACGTGGGCGAAGCGCCAAAAGCAATGGCCGGAAACGTAAATAAAACACCCGCCGAATGGGCTGCACTGGCACACGCGGCTCGTCCGGGCTACACCGGCAAGTATCCGCAGGCCGCCATTTTTCAGGGTGAAGGTGATTATACGGTAAACAAACAAAATGCAACCGAACTCATGAAGCAATGGACGGCACTGCACAATACCGATACGCTTGCTGAAAATGAATTGGAGCGTCCTTTCGTCAGTCAGCATCCACGTATCAAAGAGTTTGCCTATGCCGATTCAACCGGTCAGTTTCCCGTGCTTGTGTTTATGATTTCACGTTTAGGCCATGCACTGCCTGTTGATCCGAATGGCAAAACAGTAAAAGGCGGCAAAACCGGTTTCTTTGCTACCGATATCGACTTCCATTCCACGGCATGGGTTGCGGAATGGTTTGGTTTAATGTAATTATCCGTTATCGCATTTCATCCCGCACCTCCATCAACGCAAATCCCAATAAATTTTCACCCCGCCACGTAAACGGATTTTTTGCTTTCGGATTTTCACGTCCCAGTCCAATTCCCCAGATTGCATCCATCGGACTGGCTTCCACAATTACTTTACTGCCGGTTTGAAGCAGGTAAGCCTTCATATCAGCATGTTGCGAGAACTTGAGCACATTGCCTTCCTTCACTAACTCATACTTTACTTTATCCCACGTATCGGGATCAAAGTTTTTTATTTCTCGTCCCAGTTTCTTTGCTTCTGCAGGCGATCCGGTTTCAAACATACGTTGCAGTATTTCCGCATCATCAAAGGTGCGGGCTTTGCCGGCCATCATCCAGTGTTCGGCAGTTGGGTAGGTGAGACCTTCGTGTACAAACGGAGCCGGATACCACTGGCTGAAGCAGGTTTCGGTAAGAGGCGTATGGATTTTATGCCCCCAGAAATAAAAATATTCAAACAGTTTTCCTTTGTGAATTTCTTCTTTAAGGAGCGGGAGAGAATATTTCATCAGACATAAATTTATATCAGTCCCCGCGCTTTCAGTTCGAGGTATTTATTGATGGTGTTTACGGTGAGATTCTGCGGAGCAGTATAAACAGCGTGAATACCGTACTGTTCAAGTTCCTTTACAATGAGTTTCTTTTCCCAAGTAAATTTCTCGGCTACGGTTTTGTAATAAATTTCCTGCACACTTACCGGACGTTCGTCGAGGAAAGTGCGTAGCTCGGTATTCTCAAAAAAGATGACTACTAAGAGGTGATCTTTTGCAAGGCGGCGCAGGTATTTAAGCTGGCGCTGCATACTGCTCAGGCTTTCGAAATTGGTGAAAAGCAGGAGCAGACTGCGTTGGGTGAGGCGCTGTTTTACGCTCATGTACAGGCGCTCGTAATCGCTTTCGAGATAACCGGTTTTGGCGCCATAAAGCAGCTCCATAATTTTGTAAAGCTGCAGGCCCCGCCGTTCGGGCGGCAGCATCTGGTGTATTTTATGCGAGAAGGTCACAATGCCGGCCTTGTCGTATTTCTGCATGGCAATGTTTGAGATAACCAGGCTCGCATTAATGGAATAGTCGAGCAGGGTCATTTCCTCAAACGGCATTTTCATTACGCGGCCCATGTCGATGAGTGACACCACCTGCTGCGATTTCTCGTCCTGATAGGTGTTCACCATGAGCCTGTTTCGCCGGGCCGATGCTTTCCAGTTAACCGTGCGCGGATCGTCGCCGGGCACATAGTCTTTGATCTGGTCGAACTCGTTGTTTTGCCCCCGGCGGCGTATTTTTTTGATACCCGCTTCGGTAAGCCGGTTTGAAATGGCCAGCAGCTCAAAACGGCGCATTTGAATGAACGACGGATATACAGGTACGTTCTGTTCCTGTGCAAAACGAAAGCGCCGTTCAACCAGTCGTAACACGGTAGCCACGTACACGTTCACTGCGCCAAAGCGGTATTCGCCGCGTTTCACCGGGCGTACCTTATAAGTGAGTTCACGTGCGGCGCGGGGCATGAGCATGAAATCAAAGCTCAGGTCGCGCGCCTGAAACTGCACAGGCAACTCATCTACCACCTTGCAGTGCATGGGCATGGGGAAGCGGCTTTCGATTACAATTTTTACATCGTTGTAATCGCCGTTCGAGAGTTTGTCCATGGTAATGCGCCGCGCTGCAATGCCCTGCTTTACACTCCAGGCAAGTATGCAGTCGAACACCAGCACGGCCGGAATGGCAAGCAGTACAATCTTCGCCACGGGCAGCAGTACGGGGTAGAAATACCCCAGCATGGCCAGCACAGCCAGTGCAAAGCACAACGCAAAAAAGCGCTGTGTGAGGTAAAACGACCGGAGGAAGCGAAGCATGAACACGTGCGTGGCGTTTAAATATTAGCGCGGAATTTCTACCTGCTGAATGAGCTGCATTACTACTTCGCGGGCGGTAGCACCTTCCATTTCCTTTTCAGGCGTTAGCATTACACGGTGCTGCAACACCGGCACGGCCACGGTGCGTATGTCATCGGGTGTTACAAAGTCGCGCCCCTGCATGGCGGCCATTGCTTTAGAGGCTGTAAGAATAGCCAGCGAAGCACGCGGCGAAGCACCGAGGTAAAGCGAGCTGTTGTTGCGCGTGCGGTTTACAATTTGTGCGATATAGTGAATCAGGTTCGGCTCTACATGCAGGCCGAATACCTTTTCGCGCAGGCTTTGCAGCTGCTGCGCACTCAGCACATGACGAACACTGTTGAGGTCGATTACATTTTTGCGGTTATGGAAATCGGCAATGATGCGTGTTTCGTGTTCCAGTGAGGGATAATCAATTTCAATCTTAAACAGAAAACGGTCAAGCTGTGCTTCAGGCAAACGGTATGTACCTTCCTGTTCTACCGGGTTTTGTGTGGCCACCACCAGAAACGGACGTTCCAGTATGTACGTATGCCCGTCGATGGTTACCTGCCGTTCTTCCATAGCCTCAAACAACGCCGATTGTGTTTTGGCCGGAGCCCGGTTAATCTCGTCGATGAGCACAATATTGCTGAAAATGGGGCCGCGACGGAATTCAAACTCCTGTGTTTTTACATTATATACACTGGTGCCGGTTACATCGCTCGGCATAAGGTCTGGTGTAAACTGTATGCGCGAAAAGCCCACCGAAACCGTGCGTGCCAGCAGCTTTGCGGTAAGCGTTTTTGCTACGCCGGGCACACCCTCAAGCAGTACATGCCCGTCGGCCAGCAGTGCGCAAATGAGCAGATCAACCACGCGGTCCTGCCCTACAATTATGCGACCAATCTCGGCGCGCACGTCGGCCACAGCCTGCTGAAGATCGGCAAGCGGTAGGCGGCTCTGGAAAAACGGATTCGGCGTTTGTTCGTTCATGGTAGGTGAATTGTAAATGTGATTATCGTTTGCTGTTTTGATTGAAATCCCAGATATGCTGTTCCAGCCTGCGAAGTTCGCCGCTGCCATTTCCGTTGGTATGACGCAAACGGTCTATCAGCTGAAACAGTTCCATTACCTGCGTATAAGAAACTCCGCTTTGTCCGGAAACCTTTTGCAGAAATGGCTCGTCGAAAACGGTAGTCTGCACATAAAACCGCGCGCGCACCGATTCAAGGAAGTAACTTATTTTTTTGTTGATGATGTCCTGTGTGTTGCCTTCGCGATAGTAAAGCGTACCAATGGTTTCCACAAAAGCAAGGGTTGAGTTCTGCAACGGCTTCACTTCAGGCACCGGACGCTGACGGCGTTTGCCGCCAAACAGCAGCAGCAGAACGCCTGTGCCAATGAGTATGTAATACGTAAGTTTCAAAGCCGGCTCCGACATCAGGTAGCGGCGTGAATCCTGTACTTCGCGCAAACCGTCTTTGTATTTTTCATCCCAGAATGTTTTGCGCACGGGCATGTACGAAATAGCCGCAAAAGAATAGGTTGCTGTAGCTTTGTCTGCCAGGTAATAGTTCGTGAACGCGCGCGGAAGCGTATTGAGCAGAAACTCTCCTTTGCCCCATTTGATGCGGATGAAATTCACTTTCCCTTCTCCGTCCTTACCCAGCGAAATGGTATTCGCCGGATTGGCAAAACGGAAATAACGGTAGTCATATTCCTTGTCGAAATTATAGCCTTTCGGATGTTTCAGCTTTGGATTAATGAAATTTACGCCGCGCAGTGTGTCTCCTTTGGGTTGGTTGTCGAAGGTTTCAAAATCATTATCCTCATCAAAAACCTTATCCTCTTCGTAAGCATTGGCAGTTCGGAATTTCAGCGAGTCTTCAAGCAATCCGAATTCGCCCGCTGCAATAAATACTGATCCGCCGCTTTGAGCAAACTTACAGAGGTAATTTACATCCGAAAAGGTGGGCGAAAAAGCTGTGTTAATAATGATATAATTGGCAGGCGGGATGTTATTTTTCCGAAAATGATCAGTAAGTGTGGCGCGCACCGTACTCACTTCATTATTGAAAAGCTCGTCGGTATATTCTCTGAAAATTTTACATCCCCAGGGCTGACGTTCCTCAGCTGTGAAAAAGTCCTTCCACGAATACTGGCGTTCGGCAGTACGGCTGGAGAGCATCACCAGCACCGCCACCGCAATACCAAAGAGGAGGAACAAAAACCAGCTTCGTTTCAGCATTTAGTCGAGGTTGCGGTTAAGTTCACGAAACTGTTCTTCGGCACGTTCGTAATCGCCGGCATTAATTGCCCGTTCGCCATACCACACAAAATCATACACGCGGCTGGCATCGCCGAACTTCTGCTGCATGGGTTTGCCGCTGAGTTCGTAATAATAATCCATATTGGTTTTTTCAGGCCGCCAGTGCAGCAGTTCGCGGTCGGTCAGATTTTTCAATGTGTTTAAAAACCAGAGCCGCACGGCGTACCGGTAATCACCCCGGTCACGGGCAGCAGCAATCTGCGTTTCATAGTTAATGGCATGAATATCCACATCCTCCACACTGGCATCAATTTCTTCTTCTTCCTTGATTTTTCCGCTGAATATTTTGCCCGCGGCCCCGCTTTTTATGGCGCGTATCAATCCCCACACCAACAAGCCCACCGCTATTGCCAGCAGCAGATAATTGAGTGCCTGCAGTCCGTTCGATGTTCGCTCAATCGTATTCCCGTTAATCGAATTCGGATCAATCTGATCATCATTCCCCCTGTCAAAAAGCGAGCGCAGCAACCGGTCGAAAAAAGTCTCCTCTTCAAGTCCGCGCTTGCGTTCGTAGCGGTAATAATCGTCGTTGTAATACTGTTGTTGTTTGGCCGCATCGGGCTCACGCATTTGTACAAACGAACTGTCGCCGGGCAAACTGTCGGTTGACGCTGCAGGCAGCCACAGCGGCACTGCACTCAGCAGCCACACACAAAGCATTGTGCGCATAAACTTAGTAGCTGAGTTCCACATCATCGTTGCCGGTTGTTTTACCGATTTTATCCAGTTGTTCGCTGATGGTATAGCCATAGCGAAACTCTTTAATACTGTAGTAATGTAAGCCCACGGCCACACAAAACACACAGTTTACAAGTGTGCGCGCAAAATTACTGAGTACTTCGAGCAGCGTGTTTACCAGTTTCTGGGTCAGTTCATCAAACGAGGCATTTAGTCCAAACATTTCCAGTATCTGCATGCCAAATGAAGAGGTGATGGTGATAAGATAGCCCACCACCATAAGTAATGCCCACATGCAAAACATGATAGCCCACGTACGCCACCACTGCCCCGACATTACTTCGCCAGCCAGTTTAAACGAATCAAACATACCCGGCCGTTTGGCATTTACACCGGGGTGCACGGTTGAACCGCGTGCCATGAAAACAGAAAATACATAATTCCAGAACGGGAATCGCAGCAGCATGTAGCCTATTGCGCTGAAGAAAATAATGAGTGCCGCCATCGATGCCGAGGTGGATGAAATCCAGAAAAGGATGGCTATAATGCTAATGCCAAGCGCCGTACACAGCACAAAGAGCAAAACGAAATGAACAATTCCGGTCAGAAAATCTGCCCGTATGCTTTGTGATACATCAGCCACGGTAAATTTCGAGGAGCCCTTTTCGCGGCAAACTTTCAGAAAGTGCGAAATCACCCACGCCGCAAACAAGCCATTAAACAATGTGCGCGATTGTCCGATTAAACTGGCGAAACCGAGGTATGAGCCAACGTGCTCGTATTCCCAAAACTCTTTTCCTTCAAAAAGATAGTTTACATAATACACGCTCAATGTAGTGGTAATAAGTACCACCGGCCCGATGATAAGCACCAGCACACCGAGAAATGCACCGAGGTTTTCGCGCAGTATGCGCTTGGTGTCGTTAAACACGCCGCCAAACGAACGCACACGCTCCAGCCTGAATGCTCCTTTGCTACTGCTCATAACCGGCACGTTTATGTTTACTTAATCGGCGTATGGTAAGGTCGTTTTCTTCTTTGGTGGTGCGGTTACGTATGGCAAGGGTCAGCATTAATGCCCCAAGTCCTTCGCAGAGAATAAAGAAAACATAGGTAAACAGTTCTGCTGTTTGCCCAAGTGCAAAATGCATCACAATGGCCAGCACGGGCAGCAGAATAAGCAGGCTGGCAATGGAAATGAGCAGAATAAAGCGTGAGTTGCTTTGCAGGATATACAGTCTGGCAGACGCCATTCGGCCTTTAGGTGCTTCTTCGCCCTGATCGGCCATTACACGGCCCAGTTTGTGCTGCTGGTGGCCCAGAATAAGCGGCCACACCACAAAGTACCCCACCATCATAAACAGCGAAAGTGCAATGATGAGCATACGCATTACATCGTGCATGCCCGTGAAACGGGTTACAAAACCTTCAAAGAAAGCGGCGAGAAAGAAAAACGGAATCAGGCCAAAGCCTATTTTCAACGCCTCGCGCGAGGAGTGTAAAAACGCTTTGCTGCGTGGCCACGCGCCCGGGAACCAAAGTCCGCGGCCAAATGCAAGCCCCGCCGCACCCGCCACCACAATGCAGAAAATTTCAATGGTGCCGTGAATCCATACCGTAAGCATGGCCTCGTGGTAAAAACCCTCGCTGCTCAGGAAATACATAAATGCACCCAGCATTACGCCGTTTTTAAATTGGAGAAAGCCTACGCCAATCCAGCCAAGCAAACCAGCCACCACACAATACAGCGCCACACGTGCATTGTTCAGCGCAATGCCAAGAAACATCACAAACTGATTTTCGTCTTTATATACACCCAGCGGATCGCCCTTGCTCATGTTGTCGAGCGTCATGTCCACATACTGATCGCCAAGAATCAGACGCACAAAACCTTCGTCGTGGCTGGCCGAAATAATGCCCACCCATACTGAAAGCCCGAAAATGAGAAAGGTGATAAACAGGTTGCGCAGGTTTTTGCGCATGATCAGCGGAATTTCTTCCGACCAAAAGCTCAGCAGGCGGCTGCGACGCTCGCGCTTGTTTTTGTATATAAGCAGATAGGCGCGCGCCGCAAGGTCATTCAGGTATTTCTCAGTTGAAGAACCGGGATAATAGGTGCGCGCCCAGGATAAATCATCGGTAATCCGCACAAACAAATCGGCCAGCGCATCGGGTTCATGCGCGTTCTGCTGCTTTTCGTCAAGCATTTGCTCAAAACGAAGCCAGAGCTGATGATTTTCCTGAAGAAAGCGTATTTCTTTCATTTGGGCGGGTTAGTGCAGCGATGCGCATTAAAAATATAAAACGCCAGCCATACGCACGAAGATAAGCAACCGGTTTGATCGGAAGTGCATTTCATTTTGTATTTTTAACGCAATGGATATAGCAAGAATAACCACTACGCAAAACGTCGTTATTCAGTTTGAAACGGCCAGTGTGGGCGAGCGTTTTACCGCACGTCTGCTCGATATCCTGTTTATGGGTGCATACTGGCTCATTATTATGTGGGTTTCCTCCGCCGCAGTTAGTGCTGTTGATTATGAACAGGGAAATGTATTTCTGCCTTTGATGTTGCTGCTCATGCTGCCCGTTATGACTTATACACTCTGGACAGAAGCCTTGTTTTCGGGCCGCACGTTCGGGAAAATGATCATGGGTATTAAAGTGGTGAAAAGCGATGGCTCTCCTGCCGGTGCCGGCGATTTTGCCATACGCTGGATTACCCGCCTGCTTGAGTGCGAAGCGGCCATTTTTCCCGGTCTTGCCGCACTCATCAGCATTATCAGCAACCGCGGCCAGCGTATCGGCGATATGGCCGCCGATACCATTGTTATTCGTGTGAACCAGAAAACAAGTTTGCGCAGCACCATCCTCAGCTACGTACACCCCAACTACCGCATTGTATTCCCGCAAGTGCAGAAGTTCAACGACAAGGACATCAGCATCATCCGCGAAATCATGCTGCAGTCGTTTGAAACCAGTAATTATCAATTACTGGCGCGCCTGTCGCAAAAAGTAAAGGAAGAACTTGGCGTTTTTCCCCCGCCCCAGCAATTGCCCGATTTACAGTTTCTGAATATTGTGATTGCTGATTATACACATTTGCAGTTGGGGGTGCGGTGAAGCAACTTGTGTTGAGCATTTCTAAATCCGCTCAATAGCCAATAAATACGTGTTGATAAACGCAAAAAGAAACTCCGGGATAATCACAACCCCGGAGTTTCCAACAAACCGTTTTACCAGCTTACACTTTTATTTCATCGTCCTGAGCATTGAAGAAATGATACTCGAGGAACTGGTAAGATGAAACGGGTTTTACACTGATGGGGCGTTTGTAGCGACGCATCCATTTCCAGCGAAGTGAAGTAAGCCAGCCTTTTGTAATAAAAGCGGCGATGTAAGGATGTACGCGCAGTGTCACTTTCTTTTCGTTCTGCTCGCGCAATACATAGCGTAAATTGTTTTCAATCTGATCGATGAGCAATACACTGGCCTGAACCTGTCCGGTACCGCCGCAGGTAGGACATTTCTCGGCAGTTTCAATGTTGGTTTCGGGGCGCACACGCTCGCGGGTAATCTGCACGAGGCCGAATTTACTTGGGGGCAGAATGGTGTGCTTGGCCCGGTCGAGTTTCATCTCGTCGCGCAGCTTGGTGTAAAGAGCTTTGCGATTGTTGGGCGAGTGCATATCAATGAAGTCGATCACGATAATGCCGCCCATATCGCGCAGGCGGAGCTGGCGGGCAATTTCCACAGCAGCTTCCATGTTCACGTCAAGCGCATTGCTTTCCTGGTCGCTGTGCAGTTTAGAACGGTTGCCGCTGTTTACATCGATCACGTGCAGGGCTTCCGTATGTTCAATAATGAGGTAGGCGCCACTTTTCATGGTCACCGTTTTACCGAATAACGCCTTAATCTGGCGATCAATTCCGAAGTGCTCGAAAATAGGCTGTGTGCCTTTGATGTGCTTCAGAATTTTCTCCTTATCGGGCGCAATCGTCTGGAGGTACATTTTGATCTCGTCGTGCATGTGGCCGTCGTTTACGTGAATGGCGTTGAACGAGTTGTTCAGCATATCACGCAAAATGGCCGATGTACGGCTGAGTTCACCGAGTACGCGCTGCGGGGGCTTGGCTTTGATGAGCTCCTGGAAACAGGTGTTCCATTTGTTCACCAGGTCATTCATATCGGCATCGAGATCGGCTACTCCTTTTCCTTCGGCAACAGTACGAACGATTACACCGAAATTCTTCGGCTTGATGCTCATGATGAGCCTTTTCAGTCGTTCGCGTTCTTCGCTGCTTTTGATTTTCTGCGAAACAGAAACCTTTTCGGAAAACGGAATAAGCACAATGTAACGCCCTGCAATGGAAAGCTCGGATGTGATGCGCGGCCCTTTTGTAGAAATGGGTTCTTTTGCAATCTGAATCAGCACATGCTGATCGGGTTGCAGCACATCGCCAATTTTTCCGTCTTTGTTTATTTCCGGCTCGTTTTTAAAGTAGGTAAGCGCCGCGTGCTTTTGCTTGCCGGTAACGGTCATGCGCACAAATTTATTCAGCGACATTACCTGCGGACCGAGGTCGAAATAATGCAGGAAAGCGTCTTTCTCGTAGCCAACATCCACGAACGCCGCATTCAAGCCCGGCATCACTTTACGCACCCGGCCAAGGTAAATGTCGCCTACTGCAAACTGACTGTTGGTTTTCTCACGGTTGAGTTCCACCAGTCGCTTGTCGTTAAGTAGCGCGATCACCACCTCGGAGTTGGAGGCATCAATGATCAGTTCGTTTGACACAGATGTTAGCGCATTAAAATAAAGCATCGCCCTTGCCCCTTTCGGGTGGGCTGCTTACAGAGAATACAGTAAAGTTGAAGATTACTTAAAGCAGAATTTTCAGTGCTTTAAGACATACATATAAGAAGCGGGCTAAGGAAAACCGCAGCTTCGCTGCAATCAGGAAGCTGCGGTTTTTAAGCGGTCAGCCTCTTAGCGGTTCTTCTTCTTATGACGATTTTTTCTTAGGCGCTTCTTGCGCTTGTGGGTGGCCATCTTATGGCGCTTTCTTTTTTTACCGCTGGGCATGATGTAGTTGTTTTATGAATGAATTACTATTTGGATGAGCGGAGTTTGCGAATCGCATTCTCCACGTCATTTTTTACTAACGGATCGTCTGCTTTGGCCAGATAGGCTTCAAGGCAGGCGATGGTGTTGGCGGTGTCGCCTTTTTGTTCATACAGTTCGGCCAGGCTCAGGTTGAGGCCGTAGAGGTCGGGACGCAAACGCAGGGCTTTCTGGTAGCGTGCAATGGCTTTATCAAACTGCTGCGAACGCAGTGCAAAATCGCCAAGCACAAGTTGTGCGTTTACATTGGTCGAATCTGCTTTCTCCACCTCCAGCAGTTCGCGTATGCCCGCCATCGGATCCGATGTGCCCTGCACAATGGAAGCGCCAAGGCCTACGCGCGCATCAAGGTTGCCAGCGTCTATTGTTACCGCTTCACGAAAACAATGGATGGCGGATTCAAACAGCGTACCGAGGTACTGCGGCCCCAGCTTTTCGCCCTGAAAAGCAGCTGCACTCTGAAAACGCTCGCCCGCCACCTGCCAGTCAACAGACGACCCGTTACACGTTTCAGCTTTCTTCTGGCTGATGTAAGCCGCCAGAATGTGCTCGTTAAGGCTCAACGCCTGGCGAGCAGCCGAATCAAGCAGCGCACGGCGCAGTACGAAGTCGGTTTGCCCGGCTGCAAGCTTCTCGAAGCCTTCAATTTTTGCGAGCACATCGGCTGGCAAACGTTTACGGGCTTCGGTAACCTGCTGGTCAAGCGGCACAAGGTTGCCCGTTTGGGCAGCCTGCGGCATGGTATCAGTTGCTTTGCGCGCTTTGGGAACTGTATTTACAAAACTTAAAAGAACGAAACAGGCTGCTGCCGAGCCAAGCACTATCCACTGAGGTAATCCGAACCGGGCCATACGCAGCAGAACAGAAGGTTAGGACGCTTTTACGCTTTTCTTTACCTTCTCGGTAAATGTTTTCGCCGGCTTAAAAGCAGGCACGTTGTGAGCCGGGATAATTACCGACGTATTTTTCGAAATGTTACGACCGGTTTTTTCGGCGCGGCGCTTCACGATGAAGCTGCCAAAACCACGGAGATAAACATTATCTCCCTTTGCCAGTGAGCCTTTCACAACTTTCATGAAGGCTTCGATAGATGCCTGTACGGCTACCTTCTCAACGCCGGTCTTTTCGGCAATCTCTGCAACGATCTCTGCTTTGGTCATTGTATAAACTGTTTACAATCAATTTTTTATCAGGCACCCCTGCCGGATAATTAGGGCTGCAAATTTACGCATTTCTCCGTAACCCCAAAATTTACCTTTAATTTTAGCCGAATCTTTGCTAAAACAATGGATTTTTCAGCCGAATTACGCCAATGGTATCTCCGTCACCGCCGTGATTTGCCCTGGCGCAATACCCGAAATCCCTACCTGATATGGCTTTCGGAAGTAATTTTGCAGCAAACCCGTGTAGAACAGGGCCGTGCCTACTACGAACGCTTTGCCCGAACCTGGCCCGATGTAACTGCCCTTGCCAATGCCTCGGAAGAACAGGTGCTTAAACTCTGGCAAGGCCTCGGCTATTACTCGCGCGCCCGGAACCTTCATAAAACAGCGCAGCTGGTGGCAAAGGAGCATGGCGGAATTTTCCCGCAAACCTACCACGGCCTGCTCGCTTTAAAAGGTATTGGTGAATATACCGCCGCTGCCATCGGCTCGTTTGCCTTTGATATTGCCGAACCCGTGGTAGATGGCAACGTGTATCGTGTGCTGGCGCGCGTGTTTGGTGTGGATACGCCCATTGACAGCACCGCAGGCAAAAAACAATTCCGCCAGCTTGCCGCCGAACTGCTCGACCCCCGCGATCCGGCCACACACAACCAGGCCATTATGGAATTCGGCGCCGTGCAATGTGTGCCGCGCAATCCGCAGTGCCCGCAATGTCCTGTGGCCGCGCATTGTGTGGCCCGGCAAACCGGGCGCATTGGCCAGCTTCCCGCAAAAGCCCGCAAAACCAAAGTTACCGACCGCTGGTTACATTATTTTGTGTTGCGCAGTGGCAGCAGCGTTTATGTAAAACGTCGTGGCCCGGGCGATATCTGGCAGGGGCTTTACGATTTTCCGCTCATAGAAACCACTTCCGCAACCGACGATGCCTTGCAAACCGACCAGTGGAAAGGCTGGACAGCCGGCCGCAAGGCCGTGATCACGGAGGTTTCTGATGCGTTTTTGCATGTACTTAGTCACCAGCGCCTGCATGCCCGGTTTTATGAGGTAAAACTGAACAAGCCCCTCCCCGGCAAAATTGCATCAGACTGGCTGCTGGTTGATGATAAGTCGTTTCATAAACTGGCCGTGCCTGTACTTATAAGCCGTTATCTGAATGGACGGTGATGAAATTTTCTTTCTGCAGGATGAATTTTGCGGGAAAATGAACAGGAAGAAGGGGGTTGTAAAGAAATATTGAAAATAACTGCAAGATTAATCGTGCAAAATCGGGTTAAGGACTTAAACAATATTATCTTTGCTAAGCTACTCGGGATTGATAATCAGTAGAATGAGTTGTCCCAATTTGGCGATATGCGGTATTGTGCTAATTTTGTTTTTTTAACTCATATCTCACATTCAACAATATACAACTATCACATATTTAACCTGACACACACTTTTAACCAACACGTACACTATGGCTGGCGTTAACAAAGTAATTCTGATCGGTAATTTAGGTAAAGACCCGGAAGTTCGTTATCTCGAAGGAGGCATTGCAGTAGCTAATTTCCCGCTTGCAACTACAGAAACATTCCGCGACAAAAACGGCAACAAGAATGAACAGACCGAGTGGCATCAGATTGTGCTCTGGCGTCGTTTGGCTGAAGTAGCCGAAAAATTTCTCCGCAAAGGACAACAGGTTTACCTTGAAGGTAAAATCCGCAGCCGCAGCTGGGAAGACAAAGACGGCAATAAACGCTATACCACCGAAATTTTCGGTGATTCCCTCACTATCCTTACACGCAGCAATGACCAGGGACAGGGCGGCGGCTATCAGCGTCCGCAATACCAGCAGGGGCAGGGCGGCGGCTATCAGCAGGGCGGAAACACCGGTGCCGGGTACCAGCAAACCAGCAATTACCAGCAACAACAGCAAAACTACCAGCAGCAGCAAACCTTCAACATCGATCCTTCCAGCGATCCGATGCACCCTGCCGTGCTTGGTGATAATCCTGATGATCTTCCGTTCTAAACGAAAGCACATAGTTTTAGCGGCTCCGGTTTTTCCGGGGCCGTTTTTTTTGTGACGGATATTATACTGGCGAATGCGTGAATAATGATTATTTTCACCCTGCTGATGGTGCGATTTAACCACGTTGTTAATATTTATACGGCAGAGGCAGGCTCTGAAGCCGACATTGCGCAAACCGTGGCGCAGGAGTCGATGCGGCGTGCAAAAAATCTTAGCGGCGATGCCGCCGAAGTAGCACTGCTTGCCATTGCCGATGCGGAAGACGAAGTAGCCGTGCCGCGTGGTTTTGCTGCCTTGCCGCCGCTGCGGCGCTCCATTCTTAGTTTTGGCACATTTGCCAGCCAGCGCCGCCTGCCCGTGTTTGCCGATGTACTGCATGCAGCCGCTGCCGCTGTTCCCAGCGATTACATCATTTATACGAATGCCGATATTGCTGTAATGCCCGGCTTTTACAAAATGCTGGCACACTACGCCGCAAAAGGCTACGATGCCTTTGCCATAAACCGCCGCCGCATTCCGGCACGTTTCTCCGGCCCGCATCAGCTTGAAGAAATGTATGCCGAAGCCGGAGAAACACACACCGGCTACGATACAATCGTTTTTAAAACTGAACTCCTGCCACTGTTTACACTTGGCAATGTATGCATTGGAATACCTTTTTTTGATACCGTGCTCATGCATAACCTCTATGCGCACGCGCAGGATTTCAGGCTGTTTACCGGCAAGCATCTCACCTTTCACATCGGCCTCACACTTGTAAAACAATGGGGCGACGCCGACCAGTATGCGCACAACCGCCGCGAATACAGGCAGGTGCTCAAAACCTTGTACCCGCACTTCCGCATCGAAAAATTTCCCGGCGCCTCGCTTCCGTTTTTTACCCGTCATTTCAAATGGATAATGAATCCCACGTTCCATTATTCCACCATGCTGCGGCTCGATCTTGCGCAGCTTGGCCGCAAACGCCGTCATTACACGAAATACGAAAAACGCAGCCCGCGCGAGAAATGGTACGATTTCCTCATCCGCCGCATCAATTTTCCGGACGAGGACTGAGTGCCTGCAATTTTGCGTATTCATTCAACTGCGTGGCAATACGGCGTTTCAGCATGCGCCTGATCATTCCGCGCAGCTTGCCCGGCAGACGTTTTACCAGCGGATACTTTTGTTCCAGTGCCTGAAGGTCCAGCATAGACCGCACGTTGGCGCAGATTTCGTTTTTGTCTTTTTCAAACTCCGGCCTCAGCACATCCACAATTAGTACATAACGTTTATGTGGTGTGTGGTTCCATGCCCGGTGCAGGTGCGCATCACAAAACACCAGCCAGCGGCCTTCTTCCCAGGCGCGTTGTTTGCCGTTCACTTCCAGTCCGCAGTTGGGTAATTCGCCCGGAATCTGCAGGCCGAAATGGCAGCGTACAATGGCATTTGTATCGCCGTAGTGCGGGTGTATATCGCTTTCGGCATCAAGCACACTCAGCGCGGCAGAGGTGAGGCCGGGCATACGGGCAAACAACTCGCGCAGGGCCGGAATGCTTTTGCTGGCGGCATCGTTTTGCATGCCCCAGAAATAAAACGGCTCGGTTTTCCACGCATCGGGCCGCGAAGCAAGACTGCCGTAGAAATAAGGCTTTAAGGTGTGGCCCTGCGCATTGAGCCAGTGTTCTATATCGCTATGTATGCGGACAAAATTTTCTTCGGCCCACAACGCCCACGCAAATTCATGCGGATCAGAAAACGCCGGATAACTGCCCGTGTAGGCGCTGCCCCAATACGAATACCAGATACCCTCGGTGCTGCTCATGCGCGTTGAATAATAAATTGTGCCTGCTGTTCGGGTGTAAAACCGGCGGCCAGTTGAAAAAGATGCTGTGCCATATCATCCTGCTCATTGCTTATTGTGCAGGTGAATGACGTGCCAAAACGTTTTTGCAGAAACCGCCTCAGACTTGCCATTGATTCAAAATAGGTTTCGCGCGTTAGCAGATATTCCTGATTTTCCGCTTCGTCCTGCCCTGGCAGTAACCGATAACCGAGTTGCCGGTTAAAATCAATTGCATGTGTGTTGTGGCGCAGCACACGGATGTAATTGTATTCAAGACCAAGGATAAACGATATTTCAATGAGCAGCATAACCGCCGCTACAGGCACCGCAGTATTCCACCAGCTTTCATCCCAGATAAAAATTCCGCCCGATCCGGTCGTTTTTTTCTCCCAGTCAATATCACGTCCGTTCACCATCCCGATAAATTTACCGTCGTGTTCTATTAAATAAAAACCATGGTTTCGGTTGTTTATTTTACAAAACCATTCCTCCTGCATTTCGGGTGTAATTTCTTCCCTGAATTCCATGAACGAGCGTATCCGCTCCGAGTTACGGTAGTTTCGGACAAGTTCAATGTGTTCGTGCCTGATGCGTACCAGTGTTACACCGTAACCATTAATGATCATGCAGGTTGGGCATTAAATGGTATCATAAAATTTCTTCCACCGAGTAGGAGGGACGGCGGTTCTGCATTTTATAGAGATTATACAGATACTGACCAATAATACCCATGCAGAACATAAGCAGGCTGGTGGAGAAGAGAATTACAACAATGGTTGCGGTAAATCCAGGCACCGAACCATGCGCAATTTTCATCCAGATAAACCGCACACCGAGAATAAATGTAACCAGCGAAGTAAGCAGCCCGATCCACGTCATGAGTTTGAGCGGCAGCGCGGTGTAATGAATAACAATATTGGTATAAAGTGCCAGCAGTTTAATGCGGCTGTAGGTTGATTTTCCTTCGCGTCGCGGATGATGTTCAACCGGTGTGCTGGCAATGCGGCTGGTGTACCAGTGCAGTACTTCGTCGATAAAAAGGAAGCCTGTCTGGATGTGCGCACTGAGTTTTTGTGCAATATCGGTTTTGAGCAAACGGAATGAACTGCCGTTTCCGTTTTTCCCGGTTACGTAGGCTGAGGAGCGGCGCATAATCCAGCTGCCCGCATTTCGCCAGCCGGGGTGCTGTTTGCTGATATACTGACCATACACCACATCGGCACCTGTTTCGGCGGCACATGCCAGAAGTTTTGGTATTTCAGACGGCGGATGCTGAAGATCATCGTCCATGGTCACAGTGAGCATTCCGCGTGCAAAGCCAAAGCCACAGGCCAGGGCATTGTGCTGCCCGAAATTGCGGCGCAGCCTTACGGCAATAATATGCGCCGGATACAGCTCCTTGAGTTTGCGTAACTGCAGCCAGCTTTCATCGCGGCTGCCATCGTCCACAAAGATCACCTCCCAGTTTTGTCCGGCCATTGCCTTTTCAATTTCGGCATACAACACAGGCAGAGTTGACTGGCTGTTGTACACCGGAATTACAATGGAAATATCAGGAAGGGTCTGTGTCATTAGTCGCCGAGCAGGAAGCCGCCATCTAAAATAATATTAATTCCGGTAACCCAACGCGAAGCTGGCGAAAGCAGATAGATAGCCGCATTGGCTACATCTTCGGGGTAGCCCACGCCCAGCGGATAGCGCGCCATGTGTTTATCGAGTTCGGGCTTGGAGTATTCTTCTTCTACCTGATCGTAAAGCGGAGTTTTTACCATGCCCGGCGAAATGCAGTTGGCCCTGATTTGTTGTGCGGCAGTTTCGCGGGCAAGCACTTTTACATACGATTCGAGGGCTGCTTTGGAAGCACCGTACATGGCGCCGCCTTTGGGCGGATGCTGCCCCGAAATTGACGAAAGGTAAACCAGCGACGCACCCCGGTTAAGCTTTTTCTGGCGCATCAGCCCGGCTGTAAGCAAGGCCGGTGCTTCAAAATTAACCTCCATTTCAGTCAATTTCGACTGATCGATGAATCGGGTCGGAAATGCTTTTACAATGCCCGCACTGTGTACAAATCCATCAAGTGCAGGAAGCTGTTTTATCAATGTATCTCTGTCGTCGGCCTGTGTCAGGTCGGCCGCAAACAATTGGTGGTTTGTGCCGTCAAGCTGCTGAAGTGTTTCGTGCAGTCTCGCTTCATTACGACCGCTAAGCATAACACGGGCACCAAATGCGGCCGCCGAAATGCACACCTGCCGGCCAATGCCTGACGATGCGCCGGTTACCAGAATTGTTTTACCGGTAAGTTGGAAGGGTGATGATGACATGAGTAAGTTAAACAGCAAGCAAAGCAACGAACAAAAATGCGTTTCTCCCAATTGCTAATAAAATATCGCAAATATTCACTGATTTTGTTCGCGCTTTTGTATAATCTTTTGATTGAAAGGGGAGTAAGTTTTTCTTTTGAAATTGCGGAAAAGCAGGGTGTCTGGAAGAATGCCTTCGGTATCGGAACGCCTGTTTATGGGGTTAATAGATAAAAATGGTACTCAAAATCGCTGAAACGCTTTCTCCGCGTAGTTTTGATTGGCTCCAAAGCCTTAAATGGTAAGGGTTTTAGCTATTTGCAGCCTGAAAAATGTCCATTGTTCCAAAAACAACAACCTGAAAAATGTTCATTACACCCCAATTAACAACAAAAAAGCCCGCTTCTGAATAGAGGCAGGCTTGTTTATTATATTGTAGTTGCAACCGGTTTATTGATTGTTTTTATACATAAATAAGTTTATGTTAATGCGGCTTGAACTTTTTTAAAGTCAAATCTTCTGCTTAATCGGCAGTAGTTACTATTAGTTTAACAGGTAATGAATTATCACTCCTTATAAAATAACATCCGGGAGCCATTTCAACAGAAAATTCAATGCGTGTTTGGATGTTATTTAATGGTAATAATTGAATTACTTTTCCGTGAATGTCAATCACCGAAATTTGTCCGGCATTGTTTCCCGGGGGGATTTCAATAATAATATTTCCTCCCTGTGCAACCGGATTTTCTGAATGTAACATCAGCGTTTGTGGCTGCATTTCATCAATGCCTATCGGTGTAAGAAAACACTTGCAGTTGTCGCGGGCAACTAGAACAAAGTACTGGGATCCGTTGGTAGGCGAAAAGGTAAGCGGTACATTGCTGAGTACACTACCCGTAGTGCTGTTTACAGTTACATATCCGTTAAAGTCATTGTAATGAAACAAGCCAAACGAAGAATTGATTTCAGATTCACACATATATACTGCTTGTGTGGGAATACCGGTTTGTGTAATATTCGTTACTGCACCGGTTTGAATATTCAGTGTAGCCGGATAAAGTAAACCGGCATTCACATCCATACTAAGCCCGTACATTGTGGTGTCTTCACAATCCCAGAGCGATAATACAAAGTAGTTGCCCGGGCCTGTATAGGATGGTATGCATGAGGTTACCGTAAGGCCGGTTGTAATATCAACCCCTTTGTATCCATTTATCCCTTGGAAAAAATACATGCCTGCATCCGGGTCAAGAGAGCCTTTTGTTGTAGCTACAATGCCTGAGTCGATTGAACTTGGTGAAATTATTGTGATGTTGCCATTCTGAGGATCAATAGTAGCCAGTTTCATACTCAACTGATTTACCATTCCGTTACGGTACAGCCCGTATATCAGCGAATCACGACAATTATAATGCGGCATTTCAAAGTAATAGTTGGGAGGCAGGTTATACCGCACACGGCTTACTACCTGACCTGTATTTGTACTTACACCGATGAGTGAATCTGACTTGGAGAAATAGTACACATCGTTTACCGGATCAATTGTGGCATAGCAACTTGCTACGGTTCCGGTTATCGGAGTTGTAGAAATTTCATTCACAATGCCGGTAGTCGGGTCAAGTGAAGCGAGATAGAAACCGTTGGCCGGACTTTGAGCAAGACCATACAGAACAGTGGGGCTTTGCGCGGCAAGCTGCAAACAATTAAGTAACCCTGCAAAAAACACAGCCACAGTTAGTCGCTTTTTCATCGGAGAAGTTTTATTGAAAAATAATAAATCTTCCTGAAGAAACACCAGGAATGTAAACCTGATAAATACCCGGTGCAAGCCGAATATCGTTCAGGGTAAAATTCGAAGTTTGACGTGCTACATTCGTGGTAAATACAGTTTTCCCATTCACATCAATTATCTGCAGCCATCCGTTTTCTTTCAATGCCGGGAAAGTAAATGAAACCGTTGTGCCCGTAACCGCCGGATTCGGGAATACTCGCATCGGTTTTATACCCTCAGGTTCTGCCATGCCTACGCCGGGATTGGATAAAAAGCATTTGCAATTATCACGCGCAATCAGATCGAAATAGACATTGCCCGGAGGAGTGGAAAAGCTCAGCGCAGGGGTGGGGAGTATATTGCCCGTAATCAGGTCATACGATTGAAACGAGCCGTTGAAAAAGTGAAAAGCATTTGTAAACGGATTAATTTCCGACATTCCATTGGCCAGGATACCCTGGCCCATTGATGTGTTTGAAAGATTGGTTACCACACCAGTTACAGGGTTGATGATTGCGGGGTAAATAGCAGGCTGTGAGCTTGAACGGCTTATCCCATACATAATTCCGTCGTTGCAGTTGTAGGTAAGCATATCAAAATGCTCGCCGGGGCCGGTAAAACTGATGCCGGTTTGCGAAACGGTTAGCCCGGTTACAATATCAACGCCGGTAAGAATAACTCCGTTGTTAGAGCCGGCAATAAAGTAAAACACGCCGTTTACCGGATCAAGTGTTGATTTTGCAGTAAGTGAATAGGATTGCCCAACCGAAGCCGGCGAGATAATGGTACATCCGCCGGTATTTACATTCACCTTCGACAAAAAAAGTTCGGCCGGAGTAACAGTGCGGTAAATACCGTAGAGCGATGAATCAGCACAGTTGTATTGCATAAGGTCGAAATAAGTGCCTGCGGGTATGTTCAGCGCAAGCGTATCTGCAAGTCCGCTGTTCATATCAACTGAAAGCAAGAAAGGCCCACCCACACTGAAGAAAAACTTATTGTTAACGGGATCAATTGCCGAAAGTGGATTGAGAGCATAGCCCTGTGCAATGGATGAAGATGAAATTTCGGTGACCACCCCCGTACCCGGTTGCATGGATGCCAGATAGACCTGCGCAGGATTGAAATTGCGGGCGAGGCCGTAGATGGTAGATGTGGTTTGGGACTTGAGAAAGGCAGGGAGAAAAAGTAATACAAGAATGGCGCTTTTCATGCGGGTCGTTGTTAATAAAATAAATGGTTCAGGGGATGAGATTTAGAAAACACCTGAGAATCAGCTATTGTTTCCCGAAAAAATATTTTAACTGCATGTTGTTTGTATCAAAGATTTAGTACCTTTGCCGTCCCCAAAAACTGGACTAGGGGAAACACATTTTTGCAAAAACTGTTGAAAACCAACTAATTAAGTAACTTCACATGCCGACAATTCTCCAGCTCGTGCGCAAAGGCCGCCATTCTGCTCCCAACCGGAGCAAATCGGCTGCTCTCGATAGCTGCCCGCAAAAACGCGGAATCTGCACCCGTGTTTACACCACCACGCCCAAAAAGCCGAACTCGGCTCTGCGTAAAGTAGCCAAAGTACGTTTGACCAATAAAGTGGAGGTTATTGCATACATTCCGGGTGAAGGACACAACCTCCAGGAGCACTCAATCGTGCTGGTTCGTGGCGGTCGTGTGAAAGATCTTCCCGGTGTTCGTTACCACATCGTTCGTGGTGCGCTTGATACCGCTGGTGTGGAAGGCCGCAACCAGCGCCGTTCTAAATACGGTACCAAAAAGGCTAAAGCAGGCGCTGCTGCAAAAACCGGCGCTAAGAAAAAATAATCGCTGACCGCTTCATTTTTACTCAACCATGAGAAAAGCCAGAGCCAAAAAACGCATTCTGCTCCCGGATCCCAAGTTTAACGATATCCTGGTTACGCGTTTTGTGAACAATATGATGTATCAGGGCAAGAAATCGACTGCCTATAACATCTTCTATGATGCGATTGAAATCGTTGCCAAGCGCACCGAACAGGACGGTCTCGAAACCTGGAAGAAAGCACTTGCCAACGTTACTCCCAATGTGGAAGTTCGCAGCCGCCGTGTAGGTGGTGCCACCTTCCAGATTCCCCAGGAAATCCGCCCCGAGCGCCGTACCGCACTCGGTATCAAATGGCTGATCAGCTACGCACGCAGCCGCAACGAAAAATCAATGCCCGCCCGTCTGGCCGCTGAGATTGTTGCCGCTTCGAAAGAAGAAGGTGCCGCTTTCAAAAAGAAAGAAGACACCCACCGCATGGCCGAAGCCAACAAAGCATACTCGCACTTCCGTCTGTAATCTTGAGTTGAAGGAACACAATGAGCGATCTTCGTTTTACCCGTAATATCGGTATTGCCGCCCACATCGACGCCGGCAAAACCACCACCACAGAACGTATTCTGTACTACACCGGTGTAAACCACAAAATTGGTGAAGTACACGACGGCGCCGCTACCATGGACTGGATGGTTCAGGAGCAGGAGCGCGGTATCACCATTACCTCTGCGGCTACTTCTTGCTCGTGGAACTACCGCAATCAGAAGTACAAAATCAATATCATCGATACTCCGGGTCACGTTGACTTTACCGTTGAGGTAAACCGTTCACTGCGTGTTCTCGATGGTCTGGTGTTCCTGTTCTCGGCTGTTGACGGTGTTGAGCCCCAGTCTGAAACCAACTGGCGCCTGGCCAACAACTATAACGTTACCCGCCTCGGCTTCGTTAACAAAATGGACCGCGCCGGCGCCGACTTCCTCAACGTAGTGAAGCAGGTAAAAGAAGTTCTCGGTGGCAATCCCATTCCGCTGCAGCTCCCCATCGGTGCTGAAGAAAGCTTTAAAGGTGTGGTTGACCTCGTTAACTTCCGCGGTATCGAGTGGAACGAGAAAGATCAGGGAATGACCTTCAATGTGGTGCCGATTCCGGCCGACATGATGGACGAAGCCATGGAATGGCGCGAAAAACTCCTCGAAGCTATCGCCGAATTCGACGATAAACTCATGGAGAAGTTCTTCGAAGATCCCAACTCAATCTCTGAAGACGAAATTCTGGCCGCACTCCGTCAGGCCTGCGTACATAACAAAATCGTTCCCATGTTGTGTGGTTCTGCCTTCAAAAACAAAGGCGTTCAGACCATGCTCGACTACGTGATGGCGCTCATGCCTTCGCCGCTCGATAAAGACAATATCAAAGGAACCAATCCCGATACCGGCGAAGAACTTTCACGTCGTCCCGATGTAAAAGAACCCTTCACCGCCCTCGCTTTCAAAATTGCTACCGATCCGTTCGTTGGTCGTCTCGCTTTCTTCCGTGCATACGCTGGTCGTCTCGACGCCGGTTCTTATGTACTGAACACCCGCAGCGGCAACAAAGAACGGATTTCGCGTATCTTCCAGATGCACGCCAACAAACAGAACGCCATCGACTTCATCGAGGCGGGCGATATTGGCGCTGCGGTTGGATTTAAAGATATCCGCACCGGCGATACGCTCTGTGCTGAAAATGCTCCGATCGTACTCGAAGCCATGCAATTCCCCGAGCCGGTTATTGGTCTCGCCATCGAGCCCAAAACACAGGCCGACCTCGATAAACTCGGTGTTGCACTCAACAAACTTTCTGAAGAGGATCCCACCTTCCGTGTGAAGAGCGACGAAGAAACCGGCCAGACCATCATCAGCGGTATGGGCGAGCTTCACCTCGAAATTATCGTGGATCGTCTCCGTCGTGAGTTCAAAGTAGAAGTAAACCAGGGCGCTCCCCAGGTAAACTACAAAGAACGCATCAACGGCGAATCTGAGCACCGCGAAGTATATAAGAAACAAACCGGTGGCCGTGGTAAGTTTGCCGACATCAAAGTAGTAATCAGCCCGGTTGATGCCGACTTTGATGCTACCGACAAAAACGGCGGTCTCCAGTTCATCAACGAAATTACCGGCGGTAACATTCCCCGCGAATTTATCCCGGCAGTGGAAAAAGGTTTCCGCGCTGCAATGACCAATGGCGTTCTCGCCGGTTATCCGCTCGAAACACTCAAAGTTCGTCTGATCGACGGTTCTTACCACAACGTTGACTCTGACTCACTGTCATTCGAAATCTGCGCCAAAACCGCTTACCGTGAGGCGCTGCCCTCATGCCGCCCGGTAATTCTGGAGCCGATCATGAAAGTAGAAGTTATTACCCCCGAAGCCAACATGGGTGATGTGGTAGGTGACCTTAACAAGCGTCGCGGCCAGATCGAGGGTATGGACTCTAAGGCAGGTTCACAGGTAGTGAAAGCCAAAGTTCCCCTGTCGGAAATGTTTGGTTATGTAACCGCCCTGCGTACCATTACCTCAGGCCGTGCTACTTCTACCATGGAATTCTCGCACTTTGCCGAAGCTCCCCGGAATATTTCCGATGAAGTAATTGCCAAGGCAAAAGGCAACAAAGCTGAAAAAGTATAATCGCAACCAGATAACATGAGCCAGAAAATCCGGATCAAACTGAAGTCGTACGACTACAACCTGGTTGACAAATCGGCCGAGAAGATCGTGAAAACGGTTAAATCAACCGGCGCCGTAGTAAGTGGCCCCATTCCGCTGCCTACTCACAAGCGCATCTACACGGTTCTCCGCTCGCCGCACGTCAACAAGAAAGCGCGCGAACAGTTCCAGCTCTGCAGCTACAAGCGTTTGCTCGACATCTACAGCTCAACTTCAAAAACAGTTGACGCCCTGATGAAGCTCGAACTGCCCAGCGGCGTAGAAGTGGAAATCAAAGTGCCCTAGTCGTACAGACACAGAGAACAAGAACCAATTAAACAGTAATCAAAAACTACCATGTCAGGCTTGATAGGTAAAAAAGTAGGTATGACCAGCATCTTTGGTGCCAATGGCAAATATGTGCCATGCACGGTGATCGAAGTTGGTCCTTGCGTAGTAACGCAAGTGAAAACCGTTGAGAAAGACGGTTATGATGCCCTTCAGCTTGCCTTTGACGAAAAGAAAGAGAAGCACACCTCTTCAGCAATGCAGGGTCACTTCAAGAAAGCCGGTACTACTCCCAAGCGCAAGCTTGTAGAGTTCCGTTCTTTCGAAGAGGCCAAAAACACCGGCGATGTAATCACGGTGGAGCTGTTCCAGGAAGGTGAACTCGTTGACGTCAGCGGCATCTCAAAAGGCAAAGGTTTCCAGGGTGTAATGAAGCGTCACGGCTTCGGCGGTGTGGGTGGAACAACCCACGGTCAGCACGACCGTCTCCGCGCTCCTGGTTCACTCGGTAACTCTTCAGACGCATCGCGTGTAATGAAAGGCATGCGCATGGCTGGTCGCACAGGCGGCCGCACGGTGAAGAAGCAGAACCTGGAAATTATGAAAGTAATGCCCGAAAAGAACCTCCTCGTAGTGAAAGGTTCTATCCCCGGCGCTAAAGATTCATACGTAATCATCGAGAAATAATCATGGAAGTCACAGTGTATAACATCGACGGCAAGGCAACGTCGAAAAAGGTGAACCTCTCCGATGCGGTATTCGGCATTGAGCCGAACGACCATGCGATTTATCTCGATGTGAAGCAGTACCTTGCTGCTCAGCGTCAGGGAACGCATAAAGCAAAGGAGCGTGCCGAAATTGCCCGCACCACAAAGAAGCTTAAGCGCCAGAAAGGCACCGGTGGTGCCCGTGCCGGCAGCATGAAATCACCCCTGTTCCGTGGTGGTGGACGTGCTTTCGGACCCGAGCCGCGCGATTACAGCTTCAAACTCAACAAAAAAGTGAAGGCGCTTGCCCGTAAATCGGCGCTTGCTTACAAAGCAAAAGAAAGCAATATCACTGTTTTGGAAGACTTCAACTTCGAAGCTCCTGCCACCAAAAAATACGCGGAGATCCTCAACAGCCTCAAGGTTGCTGACAAAAAAACACTCCTCGTGTTAAACGGCACGAACAAAAACGTATATTTGTCGTCCCGAAATTTGACCAAGGCTAAAGTTGTAACTGTTTCAGAATTAAATACTTACGATATTCTGAACGCAAACAACGTAATCCTGATCGAAAGCTCGGTGAACACAATTGAAAACCTGTTGAACAACTAAGAAGCCATGAGCGTACTCATTAAGCCGATCATCACTGAGAAGCAGTCGCAGGCCGCCGAGAAACTGAACCGATTCGGGTTCATCGTTGACTCGAAGGCGAACAAGCTTCAGATCAAACAGGCCGTTGAAAAGATGTACGGTGTTGCCGTTGAGTCGGTAAACACAATGAACTACATCGGCAAAGTCCGCCAGCGTTACACACGCAGCGGAATGCAAGTCGGTATTGCCAACCGCGCCAAAAAGGCCGTCGTAACGCTCCGCAAAGGTGATACGATTGATTTCTATAGCAATCTCTAATCAAAGGCAGATAACTCAGGAGCCATGGCACTGAAGAAATTTCGTCCGCTCACACCCGCACAGCGTCACCGTATTCTGGTAACCAGCGAAGGCATTACTACCGGTACACCGGAAAAAAGCCTGCTGGCCCCGAAATCGAAATCCGGCGGTCGTAACAACACCGGAAAAATGACGATGCGCTACATCGGTGGCGGTCATAAACAGAAATATCGCATTATCGACTTCAAGCGCGATAAGCAGGATATTCCCGCAACGGTAAAAACGATCGAATACGATCCTAACCGTTCTGCCCGCATTGCCCTCGTGGTATATGCCGACGGCGAAAAGCGTTACATCATTGCCCCGACCGGCCTCAAAGTTGGTCAGACCGTGATGTCAGGCAAAAATGCCGTTCCCGAAGTAGGTCACGCCATGTTCCTGTCGGATATTCCGCTGGGTACCGTGATCCACAACATCGAGATGCGCCCCGGCCAGGGTGCGAAAATTGCCCGCAGTGCAGGTACCTACGCACAGCTCAGCGCCCGTGACGGTCGCTTCGCAGTACTTCGTCTTCCTTCTGGCGAGACACGTATGGTGCTCATTACCTGCCTCGCAACCATTGGCTCGGTATCAAACGCCGATCACAGCCTGGAAATGCACGGCAAAGCTGGTCGCAATCGTTGGCTGGGCCGTCGCCCCCGCAACCGTGGTGTAGCAATGAACCCGGTTGATCACCCGATGGGTGGTGGCGAAGGTCGCGCTTCTGGCGGTCACCCGCGCTCACGCAGCGGCAAACCCGCTAAAGGTCTCAAGACCCGCTACCCGAAAAAGTCCTCCAACAAGTACATCATCGAGCGCCGCAAAAAGTAATTAGCTAAGGCGTAAGAAGCAGAACCAAACATGGCACGTTCGCTCAAAAAAGGTCCTTATGTTGACCTTAAACTGGAAAAAAAGATCGACGCGATGAACACGTCGGGCAAGAAACAGGCTATCAAAACCTGGTCGCGCCGCTCGATGATCACGCCCGAGTTTGTTGGTCACACCTTTGCGGTTCATAACGGTAACAAATTCGTTCCCGTGTATGTTACCGAAAACATGGTCGGACATCGTCTTGGTGAATTTTCACCCACACGTACGTTCCGTGGCCATGCCGGCAACAAAGACAAGAAAAAGTAATTAACGAACCGACCAAACGACCAACAAACAAATGGCACGCAGAAAAGAAAATGTGGCTGCAGCTCGGAAGGACGCGATGAAAAGCACTTACATCGCCCGTCTGAACAATGTACCCACCTCGCCGCGTAAAATGCGTCTGGTAGCCGACCTGATCCGTGGTCAGGAAGTGTTCAAGGCGCTCAATATTCTCCGCTTCACCAATAAAGAAGCGGCAGGCCGTCTGGAGAAACTTCTCCGCTCGGCAATCGCCAACTACGAAAAGAAATCAGGCAGCACCGCACAGGCTGATGCCCTCTTCGTAAAAACTGTAATGGTTGACAGCGCTACCATGCTCAAGCGTATCTCTGCAGCACCGCAGGGCCGCGCCCACCGCATCCGCAAGCGTTCGAACCACGTAACGCTTGTTATCGACGAAATAAAGACCGCGTAAAGACACAACAATGGGACAAAAAGTAAATCCGATCGGTCTGCGCCTGGGTATCGTGCGTGGTTGGGATTCCAACTGGTATGGTGGCCGTAATTATGCCGAGAAAATTGTAGAAGACGAAAAGATCCGCGCCTACATGAAGGCCCGTCTTTCTAAGGGCAGCATCTCCAAAATTGTGATCGAGCGTACCATGAAGCTGATCACCGTTACGATCCACACGGCTCGTCCCGGTATCATCATTGGTAAAGGCGGTAAAGAAGTTGATAAACTCAAGGAAGAGATCAAAAAGCTCACCGGCAAAGAAGTTCAGATCAACATCTTCGAAGTGAAGCGCCCCGAGCTCGATGCTCGTCTGGTGGCCGACAGCATCGCCCGTCAGATCGAAGGCCGTATCTCTTTCCGTCGCGCAATCAAGATGGCTATCGCCTCTACCATGCGCATGGGAGCCGAAGGTATCAAGGTAAAATGTTCAGGCCGCCTTGCCGGTGCAGAAATTGCACGCGTGGAAGGTTACAAAGAAGGCCGCGTTCCCCTGCATACCCTTCGTGCTGATATTGACTATGCTCTTGCTGAAGCACACACCTCTTACGGCCGTATCGGCGTAAAAGTATGGATCTGCAAAGGTGAGCTGTATGGCAAAATCGACCTTTCACCCAACGCCAACGGTGCCCAGCGCGAAAAGCGTCAGGCTCCCGCAGGAGGCGAGCGCCGCGACGGCCGCCGCCAGCGCCGCGGTGGTGCACGCAAAGAAGGCAGCAGCAACACACCGGCCAGCAAATAATTCATAAGCAGAAAGTAATCGTACTAACGTCAGTCGATCATGTTACAGCCGAAACGGACGAAATTCCGGAAGCAACATAAGATGAAAGTGAAGGGCAATGCCACCCGTGGCAACCAGCTCGCTTTCGGATCATTCGCCATCAAATCGCTCGAAGAATGCTGGCTCACCGCCAAGCAGATCGAAGCCGCCCGTGTTGCCATGACACGTTACCTCAAGCGTGAAGGCCAGGTGTGGATCCGCGTATTCCCCGATAAACCCATTACCCGTAAGCCTGCAGAGGTACGTATGGGTAAAGGTAAAGGTGCCCCCGAATTCTGGGTGGCTGTGGTAAAACCCGGCTCTGTATTGTTCGAAGCAGAAGGTGTTCCGCTGGAAACCGCTAAAGAAGCCCTGCGCCTTGCCGCACAGAAGCTTCCGGTAACCACCAAGTTCATCGTTCGCGCTGATTACTCACCCGATAACGCCTAAGGCAGAATAATAATAACCAAGCGCGATGAAACAGAAAGATATCGCCCAATTGTCAGTGGCAGAGCTTCGTGAGCACCTCGCCCAGGAACAGGGTCAGCTCTCAAAGATGAAGCTCAATCATATGGTGTCTCCCATCGAGAACCCAATGAAAATCCGTGCCACACGCCGCACCATTGCCCGCCTGCAGACTGAAATCAGCAAGCGCAATGCAAACACAGCAACCAAGTAATCGTTCCACACCCAATAACGACTGATGAACATGGAACAAACCATTACCCGGAACCTCCGCAAAGAGAAAACCGGCACAGTGATCAGCAATAAGATGCAGAAATCCATCGTGGTTGCTGTGGAGCGCAAGGTGAAACACCCGAAATACGGGAAATTCATGAAGAAGACATCCACCTTCACCGCACACGACGAAAAGAACGAGTGCAACATCGGTGATGTTGTTCGCATCCAGGAAACCCGTCCGCTGAGTAAGACCAAATGCTGGCGCTTAGTGGAAATTGTAGAGCGGGCCAAGTAACCGAAGTCTGACGATTAGTAAAGCGATAAAGCGCGATGATCCAACAGGAATCCCGGCTTACAGTAGCCGACAACAGCGGAGCAAAAGAAGTACTCTGCATCCGTGTACTCGGAGGCACCAAGAAGCGTTATGCTTCTATCGGCGATAAAATTGTGGTAACCGTTAAGCACGCCCTGCCCTCCGGCAACGTGAAAAAAGGTACCGTATCGAAAGCCGTTGTGGTACGCACCAAAAAAGAAATCAGCCGTGCAGATGGCTCGTACATCCGTTTCGATGACAATGCCTGCGTACTGCTTAACGCTCAGGACGAACTCCGTGGCACCCGTATCTTCGGACCGGTAGCCCGCGAACTGCGCGATACCAATTACACCAAGATCATTTCACTTGCACCTGAAGTGCTCTAATCAGAACCAGCAAAATGGCAAAGCTGAAAATTAAAAAAGGCGACACTGTTCTGGTGATCTCTGGCGAGCACAAGAGCAGCAAAGAACGCTACAAAGTGCTGTCAGTAAATACCGACACGCACCGCGTTACCCTCGAAGGTGTGACTGTGAAGAAACACACCAAGCCCACCTCGAAATATCCGAATGGTGGTATCGTGGACGTTCCCGCAACGATCCATATCTCGAACCTGATGCTCGTTGACGGCTCAGGCAACGCTACCCGCGTAGGCCGCCGTGTTGATGAGAAGACCGGTAAAATCGAACGTTTTTCCAAAAAATCGAAGGAGGCAATCAAGTAATGGCTACCTCGACCTACAATCCGCGCATGAAGGCGCTTTACCGTGAGCAGGCTGTGCCCGCGCTCCAGAAGCGTTTCAACTACAAAAGCCCTATGCAGGTTCCCCGTCTGGAGAAAATCTGCCTCAATCAGGGTATCGGCGATGCGGTTGCTGATAAAAAGCTCATTGAAGGTGCGCTGAAAGAAATGGCTACCATCACCGGCCAGAAGCCTGTGTCAACCATTTCCCGTAAAGACATCTCAAACTTCAAACTCCGTAAAGGCGTAGCCATCGGTGTGAAAGTAACCCTGCGCGGCGACCGCATGTGGGAGTTCCTCGATCGTCTGGTTTCTACTGCACTTCCCCGTATCCGCGATTTCCGCGGTATCAACGAGAAAGGCTTCGACGGAAAAGGAAATTACACCCTGGGTGTGACCGAACAGATCATTTTCCCTGAGATCGATATTGACAAAGTAGCCAAGATCATGGGTATGGACATTACCTTCGTTACATCGGCCAATACCGATGAGGAAGCTAAGGCTTTGCTCTCAGAATTTGGTTTACCGTTCAAAAATCAGAAAAAATAATTATCTTCGCACCCCGTTTAAGGCTGGAACATGGCTAAAGAATCAATGAAGGCGCGCGAAGTAAAGCGCCAAAAGCTGGTAGATAAGTACGCTGAAAAGCGCGAACAGCTTAAGAAAGAAGGCAATTGGACTGAACTCCAGAAGCTGCCCCGTAACTCTTCACCGGTGCGTTTGCGCAACCGTTGTAAAGTTACCGGCCGCCCCCGCGGTTACAACCGTCAGTTCGGTCTCTGCCGTAACCAACTGCGTGAAATGGCTCTCGCCGGAAAAATCCCCGGTGTAACCAAATCAAGCTGGTAAACTAAGTAAGTACAGACGCTCTTTGCGTTTTGTATAATTATCCTGCGTGCGGGATAACATATAAAACAACTAAAATGACTGATACAATCTCTGATTACCTCACCCGTGTGAGGAACGCCATCAAGGCAAATCACCGTGTTGTGGAAATTCCCGCTTCCAACACGAAGAAGGCGATCACCAAGATCCTCTTCGAGAAAGGTTACATTCTCAACTATAAGTTTGATGAAACTGCAAACAAGCAGGGTGTAATCAAAATTGCTCTCAAGTATCATCCCGTTACCAAACAGCCCGCTATCCGCGGTCTCGTTCGTGTTTCTAAACCGGGTCTTCGTCAGTACGCAGGCGTTTCTGAAGTGCCCCGCGTAATGAACGGACTCGGCGTGGCTATTTTGTCAACTTCCAAAGGTCTGATGACCGACAAAGAAGCCCGTAAAGACAATGTAGGTGGCGAAGTTCTTTGTTTTGTTTACTAATCTAACGGAGGATCATCTACTATGTCACGAATTGGTAAACTTCCGATTACACTGCCCCAGGGCGTTACCGTTACGGTTAGCGACAAAAACCTTATCACAGTAAAAGGTCCCAAAGGCGAGCTTAAGCGCTCAATCGATCCCGATATGCAGGTTTCTGTTGATGCAGGCGTTCTCACCGTAGTACGTCCCACCGAACAGAAACGTCACAAAGCCCTTCACGGTCTTTACCGTGCCCTGATTCAGAACATGGTTACCGGTGTATCTGCCGGTTACAAAACTGAGCAGGAACTGGTAGGTGTAGGTTACCGTGCGGCCATCAAAGGTCAGCAGCTGGAGCTTACCCTGGGCTACTCGCACAACATCATCTTCGAACTTCCCGAAGAAGTGAAAGCCACCACCACTGCTGAAAAAGGTCAGAACCCGAAAATCATTCTCGAATGCAACGACAACGAGTTGCTGGGTATGGTAGCGGCCAAGATCCGTTCACTCCGTAAGCCGGAGCCGTACAAAGGCAAGGGTATCAAGTTCACCGGCGAAATACTGCGCCGCAAAGCAGGTAAATCAGCCGGTAAATAATAAACAAAGGTCTTACACACCCCTGAGGGGCTCCCGGCCAAATCCGGGCGATAAAGACACCACGAACAATGGCAATTACAAAAGAACAACGCCGCAAACGCATCCAGATGCGCATCCGCAAGCGCCTGTCGGGCACGACAGCCTCGCCGCGTCTGAGCGTATTCCGCAGCAACAAGGATATCTACGTTCAAATCATCGACGATACCAAAGGTGTTACCCTTGTAGCCGCATCATCTCGCGAGAAAGCGATCGCCGGCCAGAAAGTAAACAAAATCGATCAGGCCAAGCTGGTGGGCAATGCAATTGCCCAGAAAGCTATCGCAGCCGGTATCACTACCATCGTATTCGACCGCGGTGGTTACCTGTACCATGGCCGAGTGAAAGCACTCGCCGAGGCAGCACGCGAAGGAGGTCTTCAATTCTAATGAATCATCCCCTGTGAAGGGTTAATGCAACAGCAGAAATGGCAAATGTTAACGTAAAACGCGTCAAGTCCAGCGACATCGAACTGAAAGATCGTTTGGTTGGCGTGCAGCGTGTAACCAAAGTAACCAAAGGCGGCCGTGCTTTCCGTTTTACCGCTATCGTAGTGGTAGGTAACGAAAAAGGCGTGGTAGGTTACGGTCTCGGTAAAGCGAAGGAAGTTACCGACGCAATCACCAAGGCAATTGAAGATGCCAAGAAGAACCTCGTAAAGGTGTGCATCGTGAACGGTTCTGTTCCGCACCCTCAGGAAGGTAAATTCGGCGGCTCGCTCGTATTCCTCAAGCCCGCTTCGCACGGTACCGGTGTAATTGCCGGAGGTGCTATGCGCGCCGTGCTTGAGAGCGTTGGTATTACCGACGTACTCGCGAAGAGCAAAGGCTCATCAAACCCGCACAACGTAGTAAAAGCTACAATGGCGGCCCTGATGCAGCTCCGCGATGCCCACAGCGTTGCTCAGCAGCGTGGCATTTCAATGGATAAAGTGTTCAACGGCTAACCTGTACACACAATGGCCCAGATCAAAATCACGCAGATTAAGAGCTGCATCGACTATCCCGAGCGTCAGAAGCAGACGCTCATCGCCCTCGGCCTGAAGCGTATGAACCGCTCGGTTGTAAAAGAAGGCACGCCGCAAGTGCTTGGCATGGTTGCCAAAGTACAGCACTTAGTGAAAGTGGAAACTATCTGATCACATTCAATATCGTAACGAAATGAACTTAAGCAACCTTACACCCGCAAAAGGTTCTACCAAAAACCAGGGCAAACGTCTTGGCCGTGGCCAGGGCTCCGGCAAAGGCGGTACCGCGGCACGTGGTCACAAAGGCGCTCAGTCGCGCTCGGGTTACTCAGCCAAACGCGGTTTTGAAGGTGGTCAGATGCCCCTCCAGCGCCGTGTTCCCAAATTCGGTTTCAAGAACATCAACCGCGTAGAGTACAAAGGCATCAACCTCGATGTACTCCAGCAACTGATCGAGAAAAAAGCACTGAGCACCATTGCTCCGGCTGATCTCATCGCTGCCGGTCTGGTTTCTAAAAACGACCGCATCAAAATCCTCGGCCGCGGCGAACTGAAAGCCAAAGCTGCCGTAACCGCTCACGCCTTCTCGGCCACTGCCAAAGCTGCTATTGAAGCTGCCGGTGGTTCAGCCACAACTCTCTGATATGAAGAAGTTCATCGAGACCATAAAGAATATTTTCTCGATCGAGGAATTGCGCCAGCGTATTTTATATACGCTGGGCTTTTTGCTGATCTTCCGTCTCGGAACCTTCGTGGTTCTGCCTGGCGTTGATCCCGACAAACTCGATAGTGATGGAGGAGAAGGCATTCTCCAATTGATTAATATTTTCTCAGGTGGTGCTTTCCAGAATGCTTCTATTCTGGCGCTCGGTATTATGCCTTACATCTCGGCATCAATTATCCTGCAGCTGCTCACCATGGCAGTACCTTTCTTCCAGCGTATGCAGCGTGAAGGCGAAAGCGGCCGCAAGAAAATCAATCAATACACACGCTACCTCACCGTTGTAATTACTGCCCTTCAGGCTGTGGGTTACATTGGCACACAAGTAGTTGATAAAACCGGCGCCGTTGCAGATCCTTCAGGCTTCTGGTGGTTCCAGTCGGTACTCATTCTTGTTACAGGTACGATGTTTACCATGTGGCTCGGTGAAAAGATTACCGACAAAGGTATTGGCAACGGTATTTCGCTCATCATTATGATCGGTATCGTGGCGCGCCTGCCCCAGGCATTGCTTCAGGAGTTCGACAGCCGTTTTTCAGGCAGCGGCGGCGGTCTGATCGTGTTTGTGGTTGAGCTTGCCATCCTGCTGCTCGTAATTGTAGGCTGTATCCTCATGGTACAGGGCACACGCCGTATTCCTATTCACTTTGCCAAGCGCATTGTAGGCAACCGTCAGTACGGCGGTCAGCGTAACTACATTCCGCTGAAAGTGAATGCTGCAGGTGTAATGCCGATCATCTTTGCTCAGGCAATTCTGATGATTCCGATTCAGCTTGTTGGTTTTGCCAGCAGCGGCGATGAGCCCAACTGGTTTGTACGCGCTTTCAGCGATCACTACGGTCTGGCTTACAACATTGTAATTGCACTGCTCATCATTGCCTTCACCTATTTCTACACCGCCATTACGGTTAACCCGAACACAATGGCCGAGGAAATGAAGCGCAACGAAGGTTTCATTCCCGGAGTTAAACCCGGTAAGAAAACCGCTGAATTCATTGACCAGATCATGTCGCGCATCACTCTGCCGGGCTCAATTATGCTGGCTTTCGTAGCCATCCTGCCCGCCATTGCTGAAAAGCTCGGCATCCTGCCCGAATTTGCTTCGTTCTACGGCGGTACCAGTATCCTCATCCTTGTGGGTGTAGTGCTTGATACCCTGCAGCAGATCGAAAGTTACCTGCTCATGCGTCACTACGATGGTCTGATGAAATCAGGCCGTATTAAAGGACGCTCAAGCGTGGGCATGGCACAGCAGCAGGGACAGTTCTAAGCCCGGCATTACCATGATCCAGCTCAAGACGCAGGAAGAAATTGAATTAATACGACAGAGTTCTTTACTTGTTGGCAAAACCCTTGCGGAAGTGGCAAGGCATATTCGTCCCGGTGTAACAACCTTGTACATCGACGGAATTGCCGAAACCTTTATCCGCGATCACGGAGCAATTCCGGCGTTCAAGGGGTTTCACGGATTCACCGGCACACTTTGTACAAGTGTGAACGCGGAAGTGGTACATGGCATTCCCGGCAAATATGAAATTAAAGACGGGGATGTGGTATCAGTTGACTGCGGTGTGATTCTGAACGGCTGGTACGGCGATTCGGCTTACACAATTCCGGTAGGCACGGTGAAGCCCGAAGTGCTGCAGCTGTTGCGCGTTACCAAGGAAAGCCTTTACAAAGGCATTGAAAAGGTAGCTGCGGGAAACCGGTTGGGCGATGTAAGCGAAGCAATCCAGAGCCATGCCGAAAAGCATGGATACGGAGTGGTTCGTGAACTGGTTGGACACGGAATAGGGCGGAATCTTCATGAACCGCCGGAAGTTCCTAACTTTGGCCGCCGCGGAAGCGGGCCCAAGTTGTCGGAGGGTCTGGTAATTGCTATTGAGCCGATGATTAACATGGGCACAAAATCAGTCCGTCACGAACGCGACGGCTGGACAATTACAACGGCCGACGGCAAGCCATCTGCTCATTTCGAGCATACGGTTGCGCTGAGCCAGGGTAAAGCAGAAATACTGTCATCGTTCGAAGAGATCGAGCAGGTATTAAAAGAACAAAAGATCGAATTGTAAACCATACATGGCGAAAACACCATCTATTGAACAGGACGGCACTATCATAGAAGCCCTCTCCAACGCGATGTTCCGCGTTGAGCTTGAGAACGGCCACGTGATAACCGCCCATATCTCCGGAAAGATGCGGATGTATTACATCAAAATTCTTCCCGGCGACCGTGTGAAGGTGGAGATTTCACCTTACGATCTTACCAAAGGACGCATTTCTTATCGTTACAAATAAACGCCGAAAGGCCCAAAACACCTGACCTGAAATGAAAGTCAGAACATCAGTAAAGAAACGCAGCGCAGAGTGCATCATTGTGCGCCGCAAAGGTCGCGTTTACGTGATCAACAAGAAGAATCCTAAGTTCAAGCAACGCCAGAAAGGCTAATCTGGTAAAGGATTCGGACTACCTCTAACAGTACATAAACAAAAAAATGGCACGTATTTCTGGTATTGATTTACCAAAAAACAAGCGCGGCGAAATCGGACTGACCTACATTTTTGGTATTGGTCGCCAAACAGCCCGCAAAATTCTCACCGAAGCTGGTGTTAACTTTGACACCAAGGTTCAGGATTGGAACGACGATCAGCTTTCAAAGATTCGTAACTACATCAACGATAACCTGAAAGTGGAAGGTGCGCTGCGTTCTGAAACACAGCTGAACATCAAACGCCTGATGGATATTGGCGCTTACCGTGGCGTTCGTCACCGTCTTGGTCTGCCCGTTCGCGGACAAACCACCAAGAACAACGCACGTACCCGCAAAGGCAAGCGTAAAACTGTTGCTAACAAGAAAAAGGCAACCAAGTAATTGTAACGATATTCACGCTGCTCTTGTCGTGAGACAACAGGCGGCGTAAAAGACCAAACATCATGGCAAAACAACAACAATCCGGCAAAGGCGGTGGCAAAGTAGTAGCCAAGAAGCGCGTCGTGAAAGTCGATGCTGTAGGCCAGGCTCACATCAGCGCCACCTTCAACAATATTATCATTTCGCTCACCAACAATTCCGGTCAGGTAATTTCGTGGGCAAGCGCAGGTAAAATGGGCTTCCGCGGCTCGAAGAAGAACACTCCGTATGCTGCACAAACGGCTGCTGCCGATTGCGCCAAAGTAGCTTACGAAGCTGGTCTGCGCAAAGTAAAAGTGTTTGTAAAAGGACCCGGTTCAGGCCGTGAGTCAGCGATCCGTACGCTGAACACCTCTGGTCTGGAAGTAACCGAAATTGTGGACATCACACCGATTCCGCACAACGGCTGCCGTCCTCCCAAACGCCGTCGCGTATAATCCAAATCATTACCTGTAACAGCGAAAAACAATGGCTAGATATATCGGTCCCAAAACCAAAATCGCCCGTCGCTTCAAAGAGGCCATCTATGGTCCTTCTAAAGCGCTGGAAAAGAAAAATTACGGTCCCGGCCAGCATGGTCAGGCCGGAAAGCGTGCCAAGAAATCAGAATATGCCATCCAGCTCAATGAGAAGCAGAAGGTGAAATACACCTACGGCATTCTTGAGCGTCAGTTTGCTCTGATTTTCGAGCGTGCATCACGTTCAAAAGGCATTACCGGTGAGGTGCTTCTGCAGCTTATCGAAGCCCGTCTGGATAACGTGGTTTACCGTCTCGGCATTGCGCCCACCCGCGCCGGTGCCCGTCAGCTTGTGTCACACCGTCACATCACCGTTAACGGCGAGTTGGTAAACATTCCCTCATACACCCTTAAGCCGGGTGATGTGGTAGCCGTTCGTGAGAAGTCGAAAGCCCTCGAGTCAATCAATAATTCGGTTGGCGCGGGCAGCAACTTCCCCTGGCTGGAGTTCAATGCTTCAACGATGGAAGGCAAATTTGTAAGTTTCCCGGAGCGTACACAGATTCCGGAAAACATCAAAGAACAGCTCATCGTTGAATTGTACTCGAAATAATGAGTGGCGCGGGGAGGCGGCGTAAACAGCCTCCACCAATTAAAACCGAACATCAACCGCATACAACGGAGAACCACTATGGGCATCCTCGCATTTCAGAAACCCGATAAGGTGATCATGATCCAGTCAAGCGAAACCGAAGGCCTCTTCGAGTTTCGTCCGCTGGAGCCGGGCTACGGCATCACTATCGGTAACGCGCTTCGCCGCATCCTGCTCTCGTCGCTCGAAGGCTACGCCATCACGACCATCCGTATCGAAGGTGTGGAGCACGAGTTCTCAACGATCAAAGGCGTAATGGAAGACGTTACCGAGATCGTTCTTAACTTCAAGCAGGTGCGTTTCAAGCGCCAGATCGAATCAACCGAAAGTGAGAAAGTGGTGGTGAACATCACCGGCAAAACTCAGCTCACTGCCGGCGATATCGGTAAATTTACTTCAGGCTTCCAGGTGCTCAATCCCGATTTCGTGATCTGCAACATGGAGCCTTCGGTGAAACTCAAAATTGAGCTCACCATCGAGAAAGGCCGCGGCTATGTACCCGCCGAAGAAAACAAGCCGGTTAACGCTCCTATCGGTCTCATTCCGATTGATGCCATCTACACACCCATCCGCAACGTGAAATACGCCGTGGAAAACTACCGTGTAGAGCAGAAAACCGACTATGAGAAGCTGGTAATGGAAATCGTTACCGACGGCTCGATCCACCCGAAAGATGCACTCAAGGAAGCGGCCAAAATCCTCATCCACCACTTCATGCTGTTCTCAGACGACAAGATCACTCTTGACACGGTAGAGAAGGCTTCAAGCGAAGAGTTTGATGAAGATTCGCTGCACATGCGCCAGTTGCTCAAAACCAAACTGGTTGATATGGATCTTTCCGTACGTGCGCTGAACTGCCTCAAGGCGGCCGACGTGGAAACCCTTGGCGACCTCGTTTCTTTCAACAAAAACGATCTTCTGAAGTTCCGCAACTTCGGTAAGAAATCACTCACCGAGCTTGAAGAACTCGTAGCCAGCAAAGGCCTGCACTTCGGCATGAACGTGGTGAAGTACAAACTCGATAAAGACTAATACCAAAATTCGGCCGTGCAACCGTGAGGTGACGCATAGCTGATACAACACCGAATAACCGACCATGAGACACGGTAACAAAAACAACCACCTGGGACGCAAGGACGGCCACCGCGCTGCCCTGATGTCGAACCTCGCAAGTTCGCTGATCATGCACAAGCGGATCAATACCACGGTTGCCAAAGCTAAAGCCCTCCGCAGCTACGTGGAGCCGCTCATTACCCGCGCAAAAGACGACAGCCAGCACAACCGTCGTACAGTGTTCAGCTACCTCCAGAGCAAAGAAGCCGTAACCGAACTCTTCAAAGAAGTAGGTCCGAAAGTAGCTACACGCGCCGGTGGTTACACCCGCATTATCCGCTACAGCCTCTCGGTAAACCCGAGCCCCGCTGCACGCCGTCGTGGCGACAGCGCCGATATGTGCCTCATTGAGCTTGTGGACTACAATGAACTCCTGCTCAACAGCAAATCGGATGGCAAGAAAGCCAAAACAACACGCCGTGGCCGTGGTAAAACCAAGAAAGCCGAAGGCACCGCTGAAACTTCAACCGAAAACGCAGGTGAATAAGTTGTCAGCAAGTTGATTTCAACACAAAAACGGGATCGGGTAATTTTGCCTCATCCCGTTTTTTTTATCTGAAAAACCAAAACAACTCGTGGAAGAAACAAAATCACACCGCCTTAAATACACCGCCCTGCCGCCCGCCGTGCTGGTGCTCGAAGACGGAACCGTGTTTCACGGTAAAGCCGCCGGAGCCATTGGAACTACTACCGGCGAAATTTGCTTCAATACCGGCATGACCGGTTATCAGGAAATCTTTACCGATCCTTCCTACTATGGCCAGATTTTAACTGCGGCCAGCGTACACATTGGCAACTACGGCATCCACAACGACGAAGTGGAGTCAGGCTCAATTAAAATTGCCGGCCTGGTGTGCAAGAAGTTCTCCGAAATCTACTCCCGCCCCGGTGCGCACAAATCTATCCGCGATTATTTCGTGGAGCAGGGTGTGGTGGGTATTTGCGAAGTGGATACACGCGCTATTGTGCGCCACATCCGCCAGCGCGGCGCCATGAACGCCATTATTTCGAGCAGCAACCTCGATGTGGAAAGCCTCAAGGCCGAACTGGCCAAAGTGCCCTCGATGGCCGGTCTGGAGCTTTCGTCGAAAGTTTCCACTAAAGAAGCCTACACGGCCGGTAATGCCGACGCACCGCTGAAAGTAGCCCTGCTTGATCTTGGCGTGAAAACAAACATTGTACGCTGCCTCACCGAGCGCGGCTGCTTTGTGAAAGTATTCCCCATGCACACACCTGCAGCCGAAATTATGGCCTGGGGGGCTGATGGCTACATGATTTCTAACGGCCCCGGCGATCCGGGCGTAATGCCTAACGAAACAGCTACGGTAAAAGCCCTGATCGACAGCGGTACACCGGTGTTTGGCATTTGCCTCGGGCATCAGCTCATTGCACAGGCATTCGGACTGAGCACTTACAAAATGCACAACGGGCACCGCGGCATTAACCATCCGGTTAAAAACCTCATCACCGGAAAATCAGAAGTTACTTCGCAAAACCACGGTTTTGCGGTGAAAGCAGAAGATGTGGCCAACAATCCCGACATAGAAATTACCCACATCAACCTGAACGATAACACCATTGAAGGCCTGCGCCACCGCGTAAAAAACGTGTTCTGTGTGCAGTATCACCCCGAAGCCAATCCGGGGCCACACGATGCGCGTTACCTGTTTGACCAGTTTGTGGAAAACATGAATGCGGTGAAAGCACCCGTTCATGCCTGATCTAACCATTGAAATAATTTCAAATCTCATACAATGAGTTTCATTGCATCCATACAGGCCCGCCAGATTCTCGATTCGCGCGGCAATCCCACCGTTGAGGTGGACGTAATTACCAACTCTGGCACGCTGGGCCGTGCGGCTGTGCCCTCCGGTGCATCTACCGGCGCACACGAAGCGGTAGAACTTCGCGACGGCGATGCCAAGGCTTTTCTGGGCAAAGGCGTGCTCATGGCCGTAAACAACATCAATACCGTACTGCGCGAAGAGCTGAACGGGATGTATATTTTTGATCAGGCAGCCATTGATGCAAAAATGATTCAGCTTGACGGAACCGCGAACAAAGCAAAGCTGGGTGCCAATGCGATTCTGGGTGTATCGCTTGCCGTGGCCAAAGCAGCTGCCGAAGAAGCCCGCCAGCCGCTTTACCGCTATGTAGGCGGTGTAAATGCCATGCTGCTGCCCATTCCGCTCATGAACATTCTCAACGGCGGTGCACATGCCGACAATGGCATCGACTTTCAGGAGTTTATGATTATGCCCGTGGGGGCTGATAATTTCAGCGATGCCTTACGCATGGGCACGGAAACATTCCACCACCTCAAAAAGGTACTCAAAGACAAAGGCTACGCCACCAACGTGGGCGATGAAGGCGGTTTTGCGCCCAACATCCCTTCAAACGAGGAAGCCATTGAGTATGTGCTCCGCGCCATTGAAAAAGCAGGCTACAAACCCGGCGAAGATATTTTCATTGCCATGGATGCCGCTGCCACCGAGTTTTACGACGCAAAAGCCGGCAAATACATTTTCCACAAGTCAGACAAGCGCGAACTCACCAGCGACGAAATGGTAGGTTACTGGACCGAGTGGTGCAATAAATACCCGATTCTGAGCATTGAAGACGGTTTGGCCGAAGACGACTGGAACGGCTGGAGCAACCTCACCAACGCGCTTGGCGAACAGGTGCAGCTGGTAGGCGACGATCTTTTTGTAACCAATACCGACCGCCTTGCCGAAGGCATTGTAAACGGTGTGGCCAACTCCATTCTGGTAAAAGTAAACCAGATTGGCACGCTCACCGAAACGATTGATGCCGTGCAGATGGCACACATGCACGCTTATACCAGCGTGATGAGCCACCGCTCAGGCGAAACAGAAGATACCACCATTGCTGATCTGGCGGTGGCGCTAAGCTGCGGACAAATCAAAACCGGCTCTGCATCGCGTTCCGACAGGATTGCAAAGTACAATCAGTTGCTTCGCATTGAAGAGCAGCTTGGTGGTTCGGCGCGTTATCTGGGCAAGATGTTTAAGTATGTGCCCTGAGGCGGCGGCTTAAATGCGCATTAATTCCTTGTAAGGCACCGTACCGAAAGGTATTGGTGCCTTACTATTGCAGGAAATACGAAGCAGATACGCCCGTGCAGGCTCAAACTTTTAGCGGTGCAGATTGTTATTACAAAAGTTTCACAAAAACGCCGCGAAAGGTTGCACAAACGTTTCTTGCTCCCTACTTTTAAGGGCTTTTGAGCAAATACACAAAAACAGCACAATCCGGCAAAGGCGACTCGGACATTATGGACAGTTTGAAGGAAAAATTTATTGAAAAAGCGCGGCCGATGGCGGCCGAAGTAAAGAACATCATCAAAGAACACGGTGATGTGAAATTAGGCGAATACACCGTGGCGCAGGTGTATCAGGGCATGAAAGGCATTACCGGCCTGGTAACCGAAACCTCGAAGCTCGATGCTGAAGAAGGCATTCGTTTCCGTGGTTACTCCATTCCTGAATTACGTGAAAAACTGCCCAAGGCACCCAACGGTACCGAACCGCTGCCCGAAGGTATTTTCTACCTCATGCTTGTAGGCGAACTGCCCACCAAAGAAGAAGCATACGACATCAGCAACAACTGGGCGCGCCGCGCAATTGTGCCCAAGCATGTGTTTGATACACTTGATAAACTGCCGGCAAGCACACACCCCATGACCATGTTCAGCATTGCGGTTATGGCCATGCAAACCGAATCGCTGTTTGCTAAAGCATACCGCGAAGGTGTGGGTAAAAAGGATTATTGGGATTATGTGTACGAAGATTCAATGAATCTTATTGCACGTTTGCCCCGCGTAGCTGCTTACATCTACCGCAAAAAATATCACAACAACGAACACATTGAACCTGATCCCAAACTCGACTGGGCGGCCAACCTGGCGCACATGATGGGCTACGATGCGTTTGATGTGAAGCGCCTGATGCGTTTGTACATGACCATTCACGCCGACCACGAAGGCGGTAATGTAAGCGCACATACTACTCACCTCGTAGGCTCGGCACTGAGCGACCCTTATCTCGCATTTGCTGCAGGCATGAACGGCCTTGCCGGTCCGCTGCACGGCCTCGCCAACCAGGAAGTAATTGCGTGGATTCTGAAAATGCGCGAAGAAATTGGCGCTGAACTTCCCACCGAAGAGCAGATTGCCACCTACATCAAAGAAACCCTCGAAGCTGGCCGTGTAGTGCCCGGTTACGGTCACGCCGTACTGCGCAAAACCGATCCGCGTTTCAGCGCACAGCAGGATTTCTACAACCGCTACATCAAAGAGCCGTATGGTGTAGATAATCTCTGCGAAATTGTGCAGATGGTTTATAAAGTAGCACCGCCCATTCTCGAAGGCACAGGCAAAATCAAAAACCCCTGGCCGAACGTAGATGCTCATTCGGGCGCGCTGCTTATGCACTTTGGTATCACCGAGTTTGATTTTTACACCGTTCTTTTCGGTGTATCTCGTGCGCTTGGTGTACTTGCGTCACTCATCTGGGATCGCGCCCTCGGTCATCCGATTGAGCGTCCGGGTTCTATTACCACAGAAGGTATCAAGAAAAAAATTGCAGCTGTAAACGCGTAATTTGATTGTACTGCTATATGTCAACTCCTGCCTCATTATTGAGGCAGGAGTTTTTTTATGCAAAAAAAACTTCCTGTAACTTTTTCACTGATAACCAGCATAAGAAATGCAACACTTAATTTGTACATTACCAGTATGAACCTCCGTTTACTCTTTCCTGCATTATTTCTGGCGAGTTCGCTGGTTGCTCAGATCCCTTCAATCGACTGGACATACCCGCTCACTGCACCCGCTTTTGGCTCGTCGGCTGCGGCTGATATGGATGGGGATGGTTACTACGAAATTGTATTTACCACCTATACCAACGATGGCAAAGCGCATTGCCTCAATGCCGAAGATGGGTCAGTGAAGTGGATTTTTGATATTGGCGGATGCGGTGATGTAGCTCCGTTAATTTACGATGTAAACAACGATGATACGCTTGACGTAATCGTGAACGGTTCCTGCAATCCAACCTTGTTTTGTATTAACGGAGCCAGCGGACAATTAATCTGGAGTGTGCCTTCGGGCGGAGGCGATTCGCCGCCAGTTGTGGCAAACATTGATGCTGATCCCTTTCCCGAAATTTTCTTCTGCAATTTCAACGGGCAGTTGCGCATTGTAAACGGCGAAAACGGAACGGTAAACAAAACCATTCAGGTTGATCCCAATGGCTCCACCATTCAAACCGAACCTGCTTTGGTGGATGTGAATACCGACGGACGATTAGACATCATCATGGCCAGCCACTACAACTTAAACGGATTGTATGTGTGGGCTTATGATTATGTGTCGGAAGATACAATCTGGACAAACTTTACCACTGACTCTTCAACGTACAATGCTTATCATGGCGGCGCAGTGGCTGATGTGGACGGGAATGGCGATCTGGAATATGTAATTGGTTCGAACAATGGTCTGGTGCGTGCGCTCAATGTGCAAAATGGTTCGGTGTTGTGGTCGAGAAGTATTCCTAAGAGTTGCATGGCTGCATTGTCTGTGGCGGATTTAGACGGCGACGGTTCGCTTGAAGTAGTGGTTACGAATAATGATTGGGTCACATTTGATGAACGGATATGGGTACTTGACGGCATTACAGGCAGTACAGAATGGTCGTATTCAACCACGTTTTCATCGTTCAGAGGATGTGCCATTGCCGATATAAACGGGAACGATACGCTTGACCTTGTAGCGGGCTATTTTATGGGCGAAGTAATTGCGGTTGAGCCATACAACGGATTACTGTGGAACCTTAATCTCTTTCCGCAGTTCCCGCCCGGATTGCCTTATTTGCTTGTCGATCACGGCCCGCTGGTGGCTGATTTCGACAGGAACGGAACGATGGATGTATTTGTGGTAGCGGGCTACGGCACCTACACACCCGATTCGCTGAACACTGGGAAAGCATTTATGATTGAAGCCGGCGCCGGCAGTTGCCCCGAATGGCTTATGTTCCGGCACGATGTATTTCGCACAGGCTACCTTCCGCAGTCGGAAATTGACTCACTGTGTGTAACTGTATCTGTGCCGCAATTGGCAGATGACGCTTCTGATTTTACAGTTTATCCGCAACCTGCTGATGAACTTGTATATGTAGAGTGTGCGCCCGGCGCCGAGATACAAATTCTGGATGCCACAGGTAAACTGGTAATGCGAGCTTTTGCCATGACAGGAAAAACGGAATTAAGCATCAGTAGCCTTCCTGCCGGGTGTTATATTCTTTCAGTAAGCGAAGGACAGTATTCAACGCGGCAAAAATTATTTGTAAAGTAACCTTGGAAGTATTGTTTCATCTGGCAATGTGTAACTGCTGATTAAGGTAATATTGAATCTGTTTTGAAAAGTACTGTTTTGAAGTGCACTTTCCACTACAGCATTGTTTCTTATCGCTAAAATCAATCTATACTTGTATATGCAAAATCCCTTTGCCGAAACACATCCAGTTTTCAACGCGCAGTTCAATCTTCTCACCGAAGACAATGAATTCAGAATGAGTCATTGGGTAAAGGGCTTTGGCATTTCTGCGGCAACAGGCGAAATGATTTTGCCGCTCAATACTTCGTTTGATCTTGAAAAGTGTGAAGAAGCCGGCAACGTGCTCAAAGTTACCTTCAGGGTTTATCCGAACGGGGGAGTGAGGTTTGACGCAGAAATAGATCCGTTTCAGCGCGTGTTTATGTATGCCGGGGAAATAGCGCCGCTGCACACCTTTCATGCACACTTTGAACAATTGAGCGATAAGAAATAGCCTTTCCCTGAGCCGCAATTTTCTATCTTCGTTAAACACATCACTCATCCTTTTTTGTATGAATACCGCTATTTCTGCATACAACAACGCGCAAGAAAACGAAGATCAGGCAGTCTGTAACACACTCGCCAAATTGATTGACGCTGAACTTAGCGAAGCCGAAAGCAAAATCTGGCATGCGCATCCGGTTTGGTTTTTGGACGGTAATCCGATAGTGGGTTACAGCAAGCAGAAAAAGGGCATCAGGCTTATGTTCTGGAGCGGAGCCGGTTTTGAGGAGGAAAATCTGAATGTGTTAGGGGATAAGTTTAAAGATGCATCGGTTTTCTATAACCATACTTCTGAGATTGCTACAGCTGAGCTGTCCCGCTGGCTGAGTAAATCGAGAAACATTCAGTGGGATTACAAAAACTTAGTGAAGCGCAAAGGTAAACTCGAACGGCTGAAATAACATGAAAGTCACTTCCGAACACAATGAGCGCATTGCCAGAATGACTTTTGCTTCGGTATATCCGCATTATGTGAGAAAGGCCGAAAACAAAGGACGCACGGTGGCCGAACTTCATCAGGTGATTGAATGGCTCACTGGTTTCGGCGAAACCCAACTACAAACACTCATCGACGAAAAAGTAACATTCGAAACTTTCTTCAATCGCGCCACACTTAATTCGAATGCGCATCTGATTACCGGTGTAATTTGCGGTTACCGCATTGAGGAAATTGATAATCCGCTTACCCGTCAGGTGCGTTATCTGGATAAACTGGTAGATGAACTGGCGAAAGGGAAGAAGCTGGAGAAGATTTTGAGGAGCTGATTTTCTACATATTATTGAATTATGCGAAAACGCAAAAAATATCCTTGTCCTTGTTGCAGACACAATACACTTCCTGAAAAAGCCGGAGGAACCTATTTTATTTGTCCTGTTTGTTTTTGGGAAGATGATCCGCTGCAACATCAGAATAGGGAATTGAGCGGAGGGGCAAACCGGGTATCACTGAATGAGGCACAGAAGAATTATGAAGAATTCGGAGCCTGTGAAAAAGCGATGATAATTCATGTGCGTAGCCCGTTAAAATCAGAATTGCGCGCAATTAACCGGAAGCAGAAAATGTAATGCTAATTTTATCGTAAACATGAAATTCATCACCATTTCCGATACACATGGCCAGCATGATAAACTCATTCTTCCTCCCGGCGATGTAATTATTCACGCAGGCGATTTAAGCAAGCGCGGAAAAGAACATGAAGTGAAGAGTTTTCTGGATTGGTTCTCATCGCTCGATTATACATACAAAATATTCATTGCCGGGAATCATGATTTTCTATTTGAGCAATATCCTGAAGAAAAGGTGCGCGCACTGATTCCTGATGATGTAATTTACCTCAACGATAGTGGCGTACGGATTGAGGGCATACACATCTGGGGTTCGCCGGTGTCGCCGTGGTTTTTCGACTGGGCCTTTAACCGGCAGCGGGGCAAGGACATTGATAAACACTGGCAACTCATTCCGCCGGATACGGATATTCTGATTACACACGGCCCGGTGTTTTCCATTCACGACCGCACCATTCGCGGGCAGCTGGTAGGATGCGAAGATTTATTGCTCAAAGTAAAGGAAATAAAGCCGGGTGTGCATATCTGCGGCCATATCCATGAAGCTTACGGACAGGTGCAGGTTGACGATACTTTGTTTATCAATGCGTCGGTGCTGGATGAAGATTATGTGCTGAAGAATGAACCTGTAGTGTTTTGGGCTGATTTTAGTACCGGATCTTTAGATCGCAGCATATCTTACCACCTGTAAATTAGTCTCTGCCGGTCAGCAATTGTGTGTTGTGGTATTCGGAGAATAGGCTTATATTTAAATCGTAGTCTAAACTTTTAACTAAATAATATTAAGGCAACGCATTCTGTTTTCTCCCGTCTTAATTGATGAATAACAGCTTCTCATGCACATCGATTTCAGATTAACAAACAGGTTTATTTGCATTCTGATACTGGTTTTGACATTTTCGGTTACCGAAACTCATGCCCAGTTCAGCAAGCGGATTTTTCATTCGATTGGTATTACGCCATTTCTCGGATCCATTGGTGCGCCTTCAAAATACGGCACAGCCACACTCGATTTATTTAATCGCCCTACGTCGCCAAACTATACACCTACGTATGCCTATTCGGTAGAGTATCAGCGTTTGTATGCCGATCGCGGCCCTATTGTGCTGAGTGTAACGTATGATCTCCGGCTTAATCTGATTGAAATGGGGTATCTCAATTCCATTTCCATCAGTACTCCTTTTTCAGCCGGGTCCAGTATTTTCAATACATCACAGCGCATTGGTCATGTTACCGCACCTGTTTTCGCCGATTACAATCGCGGGCACAATGCGGTGAAGCATAATGGCGCCAACCGGGGTTTTCATGTGGGTGTAGGCTATCAATGGATTGCAAGCGGACTAGTGAATGGCGGGCCGGCCGACAATAATGCCAATTTTGGCATGGAGGTATGGTCTGTGCCCATGGTTCGGGGCGGTGTGCGTTTTTTGCTGCCCAATGGCCGCAGTGCATTTGTGGATGCGTATTTCAGTCGCATGTACAGGCAAAAAACCGTTGCCGGCGTTACTTCAACACCTTACACGGTGGGTGCTGGCGGCACGGGTGGCGGTACTGGCGGCGGCGGTACGGGTGGCACGTATGTAAAACCCGGTGATCAGATTATGCCTCCTGTGCCGCCCGATCAGGGTGGGTACGTTGATAATTATCAGGCCGGTAATTACCGCTATGAAAATGTATGGTCGCAATACTATTTTAAAATTGTACTTGGCATTACCCTCGAAGGTCGCAAGAACCGTCAAAATCCCGTTCAAAACCATCTTGTACCTGATTTTGCCTTTCATTCCACAACGCCAAAGCAATAACCAATGTGTAAACCGGCGTTTGCATTTATCGCAGTATGGCTTCTGCTGTTCGCCGGTAAAATCAGTGCGCAGCACGAGCGGTTATTTTTTCATTCAGCAGGTGTAAGTATCCTGTCGGGCATTGTGGCGCCTCCTGCACAAAACATCCAGTCGGTCATCAGTATTTATCAGCGCCCTGTACAAGGCGGTGATCCTGTTTTTCTTCGCACCGAAACAGTAAACCGGCTTTACAGTGATATGGGCTTAATTATTTTCAGCGCCACCTACAACCTGCGCTGGAATTATCTGGAACCAAATAAAAACAGTGCTTTTTCGCTGAGCACAGCACCTACACTTGGCGTTACCTCTTTTTATCTGCTTGGCCGTTTGGGCCATTTTTCGTTGCCACTGCTTGCCGATTTTAATTTTGGCTACAAGGCCACCCGGTATTCCGAAAAAAACTACGGCTGGCATTTGGGGGTGGGTTGGGAGTTTCTCGGAGCCGGCCTTGTGAAAACGAAAACAGACAATACATTAATCTCCGACTACGGTTCTCAGTTTTGGACAATGCCGGTGTTCAGGGCAGGTTTCAGGGCTAAGCATTACTTTGTTGATTTTTATTTCAGCACAATCAGAATTCAGCGCACACCGGGTGGCTTTCTCACGGAGGCTGATCTGGCGGGCGAATTTCAACTTTCGCAATACGAAAAGAATGAAGACGGCGAACCTCAGTTCGTGCCGCTTGGCCTTGCCGGGAATGGCACTTACGAAGATATTTTTGAACGCCGGAAAGGCATGCAGGAAATGGCATACTCCTCTTACTCTTTCAAAATTGTATTTGGCTTGTATATTCATAACGGACGCGCTACCCGTAAACTTGAGAAGGAGCACAATGCCAGGCAACGCATAGATAATTACGCATTCCGCTGATGACTACAAACTGCTATTTATGTAGTCAGCGTTTTCGTGTGCTGCTTGTGCTCTTCATGTGTTGCGGTGGTGTTTCACTTGCGGCGCAGGCACGCCTTACACATGTATGGGGTTTTTCCTTTCTCTCCGGCGCAATAAGCGGTCCAGCAGTACGTATGCCCGCATATTATCCGCTTTTTCGTTATGATACGCAGCCTTTTTTACCGCCGTATGTGCATTCGTTTATAAAGGTTGACCGGTTTGTGCCCAATGGCGGGCGTATTCTGCTCGGGGCTACCTGCAACCTGCGTTATCCGTTATTGATTGCTGGGCCTTATTCCGCATTGTCGTTGAATGCGGCGCCTGCATTTGACCTGAATGATTTTAACATTACATCTGCATTTGGCACATTTTCGCTGCCTGTTTTTTTGTCGTACGATTTTGGTGCCGGGTCGGGGAGGAAGGCCTGGAAAAACAAAGGTTTTCATGTGGGTTTAGGCTGGCAGGCATTGGCGGGTGGTGTGTTTTTTTCGCAGCAAATAAGTGGTAATACAATGCAGTTTTGGATGCAGCCTGTGGTGCGTGCGGGGGTAAGAAAGATAAATGCCCGGGGTAAACTTGTGTTTTGTGATGTCTATTTCGGCATTCCGCAACTTCAAAAAAGTTTCAGAGCCATGCACGGCATTTCACCCTACGGCAAGGTAATTACCGAAAATGGCGTGCAGTCGCTTTACCTCTTGCCTGAAGAAGAAAGTCCGTTGCCGTTTGATGATATTTATGCGTTTGTTACCAATACCGGTGATCTTTATCTTTCCCCGGCTCAACCCATAGAGCCTGTATTTGCGGAGCGTTTTGAAGGCCCGTTTTATTATGATACGTTCAATACAAAATTTTATTTCAAACTTGTTTTCGGGTTTGGTAAGGTAAGATGAGTTCTGGTAAGGTGAGGGTGCGGGTTTGTGCAATTGCACCGGTAATTTTATCTTACACAAATGAAACCTGCCTCACTGCTTGAGTCATTACGCGCCCTGCTTTATACGTTCGATGCAACTTCTGCTGCACAGAAAGCCGCATTGCTGAAACAACTTTCGGTGATACCGCTCAATGCCGGTAAGCAGCTTTTTGCGTATCACGAAATGCTCATGTATATGCTGGCTTATCCCGATAACCGGCTTGTTTATGACGCAGCAGTGCGCGAGATGAAACGTATTGCCACATTGCTCAGGCATATGCAGGCCAAACCTAAATCAACCCTGCAGGATTGTGGTTTACCTTTTACACGAATGACTGCGCGATTTACAGCCGATATGCTTGAACAGCTTGAGGAGGACAAGCACTGTGCAGTGCAGCTCGATTCGTTTGAAGAGGGTGGACGTAGCCTGAGCGCCGTGCTGGAAGCCACATTACCCGTGGTGGAAAAGGAAAAAGCCGCCGTATCGGATGATAATATTGAGCTGCTTGACGCGCTGGGAATACGTCCCGCCAACCGACTGCGCTTTATACTTTCAGAATTGCGCAGCCTTGATGCACAGCCGAAAATTAAAGATCTGCTCTGGCAGGAGCTTCGCGCATTTGTAACTATTGATGCGCAGCATATTAGTTTCAGCCGCGCATTTAATCGTGTGCAGGATGCTGATTTGTTTTTTCACGATACGTTGCAAAAGCGGATTCACTTTGAGGAGCTGCTGCACGCGCCGCTGCCTGCTCCCGAAACACTTTCTGCAGCGCAGCGTAATCAGCTCATTTCCGTAATACGCCGTGCAATGGTACTTACCATGCGCGAAACCGATACGTCCACATTTATGCAGCCTGTATCGCTGCGCTACTTCATACTCGAACGCGGCATTTCAGTGGCGGTGTATGGCATGACTGCTCCGCATCAGTTGCCGCTGCAGTCGTACATTGGCTATACGTTATTTAAAAACGGCTTTCCGGCAGCCTATGGCGGCAGCTGGGTGTTTGGTAATACGGCATTGTTTGGCCTCAATATATTCGACTCTTTCCGGGGCGGCGAATCGGCTGTAATTATGGGGCAATTGCTGCGCGTGTATCATCAGTTGTTTTCGCTTCACAGCATTGAAGTGGAGGCCTATCAGATTGGTAAAGACAATGAAGACGGCATACGTTCAGGCGCATACTGGTTTTACCATCGTTTCGGGTTCCGCTCGCTCAATGCAAAACTGAGAAAAGTGGCTGATGAAGAACAACGTAAAATAGCGCGCAGCAAAAACCACCGAAGCTCACGAAAAACACTGCTGACTTTGGCCGAAAGCAATGTGGCGCTTACCATTACGCCATCACACAGCCACAAAACCGACGATTATCTTGCCCGTATTTCGGCACATATTGTACGGTATTATCAGGGCATACGCCGCAATGCGGTAAAGCATGCAGTGAATAAACTCATGGTTGATTTGCAGGTGGATGAAGCCTTTGTAAATACCTATCGTCACAGCTTCGAAGAGTGGGCGCTGTTTGCCGAATGTTATGGAATGAATGAGAAAATTGTCCGCACAATAATCAGGAAACTCATTGTAAGTAAGGAAACCGATCCATATAGCTATAACAAGTCGGTTTCCGAACTGATTAAAAAAATGCACGGATAAACTTGATTTTCGACGCTTACAGGTGGTTGATAAACGATTTTGCCGGTTTTTAAACCCGACCGGCAATATGTATATTTACGAGCTATGATAAACTCTCCCCGTTTGCAGCTGCTTGCTGCATTTATTGGCTGTTTGTTTGCTTCGGCGTTGTTTGCCCAGCTGCCCGATATGCGCAATTTCCGCCGGCCGGTTTCCAATGGTCCGCTGCCGACTGATTTTGTGACCCCCACAGCCGAAAAGTATAAAAACGACCTTGAGAAGGTAGATAAAAGCCAGCAGCAGTCTATACAGGATGCGGAGGACGAATTTTATCTGCTCACCAATTTTCAGGTTGATCAGATGCGTTTCAGTGGCGAAGTGCTGGTGAATGATTCGATGGGGCTTTTTGTAAATCAGGTGGCCGACTCGTTGCTGGTACACGATCCGGAGTTGCGCAAAAAGCTGCATTTCTATATTCTGCGCACGCCGGTTGTTAACGCATTTGCCACTGATCAGGGCGTAATTTTTGTAACTGTGGGGCTGCTTACCCGCGTGCGGAATGAAGCCGAGCTGGCGTTTGTACTGGCGCACGAAATTATTCACTTCAAGCGTCGCCATGTGGTTACAGGTTTTCTCGAAACCGAAAAAATGCGCACAGGCACCGAGCAGTATGAAGGCATTACGCTGAACAACCGTTTTTACAAAAAACACAGCTACTCGCGCACGCAGGAAACACAAGCCGACGAAGAAGGATTTGAACTCATGCTCAAGTCGGGCTACGATCCGCATGCGGCGGTAAAAGGTTTCGATTTGCTTGCGCAGGCTGATTTCCCGTTTACCGACACCACCTTTACCCGCTCATTTTTTGAAGGCCAGTATTTCCTGCTTCCGTCAAAATATCAGGCCGACACAATTAAGCCCTACAAGGTTGACGAAGAAGACGGCGACAACGATCTGGCTACGCACCCCAGTGTAGGCAAGCGCCGCAGAGGCATGATGCGCAAGTTTAAAAGCGCAACCGATACAACGGGCGCGTACTTTCTTGTGTCGGAAAAACAGTTTTACCGTGTGCGCATGATGGCACGTTTTGAAGAATGCGCCCTGCACAGCGATGAAGGCAACTACCGCGATGCTGTTTACATGACCTATGCCATGCTGCAGTATTATCCCGGCAATCCGTATCTCGAAAAAGAAATGGCACGCGCCCTTTACGGCAGTGTACTGGATAAAAACATGACATTCGATTTTGGCGATCTGGCGTCATTGCTGGGAAATATTTTTGTGATTACCGGTGGTGATATGGGCAGCAGTGAAAAGCCCACCGGCGAGATGGGCCGCTTTAACAGACTGGTAAATAAAACCGAGTCGGAAGCGTGGAATGTGCTGGCGTTGCGTTATGCCTGGGCTGTACATTTGAAGTATCCGAACGATGCTGATGTAGCCACGTGGACAACCGGACTATTCCGCGAGCTTACCTTTTTCCACGAGATGAAGCAAAGTGATTTCCAGAGCAGCGATTCGCTCTGGATCCGGTTGGGTAATATTGCTGCGGCCGATACTACACTGAAGAAAAAGCCGAAGTCTGATTCGCCCCGCGATCGTTTTCAGTGCGCGGTGGATAATTATGATATTGATTCCATCTATACCGATGTGGAATACTGGTCGTTTGCATTTATTGAGGAGTTGAAGGATGCCCGTTTTGTGGAGATGTTTAAAAAATCGACCGCGTTTGCCGACAGTGTGAAGCAGGTAAACGAAATTCTCGACCAGATGAGCGGAACTGAAGAGCGCAGATACCGCCGCCGCCGGAAGTCGGAACTGCTGGGGCCGCAGGGCATACAGCGTGTGGTACTTGTGGATCCGCAGTTTGCCGTGTATGATCAGCGTAAAGAGCGGGTGCCGATTGATATTACAGCCTCGCTTGAAGGCCGTGCCGAATTTGTGGCCGAGCTCCGGCGTTCGGCCGCATTGTGCAACATCAACCTTACGCTGCTTGATCAGACTGTGCTTGATACATCATCAGCTGCGGCATTTAACGATATGAATACCGCCAGCCGCTGGCTTTCCGTGCGCGAAGATGTGCGTCCGTCTAAACTCATGCCATACTCACAGGAAGACATGCAGGCGCTGGCCAAAAAGTACGGCACCAATTATTTTATGTGGACAGCCTGCTATGTGTATCGCGATAAACGACGTGTGCAGGCCATACGTGCTGCGGGCGCACTCATTCTGCCCATTGCACCGCATGTAATTTACCGTCTGTTTACACCCACAGAAAGCGTAACCTTTGTGACAATCGTGTACGATGTATCGACCGGTAAGCTGGTGTACAGCCGGAATACAGAAATGAGTAATCAGCGTCACACCAAATCGCGTTTGCGTTTGCATGTGTATGATCTCATGCGTCAACTCTCCAACCCCAAAAAGTAAGCAGCCATGAAACGTATTCTCTTTATCACGCTGCTGCTTGCAGCTTCCTATACATCCTTTGCACAAGGCAAAGGCGGTTATCTTGGTCACCGCATCATTGTGCAGGCCGAGGGTTCATACATGCCATTCAATTTTGCTTCGTCCACGCCGTTTGGTTTGCTTTCTGACCAGCGTTTTGTTTATAATTATCAGTACGGCGGTGCGCTGCATTGTATCATCAGCCGGCGCACGCAGCTGGGGGTGAGCTACAATCGTTTTAATATGGATGTAGGCAATACCTATTCGCTCAACGGCGCGGCTGAAGAATATTTTGGCACCAAACTCGACGGGCAAACGATGTCGATGGTGTTCCGCACTTTCCGTAAAGGCCGTGGAGGCATTGCACCCATTGGTAAATTCTGGGATGCCGAGCTTGTGTACGCACAGGCCAAATACAATAACGATGTAACCAACACTCTTGATGTACCGCTTTACATAAACGGCAGCAAGCCCGAAACACAAACCGTATTACAGGCGCAGTTTGCCTTTGGTACACAAATGTTGTTTTGGGAACGTGTGGTGGCCAACACCGGTTTGCGTTTCAGTGTACCGTATGTGCTGAACATCAGTGCAAACGAAGATCCGGTTTTCACCGCATCCGATTTTCAGCGCGATTTCGGTATGCGCCGGGCGTTTTCGGTGTTTTTCGGAGTAGGGATTTTATTGTAAACCCCGATGCGTGTACTCTTTCCGCATCTTGCCGGTTCATTAGTCATTATGGCGTTGCTGCTTTTGGGTTCTTGTTTGCGAAGGCAAACAGGCGAACGCCTTCCGCCTCCGCCACTGCCAACTGCAGAGACTTCCGATAATCAGTGCTATCTGAATGGAACGCTGAGCTTCAGCCAGCGTTTACAACGTGCACCATTCAGTGAAAAATTAACTGTACGCCTGATTTCGTTTTCAAAATATATGATTGGTGTAAAGGCTCTTGTGAAAGACTCTGTACTCCAAAAACAATATGTTATTGATAATATTATTCTTGATTCGGTTAAAACAGACAGCCTTACGAATGTGCTGTACAATTACAATTATTCCCCAAAAACCACTTTAATCGAAGAAGTGCAATACGGTTGTTATGAACCCCGGCATGCGATATTGTTTGAAGACAGTCGGGGGCGGGTGAAGTATTATTTTGAATGCTGTCTGGAGTGCCGGGGCTTCAAAAGCAACCTTCCCGATTCGGTATGGGGGACTTTCTGCACAGGTAAATATGAGTTGCTGCAATCCTGTTTTGCATATTGCGGCGTGAAGTATTTCGGGCCTGGTGAACCCAAATAATCAATCGTGTTTTGCTTGCAGGGACAAGCCCATTGAAGCGAAATTCGATAGCCGGATTTGCCGGAGCGTTACGATCTTTACCCCAGCATCTTTCCATATTTTTCCAGTTCCGCCTTCACATCCCGGTACCACCACTGATTCCACTTTGATAATTGCGGATAATAACTCAATCCCTTTTTCAAAAACTCCTTTTTCACATACAATGAGCCGATAGGCGGAAGATCAGTGCGGAGAAGCGTATCGGCATAGGCCACAAATTCGCGCTCATTGTGGTCTTTCATGGGGAATATGCGCGTGCGCTGCTGCACGTGCAAAAGCTCGTGTGCGAGTATGCGTGTGAGCAGACCAAAGTCGAATGTATCGGCAAGGATTTCGGGGCTGATGAGAATTTCGATGGGTTTGTGGCCGGAGGCAATGGCGTAGGCCTGACTTATTTCGGGCGCCATTCGAAAGACTGAGCCCGTGCGTATAAGCCCCAGCTCGTCGCATAGTGTAGCAAGCGCCGCCGCTCCCGGTGTGCCTTTTTCAAGGGCAGTGCGAAAGCGGCGGTGGATGGCTTCAAAATCGTTGGGCATTACTGTTTATGCGCTTCTTCGGGTGGTACTTCTTCTTTGGGCGGTAGAGGTTTGGGCAGTTTTTTCGCTTTCAGTTTCTTGAAGAGCTTGTTGTAGTATTTGTTGGTCTGCTCTTTTTCCTTGCCTTTGCGCTTTATCTCGTAATTGTAATAAATCACTTCGCCGGTTTTCAAATCAAGCACGGCCGATTCGAACTGATAGCGTACCTGCGGTATGAACAGTTTGTAAAGCGCAGGAGGGAAAATAACACAGGTTACAGTGTAAAGCACCGGGCGCTGGATGCGTTTGCGTGTGGCCGATTCTACCGCAGTAAACATGATGTAGCGCACGTTGTACAAGGCCGCAATTGAATCAGTTTCGTGTTTGTTGTTCAACGTCATGGTGTAACGGTTGTTTCCATGACGCAGGCGTTCAAAAAACCATTCATTCAATGTGGCCATCGCCGCAAACGAATCAGTGTCGAGGCTGTCCATTTCAAACGGTGAAAGTAAAATGGTTTGTACGCCTTGAGCTGAAGCCTCACGGCGAATCACGCCGCAAAGCGATACCTGTCCGTTTTCACTTGCCGTATAATCCTGCTCCAGTTCACGCTCCTTGCGTTTCTTTTGCTGGTATGTTTCATATTCCGGACAAATCACCACGAGCCTGTCTATTTCACACCCTGATTCTTCACGGTATTTTTTCCATTCCTCCCTTTCCTTCTTGCTCATTCCGCGACGAAGCAGCCATTCGGGTGTTTCGTCGGCATCCACAAAACTGGTGCGTTGCGCGGTGTAATAATTGAAACGTTCAATAAAAAGCGAGTCTTTGAGTAAATCCACAAACGCAAACTTTACAAAACGCTCTTTGTCTGAATTGAGTTTGAATTTGTCGAGTCGAGAGTATTTCGAGTCACCGGTTTCGCCCACATCTTTTGCACGCTGCAATGAGTCGTCACGCAGTTTCTGTCGCGCAGCTTCAGCCGAAATTGTGGAGAAATAGCTGCGTGGCAGGTTTTGCTTAAACACCAGCATGGAAAACAAACTGTCGCAAAGCTGCGCCTGAAACCTGTCGGTAGTATCGGCACGATACAAATCCCAGTTGTAGGTAAGGGTAAGTACAGTTAATTCGTCGGGCTCCAGTTTATCAAACAGGTGAAACAGCTGCTGCTGCTGTCCGGTCATTTTTTCCCAGTTGGGCAAACGATAAAAACCGCCCGTGCTGAGTCTTGAATAACGGCCGCCACGATAGCTCATAAACATTTGCGAGGGGTCGAAAAACATATTGCCCTGGCTCTTGGTCTGGCTGTAGGTGGTAAGGTTAAACAGCGCATAACCGATCATCTTTTCGAGATAAATATCGTTCGGATGCTTCTGCAGCAGCATGTAGGCGCAGTAAATGGCTTCGGGATAATCGCGCACAAGCATGTGCAGGCGGCACACTTCATAACGCGAACGCTCGCGGAACTGAATAAACTTTTCTTTCGAAATAATGTAAAGCTGCCGGCCTTCTTCACTCACACTGTCAACCGACGAGATAAGGGCCATACGGCGTTTGCGCACGTTGGGGTGTGTGCTGTTGCGGTCTTCGTAGTTGTCATCCGAATAAATCGGATCCACCTCTTTACGGAAATAGCCGCCGGGTACTTTCATATCGCCACGGTTAAACCACAGCGTGTCAAACGTCATATCGTCAAACGGTAAATCCGAATATTCAAGCACATCAAACATGCGCAGGGCTTCGTGTGCCCGGTAGTTCGATTTGCTGTAGAGATCAAACCCCATTGCATCCGCTTCAAGTTCATGCTCACGTGTGAACTGAAAGTAACTGCGGCTCCACATATAGCTTGGCGCATTGCCGGTTTGCTCTTCCAGCTTTTCGCGTTTACGGAAGCCTTTCAGCATGTGTTTCTGCTTGTAGTGCATTATTTCATGCGAAAGGATGTAGGCGAGCTGAGCCTCATTGTCAACCTGCGCCAGCATACCTACGGTAATCATAATTACACCCGTGGCCGATGTAAATGCATTTGGCTCGGGTGTTTTATACACATAGAAGCGCAGCTTGTTGAACAGCGCAGTATCGTCTTTCAGCAGCAGCCGGGCTACATCGGTAATGTAGGTGCTCATCGGATCGTTGTAAAGGATGAGGCCGGATGTAAGGCGTTGCTGCGAATAGTAATTTACCTCGGTGGTAAATTCCATTTCGCCTTCGTCCATCGGATCGCCGGCGGCTTTGCGGCGTTCGGCCTCTTGTTGGGCAATCAGGTGACTGGGCGTGGTAAAACTGGCGGGGAGTTTACCGGCAGGCTGAAGCGGCCCCACACGCACAGGAGCGGCAGGCTGCGCCAGTGCGAGCGAAGAAATAAATAAAATCGGGAGAATAAGGTATTTTTTCATAGCAGTTTTGTGGGGTACACACCCTCATAATGTATGGGTATGCTTAAAGATACAGGAATGATGCTGATTAAGGCCTGAATTCATAAAGAATGATCGTTAAAAAAACAAAAACAGCGTTTGTTTTCACGAAACGCTGTTTTCTGCAAATTGTTGTGGTGCTTAGCGGTCTTTCGGACGTTTCATGGCTCTGAAGCCGTTGTTGAAAAAGTTCAGCAGCCGGTTTTCTTTCGCTGAACCACGATCAATATTCTGATGGAGCATGACCATTTCCCCGGTACGCAGGTCGTAGATCAGGGTCGTATTCCGGGTGTAGGTGCCTTTGCCTTTTACTTTTTTGGTAGTGCAAAAACTACTCATTACATACGGTGTACCAAGCCGCGTGGCAATGCTGTCGCCCAGACCGGGATAGGCGGTATTGGTAATGAGTGAGTTTCCGCCGAGCTCGCTGCGCTCGCTCAGCCAGGTTTTCAGCATGCAGTAGGTGGTGTAAAGCGCAGTGTCGGAACTGTTCATTTTCTCCGGATTCATATACACCAAAGTTACCCCCATCGTTTTCGCCGCATTGAAGAGCGATCGTTCCTGCGCGGTAAACATTTTGCCGCTTTTATCGCCGTCGTATTGTGTTTCGCCGGTGTTTGTATTTTCATTCAGCCAGTATGCCTGCGGCTCCATCACCGCTACGCGTGAGAGGCCAAGCCCTTCGGGGCCATACAATCCGCGCTGACTGCGAGCCGTGATGTCGAGATCATCGTAAGGGTTTTCGCGGGGAGTTTCCCGCACATCTTCAAACGTAAGCAGGAATTTATTGCTGGCCTTCATGTAATCAACAAACGCATAGCGGTAGTAGAAATAAACCGAATCGCGTTTCGTGGAATCAGAAGGATAGGGGCCTTTGTACAACACCAGCAGGGCAGGGTCGTATAGCGTTGCTTCTTTCTTCTCGCGTATAGACGATTTAATTTCTTTTTCCATACGTTCCATAGTTTCCTGCAGTTCGGCCAGACTGTAATAAGTGCGCCCGCGATTTTCGTTATAAATTTCTTCGCGTATTTTTTTGGGATAGAATTTCGGCAGGCGCGTGTTGGTCATGTCTTTTGGCCTGCGGAATCCGTCAAACACATCGCGCTGCATTTCATCTGTGGGCGAAAATGCTTTTTTGCTGAAATACTCCGGCTTCAGATAATGCCAGGCTTTGAGTACTTCCATCAGGTTGAGGCAGCGTTGGTTGGTTTGATCGTTAAACTGACTTTCTTCATTCAGTTTCCAGTTCCAGTCGAGCGCCAGTACTGCCCATTCAAACGGATAAAGCTGGTGGAAAAAATGGACCAGCCGCTGGCATTCGCCGTGTACTTCTTCCGGGCCCTGCATTACATAATCAGGCTCATCGTTGTTGTTGTTAAACAGCGGATGTGATTCGTAGATAAATACATCGGGCAAGGTGTAAAACTCTGATTCGCTGTAATAGATGGCGAGGTTGTAGAGCGATTTGCCAATAACCTCACGCGCAAACTGATCCTTACTGTCTTGCTGAAGCAGGATATATGCGCCGTAAATGGCCTCGGGGTAGTTGCGCTCTTCGAGGTAAAGGTTAATCACTTCACGGCGGCAGAATTGCTGCACAATGCGGAAACTGTTTTCCGACACCAGCCAAAGCGGCGTGCGCATGGATGTATCGCCAAGCAGCGGTGCAATTACGCGCAGGCGTTTATCGAGACCCGGGTGCGTGCTGCGCGATTCGTCGCGTTCCACATCGTCTTTTTCCACTTCGGCAATTTTGTCGAGTGTGTAATACGACGGGAAGCGGTAATCGCCGTGTTCAAAAAAGCTCGGGTACATCGGAATCTGTCCGAACGACCAGTTGTGATGTTCCAGCATTTTCAGCGCCGAGTAGCCTTCGTGCAGGGCATAGCCGGCATTGCGGAAAATTTTCACGCCTTCCTCGTCGGCCTCCAGTTCAAGTTCGCGCGTAAAGCGCAGCACACCGGCCATGGGGTCGAAGTAGCGGCTCTCCGCACGCTGGCGGTTGCGAAAGCCTTGCAGGTTGTGGCGTTCGCGGAAGTGTACAATTTCGTGCGAGAGAATGAACGCCAGCTGCGCCTCGTTTTCGATATGCGCAAGTAGTCCGGTGCTCAGCAGCAGGGCGCCGTTGGCCATCATAAACGCATTCACCTCGGTCGAGCGCAGGGTGTACACAGTAATTTTCTTCCGCAGCTTCGGGTCTTTCGCCAGCAGGCGGTCGAGAATGCGCCCGGCATAGTTGCTCACCGAATCGCCCACGGTAAGTTTGCCGGAGTTTACAAAATTGGCAAACGAGTATTCGGTGAGGTAAATGAAAGCCGTTTCGCTCTCGTCAAGCAGACTGCTTTCCATTTTGCGTTCTTCCACCATTTTCTTTGCACGCTCGTCGGGCTTGCCGGTAAGCGGGGCGGGCAGGGTGCCATGCGAGTGGAAGAGGGTTTGGGCGACTGTTACAATCGGCATGAGTGCCATTGCCAGTTGCAAAATGATCCGGTAGTTTTTCATCGACTTTATATTGATCTGAGGGGTGTGTTAATCCAAACGCGGGTATTTGGTTTTTTCCAGCAAAAACCGGTAATACCATTTCTGAATATCAAAGGTGGCTGTACGTTTGTTTTCTTCATGCAGATACATCACCAAGTATCCGGTTTGTAATTCATACACCAGAGAAACAAGCTGCGATTTGGGAACCGTAGAGCGCATCAGGTAGCTCACAGCGTAGGTATAGGTAATGTAAGGAGTGTGAAATGCCCTGCTTACTGAATCGCCCAGACTGGTATAGGCAAATGTAGGTAGTGAGAATCCGTATGCAGAATAATTATCATGTTCGCGTTGCCAGGTTTTAACCATGCACCAATTGGTATAGCTTGCAACATCAGTACTGCTTATCGAAGATAAATCCGGTATAAACGGATAGCACTTTTCATACCCGGCAGCAACCTGAAGAGCCTCCCTCTGGTACTGCGTATATTCATCTAAAAGTTCATCACCCATAGCAATAGTTCCGGTTCGCTTAATTTCGCTGTAATTCACCGCAAGCATGCGCCCAATCAGAACCGTGTCGGCTCCTAGTCCGTATTTACTTCTTTTATCATATACAATTCGATTTCGCATACTGTAGTCTGACAATGGTGTTTCATTCCCTTGCGGCCCGGCCTTTCTGAATGTTTCCACAAACGTGCTGTCTTTCATGTGGCTGGTAAATGCATAGAGATAATATACATAGGCATAACTATACGCCGAATCATCAGGCATACCTTTCCATTGTACAATAGCCTTTTCATCGGAAATCAGGCGGCTGCTTTTTACGTTGAAATAAGTTGTTTTTAAAGGAAGTGTATTTGTGTTTGATTGATACACATCTTCACTGTTTTTGATGTCGTATTGTGTACTGATCTGTTCGATGTTTTTTTTAGGTGTAGCAGAAAATTCAGGCGCTTCTTTGGGCTTTTCCCTAAGGGCACCACTTCCAATTACCGATTTGTTTAAAAGCTGCGACGGTGGCGTAAGTGTTACGGAAGGCTTTCTGTTCAAAGTAAATGAAGTTGTTTCCCTTACTTCATATTTTTCACCCAGCGAAATTGGTTTAAATGGAGCGGGAGAAAATGCCACATGGGAAAAACCCGAATTGTGTTTTAACATCCACATCAATCGTTTCACCTGTGTCTGCTCAATTGATTTATCAGCTTTCTTTAACGCTTTCAGGTTTTTCCATTGCCAGTCAAGAGCGAGAATGTAAAATTCGGTATAACTTAACTGGTGAAGAAGGTAATTGATGTGCTGAGCTTCGCCAGCAATATTAGAAGTGGGCTGAATTGTATATACAGCAGGTGGTGTATTTACAGAATTAACAACCGGTTTCAGCGGAACGATATAAATTAAGGGAGGTGGTTCCGGTATTGATTGTGTTTTGTAGATGGCGAGTGTATTTAAACTATGGGCAATAATACTTTTGGCAGGCTGATAGGTGGAGTCTTTTTTCAGGAGCAGGTATGCCGAATAAATGGCGTACTCATGCTGCTGATCAATAAAGAATTGCCGCATTACTTCCTGTTTCGCCAGTGTGCTGAGCGAAATAAACTCGGCCTCTGTTTGTAAAATAAATTTATTTCCGGGAGCCTCAACTTGTTGGATGAGTGATTTTAAAATAGTAATTCGTCGTGAAAGCTGAAGGTTAGTTTGTTCATTAAACGAGTTTGTATCTCCGGCTACCAGTTCTTTTAAGTGGTAAGATGGCGGAAATACATAGTCACCGTGCTCAAAAAAACTCAGATCAAAAGGCACATCATCAAAGCTGGCTTCAGGGTTGTAGAGCAGTTTTAACGCGGTGATCGCCTCAGAAGCATCATATCCGGCTTCGAGATACATTTTTAAGGCTTGGCGGTCAGCGGCGCTTTCTTCTTCTTCCGAGCGTGTAAAAACTGCTGATTCTAAATCAAGAGAGTCTTTTTGGAAATTGAGCTTAGTGGAAGTAATCTGCCGGCCATCAAATATATTTCTGTACACAATAATCTCGCGTGCAATCAGGTAGGCCAGTTGCGCTTCATTGGCAGTGCGGGCAAGTATGCCCGTACTTACAAGCATATTGCCATTGTAGAACGTATAAATTTCTGGCTTGCTTGAACGAAGGAGATACACATTGAGGTTCTGTCGCAACGCTTTGTTTGAAACAAGGAGCCGGTCAATTATCTGCGTACAAAGCAGGCTGACACTGTCGCCCAAAGTAACCATACCCGAATTCACATAATAGGAAAATACGCTTTCTGAGGCCCAGACATAATTCTGCGCATTTACCGATTGAAGCCCCAGCCGTTGAATGCTGTTTTTTGTACGCACATCAACCGGCTGAATAAAGTCTGCGGGAATATCGCCTTTTGACTTTACTAATGAATAGTCATTGTATTGTGCCTGTGCAGAAAGCCCTTGCAACAGTGCGCAAAACAAAACCAGAAATGAATAAGAGGTGCTGTTCTTGAGGTTAAGCATCTTGTTACAAATATGCAAAAAAGTGCAGAATTCAAAATGAATTCGTGCGGGTGTAGCGGGGTTGGTATTGACGCGCAATGTAAACATGGATTTCCTCAGTAGCAGGTATGTTTATTTGGGCTGGTAGCTTATTTTCTTTCTGATGTTACTATAATGTGTATTTAACAAATAACTTTTAGCAAGCATGCTGTTTTCCTCATACCAGTAAAGTACTATTCGTCCGGTATCCATGTCTATGCCTGTAGTGGTTATGCGGGAGGCTGATCGACCATCAGATTGTGACTGGTTAATGACGTAGCTGGAAAGTATGATGTTTGTTTTAAAGAAAATGGTCACATTATTCCTGAGCACTCCGCAAATGTCGGGTGCTATATACCGGTCTTCTTTAAGATGGTTGTATAAATCACTGAGTATGGTTTGATAAATACAGTAATAGGAGTATGCAAATGTGTCGTTTTCAGTTAAATTATGTACACTGTAAAACGCAGCATTAGCATAGTTGTCTGAATAAGAGAAGACTGCATCTTTCTGATATTTCCGTACTTCTTCCGATCCGTCATTGTTAATTGTAAGCTGTTCCAGGCGTGAATTATATTGTCTTTCTAAACCGTAAATGTAACCGGGTATAAATTTATCTTTTCCCAATCCGGAGTTGTGCTTCATTTCATACACCACATAAGGGGTAAAATCCCTGTATGTTTTTTCCATTGTAATTTTATCTGCTGATCGATTAAACGCCTTAATAAATTCAGCATCATGAATGTAGCTTACAAACGCATATTCGTAATAGTTGTATATTACAGACTCATATTGTTTTTCAGGATCGGCTTTCCGCCAGGTTACTGCTTTTACAGGGGGAATTATTTTTGATGTTTTGTCTTTTTCTCCGTTAGGGTCGTTTATCGAATACCCTTGCATCTTTTGTTCCAGATTATTATCCTGAGTTTCCTTGTATGTACCCCATGCGTCTTTTGCTTGCAGTGGTTCTAACGTAATTATAGGTTTGCCTGTTGGTTTCGGAAGCGGGTTCTGAGTTAAATTTTCCGGGGCACTTTTTTCATTCAACACAGGTTGGTAAGCAGTGTGCGAAAACTCCATCAGTCCGAGATCGTAATTCGCTTTTAGGATATTCATCAGCATTTTAACTCTTTTCAGTGCATCTGTTTCAGTAGCATATTGATGATATAGCCCCCAGTTATGATCTAACGCAAGAATTGTAAGTTCAGGGTGACTCATACTGGTGAGAAAATGATTTACACGCTGAGCTTCTCCTGCCTGTGTTACTTTTTCAGCAACTTCTTCGTCTTTATTTCCAGTGCTCTTTTTTGAATAATCTTTAAATGCGGCATTTTTTTCTAGTACAATTACATTGGTGGAATAGGTTGCATGGTCCGGCGATTCGTAAATTGCTTTTATGGCAAGGCAATAGGCAATTGTGCGGCGGGCGGCTTTATTCTGGCTGTCGGTTTGTAAAATCACATAGGCGCCGTATATCGAATGATTTATTTTTTGATCAATACAATACATGCGTATGGTTTCCTCGCGTGCCCAAACTTGCAGCTGTGAAATATTCTCGAATGCTGATTTCCCTTCTGCCTGCTGAAGCAGTTGAATGTAGCTTTTCAGATCGTTTATCCGGTTGCTAAGATTAGGGAACAGTTGCATGGCCAGCGAGTCTGCGGGCGCCAAAACAAGCTCTTGCAGTTGATAGTTTAGCGGGAAAATGTAATCATCATGCTCAAAAAAGGAAATGTCAAATTTGATATTCCCGAAACACTGGTCGAAAGATGAAAGTAAGGTCAGTGATTTCACGCTTTCCTCCATTGCATACCCTGCATCAATAAAAAGTCGAATAGCCTTTTTATCTGTAACAGCTTCCTGCTCTGCCGAGAAAACCGAAACCCTGTCCTGATATCGGATATTTCTACTCTCGCCTGAGTATGTATTCAGGTAGTTTTCACGCGCATGGTTTTCGCGGATATGAATAATTTCCCGCGCCAGCAGATAGGCTAATTGAGCTTCATTTTCAATTTTCGAGAACAGTCCGGTACTCACAAAAATAATTCCGTTGTCGAACGATACGAGGCGGGCTTCATACGAACGAAGAAGGTAAACGTTGATTTTTTTGTTAAGCTCAGGATCATTTACAAGTAAGCGGTTTACAATTCGTTGGCTGAAATTGCTTATCTCATCGCCATAAGTAATTATTCCTTCTGTGATATAATGACTAAACGTATATTCCCGTATATAGATGTAATCGACCTCGGCCTGAGTGAGTCGTTTTGATTGTGCTTTAATCGCATCAATTTCTTCTTTTGCAGCCGCTTCGGGTTTGATAAGAAATTTTCGTGGAATCTTCCCGTGCGAATACATCAACGGGAAGTCAGCTTGTTGTGAATAAAGGCAGGAGAAGGCAAGTAGCCCGCACAGCAGAGAGAAAAACCGTAAAGACATGTTTGAGGTTAACTTGGATAATACAAATATCTCAAATCCCCCTCAAATTCCCAATATCATCATTTAATCTTCCCGTGCAAAGGGCCACCCTTCACAAACAACCGGTCAATCCGCTTTTCCACCGCAGCATCCTTCTCCACCGGCGGGGCATGGTGCGGCTTTATCCGCGCATCAATTACCACCGGGCCGTGGCAGCCCCAGTGTTTATGCTCGGTAAAGGCATTTACGCCATAAATATCGTGCGATGGGTTGCTGCGTGTAAACGTTACCCAGAGCCAGTTGTTTACCGTGGCTGCCGTAAACCGCGCATCGTCGCAAAGCACAATCATGGCAGCTTTTTCAAGCGGTTGTGTGCTTAGCGCATCGGTAAGCACGGCCAGTTCGCGGGTGGCGTTTTCGTAGGTGCTGAACTTCGGGCCCTGCACGGTAAGTACGCCGGGAATGGCCAGCCCGCAGCCTTCAAAGCCCGTGGGCAATTGCAGGGCGGGCGCTTCAGTACAAAGCTCACGCACAGGGTTGCCGGCAGCGGCAAATACCACTTTGCTTCCCGTGTTCAGCCCGGTGCCGCTGTAGTCGAGCGTATCTATGCTGGTTTGCGTGTGGAAATGCAGGTCGCGCGTGTAGTCAATGCGGCTCAGCAAATGTGTGAAGTAGGGCACCACGTGGTGAATGTTGAGCTGCGGATTGTCTTCGCCTGCGCAAATAAACAAATACTTCGCCAGCGAAAGCTGCCCGAATCCAAGTATCGCATTGGCCTGCGTAATAATCTCGGCCGGCCGCCGCGTGGGCAGGTAAGGCGTGTAGCGCTCGCTGCCAATAGCCAGCAGCAAAGGGTGTACACCGGCCGCATCCACCGCATGCACGGCTTTCAGACCGGGAATCTCGTCGGGTATGGCATTTCCAGTAAGCTCATGCACCAAGGCGCCAAAGCTGGTGTCTTCCTGCGGCGGACGGCCCACCACCGTAAACGGCCATATCGCATCGCGGCGGTGATACACTTTGTGTACACGCATCAGCGGAAAATCATGCTTCAGGCTGTAGTAGCCCAGGTGGTCGCCAAACGGACCTTCGGGCTTGTTTTCGCCCGGATATACTTCGCCGGTAATTACAAAGTCGGCATCGGCCGCCAAACAAAAACCATCGCGGTAGGCGTAGCGGAAACGGCGGCCACCCAGCACGCCCGCAAACGTAAGTTCCGACAGGCCTTCGGGCAGGGGCATTACCGCGCCAAACGTAAGCGCGGGCGGACCGCCCACAAAAATGCTCACTTTCAGCGGCTGGCCTTTGGCATTGGCCTTGGTCTGGTGCACACCTATGCCGCGGTGCAACTGGTAGTGCAGGCCTATTTCCTTGTCCTGCACATACTCGTTGCCGCCAAGCTGTATGCGGTACATGCCTATGTTCGAACGCATCACGCCCGGACGGTCTATGTCTTCGGTATATACAATGGGCAGGGTCACAAACGGGCCGCCGTCCATGGGCCAGTGGTGTATTTGCGGCAGTTTCGAAATCTGCGTTTGCATTTCGGCCACCGGCACACTCAGTCGCGCTTTACGCGGCAGGGCTTTTAATGCGGTAAACGGCACGCCCAAATGCTGCAACGGTTTACGCAAGGCCTGCATCGGGTCTGACCGGAGCGCCACCAATTTCTGCACCGCATCCAGCGAATGGCGAAACATAAAACGGCTCCGTTCAATAGTGCCAAATAAATTAGATACAGCCGGAAAAGCCGAACCTTTCACGTTTTCAAACAGCAACGCAGGGCCGCCCGCTTCGTGTACACGTAAATGAATGGCAGCCATTTCAAGATAAGGATCCACCTCTTCGCGTATGCGAATCAGGTGGCCGTGCCGCTCCAAATCTTCCACACAGGCTCTTAAACTGGCGTAACTCATAAGTCTTCAAAGGTAATAAACCCGCAACGGTGTAAAAAGTTTATGCGGGTTTTCGCAATTTAACCACACGGCTGCACGGCTGCGAAAAGTTTCAATTGCCGGAGGCGATCAACTTTTCTGAACAACAACGCTGCAACGCTGCGAAAAGTTTCAATTGCCGCAGGCAATAAACTTTTCGTAATAATTTGGCAAGTCTCCAGACTTGCGGGTAAAATGCTTTTTAAGGAGGAGGAGCGAACCGCAGGTGCTTCAAAATACCGTCCGCTCCTGTCTTCCATTGCAAGAGCATTTTCAATACATAAAGCATCGTAGCAGGCTTTCCATTACAGCCAGGGCTAGAAATTCATGCCGTATGGTGCATTAAAAATGGCTGTGTAAATGCACTGTACTTATTTAAACAAGTTGCAAACTTGTTTAAATATTGCAGAAAGTTTTTTTCGGCTTCGCCGAAAGCAAACTTTCCGCAGCATCGTCACAGGCTTCGCCGAAAGCAAACTTTCCGCAGCATCGTCACCGGCTTCGCCGAAAGTAAACTTTCCGCAGCATCGTCACAGGCTTTGCCGAAAGTAAACTTTCCGCAGCATCGTCACAGGCTTCGCCGAAAGCAAACTTTCCGCAGCATCGTCACAGGCTTCGCCGAAAGTAAACTTTCCGCAGCTAGTGCAGCTAATGCCGGTTACACACATGTATAAACGGACAAATCCGGCATTTGTCCCAATCATCAGTTTGAGCAAACGGAATTTCAGGATTAACAAGCAGTTGAAGCAAATTGCGGAGCTGCAGTTCAAACTCCGTAAGCACCTCATTGCGCAGCATATCGCCCAACGGGGTGCGCACTTTTTTCACGCCGCTTTTCAAATCGCGGAACGATACAATGCCCGAAGTGATGGTTTCCGTTTCCGGATGCAGGCGCTGGTAAAGCAGCGCATACATGAGCAGCTGAAAGCTTTTGGCTATTTCGGCATTGCTCACAATTTCGTCCCATTCGGCAAACTTCAGCTCTTTATCGGCGGTGCGGCCGGTTTTGTAGTCTATCAGCTGCACTTCATTGCCGTTGCGGTCTATACGGTCGGCCGTGCCGCGCAGCATCATCTCGTGGCCGTTTACGGTTATGGGTATGCGCAGTTCTTCTTCAAGCGCTTCTACGGTAGCGGTAATATTGACTTTGCCAAGCTGTGTTACGCGTGTGTGCTCGGCATCAAAATAGCGGCTCAGGTAGCGCAGGGCAATGCGTTTGGCGAGCAGGTTTTTGCCGTAGCCGGTTTCGTCGGGCGGACAAACCACGGCAAATTCTTTTTCGCAAACGGCCGGCGCTTTTGCCTTCAGCGTCAGAATAAGTTCGGGCGTAAGCGGCGTGCCTAAGTGTGGTTTGTACAAGGCCTCCAGCGTGGCGTGTATAACTGTGCCCAGTGTGTTTGCGCCTATGGTTTCTTCCACTTCTTCCGCCTCGCGCAGTTGTGCCACGTAGCTGAAATAAAACTTCAGGCTGCAGTCGCGGAAACTGTTCAGCGCCGATGGCGAGAGGCCCGAAGCCGCCAGTGCCAGCAGCTTTTCAAGCACAGCCTCATCTTTTTGCACTACAATGGGTGGCGGTGCATCGCCGGTTTTCACGCCGCTGTCAAACAGCATTTCTTTAATGGTGGCGTGGCGGCTCACCTGCGGCAGTTCGTGCAGCAGCTGGGTTACAAAACGGCTGCGCTCGCCGCTGCCAAAGGTGTCGCTTTCGGTGTTGTATAAAATCACTACGTTTTTGCTGCGTTGCAAAAGGTGGTAGAAATGATAGGCAAACACCGCATCGCGTTCGTGCCACACCGGCAGGCCAAAGCCTTTGCGCAAATCAAACACAATAAACGAATGCTGCGAACGGCCCGAAGGCAGAATATTTTCGTTGGCCGAAAGCAGAATGATATTTTCAAAATCAAGCGTGCGCGTTTCAAGCAAGCCCATTACCTGCAAACCGGCCAGCGGTTCGCCGTAAAAAGGCAGTGCGGCCTGGCTTATCTGTTGCGCCATGAGCAAACGCAGCGTGCGCAAATCATTCATAAACGGCCAGCGTGCCGTAAGTGTTTGCATGCGGTTTACAATGCGGCTCAGCTGAAAGAGAAATTCATAATCAAGCGGAGGCGCATCATCGTCGCTGGCGGGCGTAAACAGTTTGCGCAGGTGTGCAATCATGCGGTTTATGCCTGCAAACGCATCCTGCACCTGATTCCACGGCTGCAGCAAATCGGCCAGCAGCGCGGCTTCGGCGGCATCCACATGTTCAAGAAGGCCAATAAGCTGCGAGGGTGCAATAAACACCACATTGCGCCGCGCCATGGCATCGGCCAGCCTGTCGGTGAGGTGTGATGCGGCAAACAGCATGCGCACCCACGGATGCCGCAGCAGGCGCGAAAGATCGGTGTGATAATATTTCAGTTCGCCTTCGCGCGTGCGTATGCTGAAGCGTCTGGCATGCTCGTGCAGGCTGAAAAGCGTGTCGGTGAGCGAAGCTACGGCCGTATGCCTGAGCGGATAGCCCATGGTAATGTTCACACGGCCGGTTTCTTCGGGCAGGGCATGCAGCACGGGCAGCAGCAGTTGCTCGTCGGCCAGCACCACTGCCGTTTTGGGCGATTGCAGCGCCGCGGCATCCAGCTGTTTAAGGAAATGTGCAGCGGCGCGGGCCTGTCCGGCATGGCGGGCCACGCCCACCACGGTAATTGTTTTTTTATCGCCGGCCAGTGTGTCTTCGGTGTGCACAAATTCGGGTGCGCCGGGCGTGGCGGGCTGAAAAAGTTCGCGGCCTGTTTTACGCAAAAAACGTCCGGCTTCCTGTGCCACATCGGCGTAGTAGTAGCGGTCGGCATCCCACAGTATTTCGGCTTTGCCCGCTTTGCGCAGGCGCGAAATTATTTTTTCCTCGGCCGCAGTAAGTGCGTTAAATCCGGCAAACACCACCAGGCTCCACGGCTGCGCATTGGTAAGCTGCGTAATGTGTTCGGCCGCGTGGCGGGCGGCCATGCCGGGCGTGGCCAGTTCGTCGTTGCGCAGTTGTCCGGTAAAGCTGTAGTACCAGCGGCCCAGCGCCTCCCAGAATTTCATGTACTGCTTCTGAAATTCGGTAAGCTGCGTCTGGCCTAAGCTCCAGTTTTCAATATTGCGTATGTCGGCCAGGTTGCCAAACAATTGCTTTGCATCCACAAGGTAATTGTCTATTTCGCTGAAATCATTCAGCAGCGCCGGCGCCCAGCGGCTGAACATGTCAAACGTTTCGGCATTGCCGGCCTCGTCGGTGGCGTAAATGCTGTACAGCGCAAAAAGCTGCTCGGCCTGATCGGCCATGCGCAGGCCGGTGAGTTCGGTAATAAAATCTTCAATCGAAAACACCGCCGGCGCCCACTGCGCTTCATCAATACGTTGCGCAAGATAGTGCCGCAAAAAAAGCCCGGCGCGGCGGTTGGGCAATACCACGCAAAGCTGCCCCTGCTTTGCGGCAGGGTGCGCAAGAATAAAATCGGCAACTTTTTCGAGAAAGGCGGGCATCGTTAACTTTGTGGTGTACAAAGCTAACAGGAAAGCCCGTGTCTGCACGCCCCGATATCACTTACCCGCAATTCCGCCGCTACAAAACCGGCACCTCCTGGTTTCGTATAAACAGTCCCTCGGAGTATGAGGAAATCCGCAAAATGGGCAGCCGCTGGTTTATTGACCGCTACGAAGTGAAAATACTTCCCGACCGGAACTGGGTGTACGATTTAACTTTTTCTTACGAAGATTTTGCGGATGAAATTCCGGAAGAAGAATACACCCAAATCCTTCATCAGCTTCCTGCTGAATAATTTCCGCTAAAGAAAATAATTCAGCCCCAATCCCACCGAATAAAAATACCCGTCAACAGAACCTGAATTTACCGGCAATACGCTCATGCGTGCAAGTGGTAAAACGCGCAATATGCCGGTTGGTAAAACCACATCAATTCCCCCGCCCAGCTGCACCTGCGGATTTACGCGATGGTAGCCGTTTTGTGCCGTATTGCCCGATCTTTTCTTCGAACCATCTTCATATCCTTTCACCACCACAGTACGTTCATTCAGAAAGATATTGGTTGATACACCCGCTGAAATAAACGGTGCAATTCTTTTACGTGAAAAATAATAGTCCACACGCAACGGCAAATCAATATACCTCGAATTGTATATGAGCTGTACCGTATTTGGTTCCCCAGCTGGAACAGATGCAAATCCTGTTCTCGGATCTGCACTGTAAGTTAAAGTAAGCACATCTGTTTTATCGCCCTTCACACTAAACTGTATGCCGCCGGTAAACGACCATTTTTCGGAGTGTCGGTAAAGCACTTCGCCACCTGCTGTAAAGGCTGTTTTGGGTGTCTCGATTCGATTACGCGTACCGGCTATTTGTGCCGAAGTGCCTGTGTTTCCGGCCAGCGATCGGAAACTCAGATCGGGCGAGGCGAAGAGGCCGAAACGCCATTTTTTTGTGATCGTTTCTTCCTGTGCATGTATCAGCACAGCGCCAAGTAAAGCTGCAACACAAAACAAAAAACGTGTTTTCATTGTAAGGGTTTTTCTCTAACAGTTACTAAGACGTAGTTTTACCGGCAGGTTGCCAAAAAACTAACGGGCACCTTGTAAAAAGTGCGCGTCAGATGATAAGTTATTACAAGCTGCTATACTTTGGCCGTCGGTGCAGTTGTTTTCTTGGTGGCTACTGCCGCTTTCACAAAGCCCACAAACAGCGGGTGCGGATTTTCCACCGTGCTTTTGTATTCCGGGTGGAACTGCACGCCCACAAAAAACGGATGCGATTTTATTTCCACTATTTCCACCAGTCCGCCTTCTGGATTTATGCCTGTGGCAGTCATACCGGCGCGTTCAAAATCGGCTAAGTATTCGTTGTTGAATTCGTAGCGGTGGCGGTGGCGCTCGTAAATGGTGCGCTTGCCATACATTTCGTAGGCTTTTGTGCCTTCGGTAAGTTCGCAGGGGTATGCGCCCAGACGCATGGTGCCGCCTTTGTGGGTTACTTTCTTCTGCGCCTCAAGCAGGTCGATAACCGGGTAGGGCGTTTGCGCATCCATTTCGGTTGAGTGTGCGCCTTTCATGCCCAGCACATTACGCGCAAATTCAATCACGGCACACTGCATGCCGAGGCAAATGCCAAAGAACGGAATGCCTTTTTCGCGTGCGTAGCGTATGGCGGTAATTTTGCCTTCAATACCGCGGTGCCCGAAGCCGGGTGCCACCAGTATGCCGCTCAGTCCGCCAAGCACCACTTCCACATTATCCTCGTTAATGCTTTCTGAATGAATCCATTCGAGTGTAACGCGGCATGAGTTAGCTACTCCGGCATGAATAAAGCCTTCGGCAATTGATTTGTACGAATCTTTAAGCTCAATATATTTTCCTACCAGACCAATACGCACCTCGGTAACCGGGTGGTAAAGTTTGTGCAGGAATGCTTTCCAGTTGGTAAGTTCGGGTTCGCGCTGAACCGAAAGGCCCAGTTTGTTGAGCACCACCATGTCGAGCTGTTCCTGCTCCATAAGCAGGGGCACTTCGTAAATGCTTCTGGCATCACGTGCTTCGATAACGGCACCGGCTTCTACGTTGCAGAACAGGGCCATTTTGCGTTTCAGCTCGGGGCTCAGTTCGTGCTCGGTGCGGCACACCAGCACATCGGCCAGTACGCCAAATTCCTGAAGCAGCTTTACCGAGTGCTGTGTGGGCTTGGTTTTCAATTCGCCCGAAGCTGAGAGGTAGGGCACCAGCGTAAGGTGAACCACCAATACATCCTTGGGCATTTCCCATTTAAGCTGGCGAATGGCCTCCACAAACGGCAGCGACTCAATATCACCCACCGTACCGCCAATTTCGGTAATAATTACCTGATACTGGCCGGTGTTGCCAAGCTGGCGGATGCGGTGCTTGATTTCGTCGGTAATGTGCGGAATTACCTGCACGGTTTTGCCTAAGTAATCGCCGCGGCGCTCTTTTTCAATCACCGTTTTGTAAATACGTCCGGTGGTAACGTTATTGGCCTGCGAGGTGGGTACGTTCAGGAAACGCTCGTAATGCCCCAGATCAAGGTCTGTTTCGGCGCCATCGTCGGTTACGTAGCACTCGCCGTGTTCATACGGGTTGAGTGTGCCGGGATCGACGTTGATGTACGGATCGAGTTTTTGGATTGTTACTGAGTAGCCGCGAGCCTGCAGCAACTTGGCCAGAGAGGCCGAGATGATTCCTTTACCGAGTGAAGAGGAAACACCCCCGGTAACGAAGATATACTTTGGAGCCGACACCATGTGGATAAAGCGTTCGTTAACGGGATACAAAGGTAGGTAAATCCCGTTGAAGGTTGATGAGGATTGTCAGATAATCTGAAAACATTTTTCCCCGGTCAAGCACAAAGCCCGCAGTTACTGCAATGCAGCACTGCGGGCTTTGTTCAAAAACAGGTTAGAACGTAAAGTTCAGCGACACGCTGGGCATAAGCGGCAACTGATCCACACGCTTGAAAGTAATGCGGTCGATATAGAAAATGTTAGCGCGGTTATAGGCATTGGTTACACCGGCCGCCACTTCCATTTTCGAGTGTTTGAGTTTTTCAAATTCTATCGTGCGCTTCACCGTAATATCGAGGCGGTGATAGGTGGGCAGCGGACGTGAGTTAATATCGCCGTAAATGGTGCCCAGTGTACCGTTGGTTTGTGTGTAGTCGCTGGTCACAGAGCCGATAGACACGTTTTCGAAGAAGCCCTGTGTGGGGGTGAAGGGGAAGCCTGAACCAAAGTTCCAGCGCCCGTCGAGTTCCCAGTTGCCGTCTTTTCCAAACTGCCAGGCAGCCACTAAGTTTACGTTATGGCGTCGGTCGAAATGCGGGCGGTAATTCATCACACCGTCCCAGCGGGTTACAAACCCATAGGAGTAGGCAGCCCAGAGGTAAATGGCTTTGTATTCGTATTTAAGCAGCAGATCCACGCCGTAGGCTTTACCCGTTTCCACAATAAAATCCTTTTTCAGCACATCCGGCTGATCAGCGAATTGAGGCTCGTCTTCAAAAATTTTATTGCGGTTAAGGTTGGTAAGCTGTGTAAAGTCTTTCAGGTAGCCTTCCAGATTTACGGTGAGTTTACCGTTTTCGGTGGTTTTGAACGGTTCCCATTCCACACCAAAAATAAAATGGTTGGCTTTCTGCAGGCGGTGTGTAATTTCTCTCACCTCGCCGTCGGGCATGGTAAGCTGTGAGGGAATGTTGTCAGAGCCAGAAAGGAAGCCGTAAAACAAGCTTACCACATCGCGGTCAGACACGGCACTGATAAGGTTTTGCGAGTAAATGCCGGTAGCTCCTTTAATGCGTACACGCTCGGAAATGTTGTATTTGAAGGCAAGCCGCGGTTCGGGCGAGGTGTTGCCGAGTGTGGCGTAATACATAATGCGGAAGCCAGGCTCAAGAACAAGGCGGGCATCTTTCGACAACCATTTGTATTTTACAAAGCCGGCAAATTCTGATGTACTCTGTTTCTGCTGAATAAGCCGGTCCACTGAGTTCCGGAAGTTGAAATCGGTATTAAAACCGAGCACTTCGATACCGTAGTTCACTACGTTTTTGCGCTGGAAATAGGTAAAGTTGAAACCGAGGTTGAAGCCGTTGATCGAGCTGTTGCGCGGGGCAAAGCCATCTTCGATCATTGTAATGTTATAGTTGGAATAGGCGAAATTACCTTTAATAAGTGTGCTCGATGAGCCGGGGATTACCTGAAAGTTACTACCGAAACCGCGTGATTTCCAGTTCAAGTCGGCCGAGCCACGGAAACGGGCCACGGTGTCGTTAAACGAAAAAGCAAACAGATTCAGTTTGCTGCCGTTTACGGCGTTAAAAGCTACTTTACCATAATAATCGCTGAAGTTGAAAGGAAGGCCGGCAGTGTCGATATACGAATAAAGCACTTTGGAACTCTGGCGCAGATACGAGTTTTTGCCGGAAAGTACATAGGAAATAGAACCCCGTTTGCCTGTGGTGTCAAGTCGCTTGATAGGGCCTTCGAGCAGGAGCTTGGCACCAAACGGGCTGAGAGTTACTTTGCCGCCGTGTCGGAGTTTGTTTCCGTCGCGCGTGGTAATGTCCATCACTGATGATACCCGGCCACCAAAATCAGCATTGAAACCACCGGTATATACATCCATGTTTTTGATAATGTCGGTATCAAAAACCGAGAAAAGGCCGATTGAGTGAAACGGGTTGTAAATAATCATCCCGTCGAGCAGCACTTTGTTCTGAATGGGGGCGCCACCACGGATGTAAAGCTGTCCGCCCTGGTCGCCGGTGCTGATAACCCCCGGAAGCACCTGCACCGACTGGGCCACATCGGCCACACCGCCAATGGAGGGGACCATGTTAATGGTCTTTGAGTCAAGTGTTTGGGTAGAAACTTTGGGGGATTCCTTCTGCTCCTGCTGTTCGGCGGTAATTACCACCGTTTTCATTTCCTTGGGTTGCAGGTAAATGTTTTGGGTAATGAGGGCGCCGTTTTTAACTGAAATAGGCATTTCAAAACGCTCATAGCTTGATTCCTGAGCAACCAGTGTGTAATCACCGGCAGGAATTTTAGTAAGCGAGAAAAAGCCGTTTACGTCGGTTTGTACACCAAGCGCAGTGTTTTTAAGATACACGTAGGCAAACAGTACGGCTTCGCCGGAGGTTTTGTTGTAAACGGTACCGCGTATGGTAGCAGTTTGAGCAAACACGCCTGCCGAAGCAACCAATGCGAGGAGAGAAAATAGTAAGCGTTTGAGCATTTGGATGTGCATAGATTCGGGAACGGGCAAAAGTAAGGGTTTCGGCCCCTTATCCAACATCCGATTAAAGAATGGCTGCCGGAAACAGGTATCCGGTTAAAAAAGCGGGTTAAGCGGTTGGCCCGTTGCCTGTTATTTGCCTTGCGAAAGCAAAATAATCCGGTCAAACTCGGCAGGCTGTACCGGCATAACCGACAGGCGGGGAATGCGCACCAGCGGGAGTTGCTGAAGCAGCGGATCGGCCTTGATGGCGGCCAGCGGCACCGGATTTTTGAGCGCTTTTACAGGTGCCAGATCCACCACCACCCAGTTCGGATCGTCGGTTGTAGGATCCTGATAAGCTGTTTTTACTACTTTGGCTATTCCTACCACGCACATGCCTTCGTTACTGTGGTAAAAAAGCACCTGATCGCCTTTGGCCATAGCGCGCAGATTGTTGCGTGCGGCATAATTACGCACGCCATCCCAGAAGGTACGCTTATCAGCTACCAGCTGTTCCCAAGGATATTTTACAGGTTCTGATTTTACAAGCCAGTAATTCATAGTGCACGTGAATTAGCGTTATGATTCATGTTTTCGAGGCTGCAAAGTAAAAAAAAGATATTTTTGTAAAAGGAGACCCACAGAATTCAGACCCGGAAATGCGAATAGAAGCTACTCGCCATACCCCTTTATTGGAATGGGAAATTACTAACAACCATGTATATATACGGGTTGATGGCGTAAGCATTCCGGAAAACGCCTATTCGTTTTTCAAGCCTTTCGAAGAGTTTATTAACGGTATTGATACTTCCGTGGTGAAAACTGCCGAGGTAATCCTGCGGCTCGAGTACATGAATTCGCTTTCCTCCAAAGCGTTTCTCGATTATGTGCGCTTTCTGAATCAGGTTAAGCAGTTGGATATGCGTGTAATCTGGGAGTATTACAATGATGATGAAGAGATGCGCGAGTATGGCGAAACCTTTGCCGAAATTGTGCAGATGACGTTCGAGTACCGCGAAGTATCGGCCGATGAGCGTGATGTGCGGGTGTGAAAATATCCGGGCAACCTTGTTTCCAGCGGCCTAGTGCAGAATTTTCCACACTAACTCTTTCAGCAGTGCACCTTCATCGGCACTCATATTGTCCACGCCTTTCGAGCGCAGATCATATTCGCGCAGCACACCGAAAATTTGTTTGAGCTTGTTTGTGGGATAATTTCGGGCGGCTGTAAAATAGTCTTTCACAAAAAAAGGATGCACGCCCAGGGCCGATGCGGCTGCTTTTTCCGATTTATCCTGCAAAAAATGCAGCACCAGCACCTTTGCAAAGTAGCCATAGAGTGCGGCAATGGTAACCGGAATGGGATGTTCTTTTGTGTTGGCGGCAAAGTAATTGATAATGCGGTTTGCGCGCAGCACGTCTTTTTTGGCCAGCGCGTCGTTCAGCTCAAAGGTGTTGTAATCTTTACTGATGCCAATGTTTTGCTGAATATGCTCGGGCGTAATTTCTGTGCCGGGCGCAAGATTTATCATCAATTTGTCCAGCTCGTTGGTAATCTTGCTCAGGTCGGTGCCCAGATATTCGGTGAGCATTTGTGCCGCTTTGGGGCTGGCGTTGTAGTTGCGCTCTTTCAGGTAGCCGTTTATCCAGTCGGGCACTTTATACTCGCGCAGCGGTGCCGATTCGAAAAGTACGCCCGATTTAGCAATGGTTTTCGACACGGTTTTGCGTTTGTCGAGCGTTTTGTATTTGTAGCAAATTACCAGCAGGGTAGAGTCGAGCGGCTTTTCGGCGTAACTTTCAATAGCTTCAATGTTGCGCACGTTCTGGGCTTCCTTCACAATAACCACCTGCCGGTCAGCCATCATCGGGTAGCGTTTGGCCTCGCTCAGAATGGTTTGCACATCTACATCGCGCCCGTAGAGGATGCTCTGGTTAAATTCGCGTTCCGATTCATCCAGCACATTGTTTTCAATCCAGTCGCAGATCTGGTCAATAAAATAAGGCTCCTCGCCCATGAGAAAATAAATGGGCTTGTATTGCTTCTTTTTGAGCGAGGCGATGATATCGGTGTATTCCACAGTGCGAAGTTAAGGGAGGAATCGGAGTATCAAAATGCATAATTACCTTTTCTTCGTCCGTGTAGTTTGGGCTTTCTGATTACCGGCAATTTGGATGTGTTTATTAGATTTTTCTACAAAATCCATTAACTTATCGATATTGAGAAACTTGTATGGATGATTTTCAATAATACTTCCCATTGCTCTTACAGCCATCATTCCCCGGTTTGCGCCAATTGTACTGGCTACAAAAAATCGGATTAAGCCGGTAAAAGTATCGCGTGAAACAGAGAAGCCCTTAGCTGTTTTTTTGAAATGGTCGTTAAAGCCGTCATACACATTAAAAGTCATATTACAGGTATGCTGCATTACTTCCTGCTCTTCTTCGGATTCGTTATACACATAACGCACCCGCATAATCACGCTGATGGTATTCTTGTCAAAATCGGCTTTGAGCTGAATGCTGGTTTTGTTTGTAAGCCTTTTTGGATCGTAGCCTTCAGCTTTCAGTCTGCCTGCAATTTCATGAATTGAAAATGCGGTGCTTTGAAGCGAGTGGATGTTGATTTTGGAGTTCACGCTATCTGGCTGTATTCGTGGTCTGAAGAACTGGTTTGTTCGTGAGTTTCAGAAATTTGTCTGTTATTTTCAATCGTATTGCTTAATTCTGAAAACTCCTTGTTGTTGTGTGGTTGCAGTTGAAACTCGGGGGAGTAGTCGGCCGTAAACTCGGCATCTTCCTGATGTATCTGTTCAATTGTTTTAAATTGTAATTGTGGTACAAGGCCAACCGCAAGGCTTAATTCAACAAGTTTGCTGAGTTTATGATCGAAATTGCCGTTTAGTATTTGTGAGATGTATGATTTACTTACCCCAAGTTGTTCGGCAAGGTCATTTTGCGTTTTATTTTTTGATTTGAGGTAATGATGTACATGGTGGAACAGCGTGTTCTGGATTTGCTCTGTCCAGTAGGCTTCGCTGTTCAGTATTTCTTTTCGGTTCATGGTGTGGTTGGTTTCGTTTCAGACGTTTAATGTCTTTATGCAAAGTCGAGTAAACGCTAAGACTGTATCATTCTTCATGCAGTCATTTGGTTAACCCATTGCTATTTCTTGTGTCTTGTACTATTTTGCTGTTCCAGATATGCTTTCTTCAGGTTTCTGAACTGTTTAATATCTGACTGTTGTGTGCCTTTAATTCCTCCCGTTACTATTATCCTTCCGAGGTGTTCCATATGAAACATATAAACCCGCAAATCGGGCGTTTTTATTTCGTATTCCTTGACTTTTTCTCCTTTCGGAGTAATGTCTTTGAATTTATTTTGAGGCAATGTCTGTAACTGCACCAGACTGTCAAGCCTGCTGTAAACAGTCAGAAGTTGTTTATGATAGTTGTTATTGTTTACAGCAAGTTCATCTTCAAAAATGTCCCATGGCCCTAATTCACATTGGTACTTTTCAATAGCTTCATCTTTAGTTACTTTACAAACACCGTCATACGGACACTTTTTACAAATATTTAATGAGTAGAACTGAAGTCGTCCCTGTTTTGTCTCCAATTTCCTCACCACAAATATAGGCTCTTTTTTCATGCGGTTTACTTCTAACTTAACTTTTTTTCTTTCCTTTTTACAATACTAATCCATGGAAACCTCAGCAGTTGTTTTTAAGTATTTGTAAATGATAGAAAATGAAAAAGGCCAACCGTTTAAGGTTAGCCTTTGGGCGAAAGATCTTTGAAATTGTTTTAAAACTGCAGGTGCTTTACAGTCAGTCCGTTATTGATCAGCTCGCGAAGCGCGTCGATGCCTATGCGCAGGTGGCGGTCCACATATTCCGTAGTTACTTTCTTGTCGCTTTCTTCGGTTTTCACGCCTTCCGGAACCATTGGCTGGTCGGAAACGAGAAGAAGGGCGCCGGTGGGAATTTCGTTGTGGAAACCTACGGTGAAGATGGTAGCCGTTTCCATATCAATGGCCATGGCGCGGGTCTGACGGAGGTATTCTTTAAACTTGTCGTCGTGCTCCCATACGCGGCGGTTGGTGGTGTACACGGTGCCCGTCCAGTAGTCGCAATTGTGGTTGCGGATGGTGGTTGAAATGGCTTTCTGCAGGCTGAATGCAGGCAGTGCAGGCACTTCGGGCGGGAAATAATCGTTGCTGGTTCCTTCACCGCGAATGGCGGCGATGGGCAGAATAAGATCGCCGATGTTGTTTTTCTTTTTCAGTCCGCCGCATTTGCCCAGAAACAATGCACCTTTTGGCTTTATGGCTTCGAGCAGATCCATTACCGTAGCAGCAGTAGCGCTGCCCATACCGAAGTTGATAATGGAGATGCCTTCGGCTGTGGCATTGAGCATGGGGCGGTCTTCGCCTCTAACTTCCACACCATGCCAGCTTGCAAAGGTGCGCACATAGTTGCTGAAATTTGTAAGCAGTATATATTCGCCCCAGTCTTCAAGGGCTGTGCCGGTGTAGCGGGGCAGCCAGTTGGCTACAATTTCTTCTTTACTCTTCATACAGGAGATTTCCTTCAAATGTACCAAATCCTGCCGCATTCTGCACAAGGTGCAGGCTGTGCAGTAAAAAGTTTAGGTTAATTTTACCCCATGCAGCCCGTGCTCAATTTCCCCGCCTATCCGCTGCGCATGCGTCACACCGGCCCGCGTGCAGAGGTGTTTGATGTGGTGCGCAAACGCTGGTTTGTGCTCACACCCGAAGAATGGGTGCGCCAGCACGTACTGCACTATCTCATTACCGATAAACAATATCCCGCATCGTTGCTGGCCGTTGAAAAAACAATTACCGTAAACAACCTCCGCAAACGTTGCGATGTAGTGGCGTTCAGCACAAAGGCACAACCGCTGCTGGTGGTCGAATGCAAAGCCCCCGAAGTACAAATCACCCAGCACACATTCGATCAGATTGCCCGCTACAACTTAACCCTGGGCGTAAATCTTCTGCTCGTTACCAACGGCTTGCAGCATTATTGCTGCATGATGAACCATGAAAAGCAGGAGTATGTTTTTCTGAAAGAATTGCCGGCGTATCAATCTTAATATAATGTCCATGAGAAACAATCCCGGATTTAATTTAATCAGAAGTGAAGTCACGCTGAGGTTTGGATTGCCGGGTTTGTTGATTTTTGCAACAGGATGTGTGCTGCTGTATTTTTTGTGGGTTGCCGGAATTGTTTTAATAGTAATTGGAATCAACTTATTTCTTTCGTATCAAAAAACATACATTGACTTTCAGAATAAGCTGGTAAGAAAAACGAACTATGCTTTTTTTATTCCCTACTCAATTTATGAGTCATTCGCTGAGGCCACAGTAATATTTGTGTTTTATGAATTAATAAAAAAAAGTAATAAAATCGATGGTTTTTTACCCGATCCTACGCAGATAAAATACTTCGAAATACAATTTAAGGGCGACTCCGTAGAACCTGTTTACCTGATTGAGTTTCCTGAATATCGTGAAGCAACTGAGTTTGCGCATCAACTTCAGCAATTCACAAATCTTCCGGTGGAAGATTTATACCAGCATCGCCTTGCTAATGCCAAACAACGTAGAGCCGAACGAGAGAGAAAGGGACGGCGATAAAAATAGCACGCAATTATATTCAATCAATGTCCGAAAAACTAATTATAGATTCTGGTCCCACATTCCGAATGGGTGTGCCGGGTACGGTGATGATTTTTATTTTTCTGCTATTGGGATTGGTAGTGCACACTATGTTTTTGCTGGCGATCATTCCTTCTGTTAGTTTGGTTTTGGGATGGAGAGTGGTTGCATACAGTAAAACTGCACAGGAAATATCATTTACAAATTATACATTACTTATACCATTTTCACGCACGTTCCCTGTTAATCGTTACACTAGCGTATTTCTTGAATATCAATGGAAACCCGATTGGAGAAATCAAAAAACAATTCGCCGGTTTTTAGAAGGAAACGATGATGAAGCGTACAGCCGCTACTTTGATTTACAGCTTCGTGGTGCTGATAACAAAAAATTAAACCTCGCCAATTTCACCGATTACTCCAAAGCAGCCGAAAAAGCCAAATTGCTTGCACGCACATTGAACATCCCATTTACCGACGATTATTATTTGCGGAAGCAAAGCGTGCAGAAACGAAGAGAAGAGTATGAGAAAAGAAGAAAGAGAAAATAGTAATCAGACTTCTGATAATTATCTCACAAACGAGTTATATTACGGTGTTAATTTGGGGTTGGATGAAAGCATACAAAACCGCGAATTTAAAATCGAGGTAATGGTTTAGTGAGCAGCATTATTCAAGATTGCCCTTATAGCTGCGCCCAACAGGAATTGTATAACTTCCAATACTCAGCTTGCCCTGCTTAAACGAATCGGTTTTGTTGCGATTTATAATGTAGGATTTATGTACACGAATAAAAAAGCCGGGCAATTGTATTTCGAGTTCTTTCAGTGTAATATGATGAATATAGGTATGCAATGCAGTCACAATTTTTACATACTGCTTTAACCCTTCCACAAATAAAATATCGGAAGGATTCACTTTTTCGGTTAATCCTTTGCGTCGGAGAAGCAGTGGTGTTTCTGCAGTTGTTTTTCCAAACCGCACTTCTGCCAGTTCGGTGGCTTTGCGCAGTGCATGTATAAAGCGTTCCTGCGAATATGGCTTCATCAGGTAATCGGCCACATCGAGATCGAATGCCTGACCGGCATACTGGCTGTAGGCGGTAACCAGCACCACCACCGGCTTGTAGCTTAATGCACCTATCAGATCAAGTCCGCTGCGTTCGGGCATCTGAATATCGAGGAAAAGCAGCTCGGGCTTTTCGCGTTCTATGTGCAGCATGGCTTCCGATGCCGATGAGTATGCACCGATGAGTTCAACTGTAACTTCCTTTGCCATGAAATGGGCAAGGAGTTTCAGTGCAAGGTCTTCATCGTCGGCAAGTATGCAGCGCCATTTCATGGGGTGTCAATTTCAAGCTGTACGTAAAATTTCCCTTTGTCGTGGCGTATTTCAAGCCGGTGATGGCCGGGATAAGCCATTTCAAGCCGCTGTTTTACATTGGCCAGTCCGATTCCGTGTGTGGCATCTTTCTGCTGGTGTACATTGCAGGTATTCACGCACGAAAATACAATGCGTTTATTTTGCGCAGTGAGTATAATTTCAATCAGGTCATCGTGATGCGTAATGGTGCCGTGCTTAAATGCATTCTCAATAAAGTTGACCAGAATAAGCGGCTCAATGAAATGGCCGGGTTCAACGGTTGTTTCAAATTTCACATGCTGCTGAAGCCGTTCTTTGAGTGTGGCCAGTGCGATGTAATTGCGCAGATACTGCACTTCTTCATCAAGCGGAATGCTGGCGCGGTTTCCTTCGTAAATTACATGCCGCAACAGGTCGGAAAGTTTGATTACGGTATCGGAGGCGCGTGCAGGATCGAGATGAATGAGGCTGTTCAGGTTGTTGAGTGAGTTGAAGAGGAAGTGCGGACTGATTTGTGCTTTGAGCATGCGCAGTTCGGCTTCCTGCCGGGCAATTTCGAGTTTAGCCCGCTGCTTTTTATGCGTTTCAAAATCACGTTTCATAAACAGCCAGTTAATAATCATGCTCAGTACAAGCAGCGTGGGGTAGCGCGAACTCAGGTGCCACGGCGTAAAAAGAAATTCGGTTTTAGCCTGATCAAAAAGATAAACCGCATCAAGCAAACCAAGTAAAGCCGATGCCGCCAGCATGAGCACGGCATGCGCAAGCACGCGCCACACATAATGCCAGTGTTGTGAATACTGTTTCCTGAACCAGTAAAGGAAGTAGGGAAACAGCAACGTAAGCGCAACCGTATTTACCGAAAATACAAACAGGCGCAGCGGCGGCACATGCAGGCCGTTGAGCGGAAGCCAGCTGTAATAATATGACCAGGCCAGCAAAAAGTACAGTAACCAGATGCCTGCATGACTAACCCGATCAGAGAACCACCATTTCTGCATACCTTAAAGTAAATACAAATACTTTATTGCGTTGTTGCTGTTTGTTCAAAAAAACGGCTGCAGGTTCAATTCTTATTTTCCGCAAACAATGCGGCTATAAATTTGATACACCAAAGCCCGAACTTTAAATCAACGCCATGAAAAAAAATTTGTATATCCTGCTGCTCCTTGCAACTGCATCAGCCGGTTGCTTGCCTCCGACTGATCCCTATCCCTCGCAGCCGGCCTCAGCCACGGTGGCGCAGGCGCAGCAGATTTCCGACAGTCTTGAAGCCTACATTTACCGCTGGGTGCAGAACAATGCATCTGACAGCATTCCCGATGCACTCATTCCGCAGGGTATTTCCGACTCTAAAGATTTTTACCTCAAGCATCCCGACTCGGCCAGTGCTGCTGAAACGTGGGCGGTACGTTATGCAAAACCCATCGACAAGGATTCACTTTATGCAGGCATTCCCGATCCGAAGGTGACCTACCTTTTCCTCGGCACTGCACTGGCTCCGTTTGGCAGTAAGCTGGTAATTGAAGGCGAGTTTCCGCATTGCCGGTTTTTCTCCATTCAGGCCACACCACCGCTTAATGGCACCGAGTATTATTCGCAACGGCAGTTTGGCACAGCCGAAGTGGGCTTTGCCGATGTGGATATTGAACCTCAGCCCGGCCACACCAACCCGTTTCGCGTGGGGGCCAACCGTAATGCCGCCCAGCGCAGCTACCATGTAGAGTTTGAGCTGGCCACAGGCAATCCCACCACGCTCAACGGCACGGCGCATACCTATCCGTACAGGCAAAATACCAATGTGCGCACCGGCGCCATGCTGGTGTATCAGGGCCCGCTGGGGCATAAAACCATTGCAGGCACACCGCTTCCGGCCAACCAGCAGGGCGACTGGAACCTCGGCGCAGTATGGATACGTATTTATGAGCCCGACGACAATGTGGATGCGCTGGGCGGTGTGGCTATGCCCAAAGCGTGGTTTGAACTTCCTACCGGCGAACGTTATTTCGTAGGCTCCGATTTCAGCACCCTGCAGCGTCGGGCCGATTCTACCATTGCCAACCGTGTAACCGCACCGGGCAATGCTGGCGGAACCAATTTTGCCACCGGCTGGTTTAAATCGTGGGGCATTACACGTTCCATTCTAAACGGCGTAAGCATTTCGGCCAATTTCAGCAGGCAGGACAGCGCCCAGCGTATCCGTGAAATTGATCTGGGCTGGACCGGCCGCGGCGAGTTTCAGCCCGCTCCGGGCAATATTGAGCCGCATGCCACCACAAACAACTACGCCACCTACATTGGCCGTTCGGTTTCGGTGCCGCCCGGCAAAGTGATGGTGCTCACAGGCCGCCTGCCCACGTTTCCATCTACCCGCAACGGCGAAGCAACAATGACTGCCGGAGAGGTGCGCTACTGGAGCATCATTGGCATTGATCAGGATCCGTTTTCGCCAATGCCTGCCACTACCATCAATGCCATTACCGATGATGATGTGGTGATTGACAATAACCGTAATTACGTAATTGCCTATTCGCGCAGCAGTGAGCGGCCTTCAAATGCCACGGCGGCCAACGGTGTTACCTGGGTCGATTACGGCACACAAAGCGACATAGGCATACTCATGCGCTGGGTAAATATTGCGCCGGAATGGACGTTTGCCTTCGACCCGCATGAGCATCAGCTCGATTTTTCGCACAGCGACTGGGCCGGAACGCTTTACGACAGTTCGCTCCTGGGCATAAACTGGCGGCATGGTTTTATGCAGTGCTATTTGCCACAAGTACACATGATGAGTGTGGCCGAGTTTCAGAATCTGGGCGCCAGCCTCAATGCCGAAAGCATTCCGGTTTGGGTTGACAGCACATACCGCAACGGCCCGGCCGAATCGCGGCTGGGCACACTCTCGGCTTCATCGGTGCTGGATACCAATGCGGCCAATCAGGTGTGGAATGCCAACGATGGTAATATCAATACGGCGTGGGCCTCGGGCTTTGCACAACCCAATGCCACAATTACCTGCGACCTGGGTGCGGTGAAAACAATTTCGGCGGTGAAATTATTCTGGGACTGGATCTTTTTTGGCCGCGATTATCAGGTGCAGGTTTCGCAGGATAATATAAACTGGAGCACCATTGCTACGGCCGTAAACGAAAACGGACAGCTCGATCTGTACCGCAACATTACCGGTGTACAGGCACGCTACGTGCGGCTCAATCTCACGCAATACAACACAAGCTGGTACCGCCTGGCCGAGTTTGAAGTATATGTAACCGACTGCGATTGTCAGGCACCGCCGCTTTCAGCCGAACCCTCCGTTTCGACATCATTGCGTGAAATAAACGTTTTCCCAAACCCCACAAGCGGACTGCTCAATTACGCTTTTGCTGGCAGTGCGGAAACCAAACATACCGTGCATGTATATAACCTCAGCGGCGAAATGGTGTATAGTACGGTGGTGTACACCACAAGTGGTTCGCTCTCGCTTGAACATCTTGCTAAAGGGGTGTATTTGTTGCAATTTGACGAAGGAATACATCGGAAAATCATCCGTGTGGTAAAAACAGAATGATTATTCATTCATCTGCATATAAACTCCGGGCGTTCGCTGTACGTCCGGAGTTTTTTGTTAGACGGATAAACTGAATTTCCGGGCTAAGACTAAACGATCTGAGTTTTTTTAATGGGTCAACTTTGAATTAGTCAATCGTTTAGGTACATTCGTAAAGACCAAAGACAAAATTTCATTACAGCTTCAACACCAAAAATGAAACACATCCTCACACTGGCTGCGGCCGGAGTATTCCTTCACACGGCTCTTTCTGCTGCACCGCAGCAGCTTACCCAGCCGAAAAAGCAATCTTACACGCCGCTTGCGCAGCTCGCTGCCGACGAGTATCTGCCTTCAACCATGATTTTAAAAGTGAAGCCGCAGTACCGCGCCAATTGTGCCCCGCAGGGCATTGTGATCCCGGCAGTAAGCAATTACCTCACCATGCTGGGCGCCGATCAGGTGTCGAAAATGTTCCCCAACCACAAAGCTCCTGAAAAGGCGTTTAATCAGTGGGGAGCACCTATGATTGATCTTTCCACCATCTATGTGGTGCATTATACCGGTGCCATGCCGCTCGAAAAAGCCATCGGTAAACTCTTTAATACCGGTTATTTCGAGTATGTGGAACCTTATTTCATTCCCAAGGCCGAATTCACGCCGAATGATCCGCAGGCCACCAGCTCCTCATCCTATCACATTTACCGCATTGCGGCAGCAAGTGTGAGCGGTACGTCGGGCTGGGATATTTCCACGGGCAGCACATCCATTGTGATCGGCATTACCGATACCGGCGTGGAGCTTACGCACAGTGATCTCACTAACCAGATTGCCTACAACACCGCCGATCCGATTAACGGTAACGACGATGACAACGACGGTTTTACTGATAACTACCGTGGCTGGGACGTGGGTATGAATGATAATGATCCTACCTGGCAGGCCAACGCCCACGGTGTTCACGTAAGTGGCTGTGCGTCGGCACAGGTAAACAACAATACCGGTGTGGCCGGCTCGGGCTTCAATTGCAAATTCCTGCCCGTGAAAATTTCTGATGCTTCGGGCACACTTATCGGTTCCTATCAGGGCATTACTTATGCCGCCGATCATGGCTGCAAAATAATTAACTGCTCGTGGGGCGGTACGGGTGGCGGCTCGTTTGGTCAGAACATCATCGACTATGCCACCAACAACCGGGATGCCGCTGTGGTTTGCGCGGCCGGCAACAACGGTGTGGATCAGGGATTCTTTCCTGCTGCCTACGACCGTGTGCTCAGCGTGGTTTCTACCAACTCTACAGATGCAAAATCGTCGTTCTCGAATTACAATTACACCTGCGACGTTTCTTCACCCGGCTCAAACATTAACGCCACCTGGAGCGGCAACAGCTACACCCAGTCAAGCGGCACCTCCATGGCATCGCCCGTAGCAGCGGGTGCACTGGCTATTGTACGTGCGTATAATCCCACCTACAACGCCACGCAGGCCATGCGTCGCCTCATCGAAACTACCGATAACCACTATTCGGTAAGCGGAAACAGCGCCTATGCCGATAAGCTCGGATCAGGCCGTGTAAACCTCTACAAAGCACTCACCGATCCGGCCGGACCTTCGGTAATGTTCCTCAACCGCAACGTAACCGACAACAACGACAATGCTTTTGTAGTGAGCGATACGCTCCGCATTCGCGGCGATTTCACCAACTACCTCGCACCGGCATCAAACGTTACAGCTACACTCACCGTGGTGAGCGGAGGCACATTTGTAACCATTATTGACGGCACAACCACAATTGGCGCGCTTGGTACAATGGCCACAGCCACCAACAACGCCGATCCGTTTACCGTTTCTGTAAATTCCAACGCACCGGCCAACCAGCCCATCATTTTCCGCGTAGCGGTTACCGACGGAAGCTGGACACGCAATTACTATTTCACCGAAACAGTAAATGTGGATTACATCAACGTTACGGTAAACGATGTGTGGACCACCATCACCAGCCGCGGACTGATTGGCTATAATCAGGATCAGCAGCAGCAGGGACTTGGATTTAACTACCAGCAAAACGGTTCGCTGCTTTACGAAGCCGGCCTGATGATTGGTGTGCCCAATAAAGTGAGCGATGTAGTGCGCGGCACCGGTACTACACCCGATGTGGATTTTGCCTCTGTGCAAACCGTGCGTCAGGTGAATCCTACCGTAGCCTCCGACTTCGATCTCACCGGTCGTTTCAATGATGCACCGGCTTCATCGGGTGCGCTGCCTGTAACCGTAAGGCACAATGCCTATGCCTGGAACTCGGCGCCGCATACCAAATATGTAATTGTGGAATATGTAATCCGCAATACCGGTTCACAACCCCTCAATAACCTGTATGCAGGCATTTTTGCCGACTGGGATATTGATGCATCCACTTACAACGACAATAAAGCGGATTACGACGCCGCCAACAAAATGGGCTACGCCTATCACACTGCTGCCAACGGATTTTATTGCGGCATCAAACTGCTTACCAATTCAGCGCCTCCCGTGCACTATGCCATCGACAATGTAAACGGCGGCAACGGCGGTGTGGATATGTTTAACGGTTACGACAACGCTGATAAATACACCTCACTCAGCACCAACCGCGCGCAGGCCGGCAATACAACTTCAACCGGAAACGACGTAATTGATGTAATGAGCAGCGGCCCCTTCAACATTGCTGCCGGCGACTCCGTAATTGTAGCCTTTGCCCTTATTGCCGGCGATGATCTGGCGGACATACAGTCGAGCGCAGTAAATGCGCAGATCAACTACGATAATATGCCGCCGCTTTCGGTAGTACATTACGCAACTACCTCAGGTGTACAGATTTTCCCGAACCCCACCACCGGCACTACCGAAATCCGTTACAGCCAGCTGCAAAGCGGGGCAGTAAACATTTCAGTGCTTGATGCTTCCGGCCGTTTGGTGAGTGTACTTGCCACGGGCAACCAGGCCGCAGGTAATTACAATGCCTTCTTTGATGCGGCTGCCGTGCCTTCCGGCGTGTATTTCTGCCGCATTGAAACCGCAGCCGGTGTAGAAACACGCAAGCTGATTGTGACGCATTAATAACTTATTTATGTTGAAACACCCGCAGGGATTTCCTGCGGGTGTTTCTGTTTTTATATGGTTACAGATTCGTTACCGGTTCCTGTGTACGAGCGGATTATCTCTATTCCTTATGTCGTCTTTATCGGCATGTATTTTTCAGTGAAAGAAGTATTTTTGAATTTCAAAAAGATGGATTTCTTCAATCGCGCAATACGGCTAATTACTTTGTTTGTATTGTTTTCCTCTTTGGATTTGACGGGAAAACAATGCGACTCGTTAATGATTTCGCGACTGGCACCCGTAAATAAGTTGTATCAGAAAATGGTGCTCAACAGATCGTATGCTTTTTCAGTAACGACATTTGGAAAAAGAACTACTCGATTGAGCGTGGCAGGTAATGGTATCAACTATGAATATATTAGTCCTGTGCTTTCCGATTCATCATTTAAATCAATCGTTGTTCAGGTCGGAATCAGCTATGATAGTTTGATATTGCTCATACAAATGATGGTTACGTTTGATTATTGTTCCGTGGGAACAGCTGATGCCATGAATATTCACATCGGTTACCGGTACACTAACTTAACCGGTAGAAATTATTGTTATGTGTTTACACTAAATGACAGGGGAAAAGCGATTGCTGATAACAATAAATCGTACATCAAAATCAGTGATGGGGTATATAAATATTCATGTATTGAAAGGTAAACAGTTTTACTGAAGTTGATGTTTGGTTGACTGCATATCAATTTTGAATGATTCCGGAGGGAACTGTGAATTAGTGATTGCCTGTTTCAACTGTACAATTTACCAGTCCTTCCCAATAAATCACTTCCCGCCCTGAAGCAGTATCCGTAAACTCAAACCGGAAAGTGCCCTTCAGTACCCCCAGTTTCCATAACTCCTTATCAATACTAATATTACCACCCGTACAAGAATAGCTTTGATCTTCACCCGCAATAATGCTTGAAAGTCTGGCATAAGCCACACAACTGTCGGCGGTGAGGATGAATGACAGGGTGCAATGTGTGGCTATGCTGCCGGTGGTGTGGCACAGCACGCTGCCATCGGGCTGCTTCTGCGCGTATGCGAAATCGGCCCCCGCAAATTCGCTGCAGGAACTTTTTGCACTCAGCGTGTGGTAGTAATGTGCAGTATCAAACAGTGAATAATACAGTTGCACGGAATCGGGCAGAATGCGGCCGGTGCTGTCTGTAAGCTGCAACAGCCGTTCGGGGCAGAGCCCGTCGCACACCAGCTGGCCGTAGCGGTTGCGGAAAACGTTTTCGTTGTAGCTCCACTGTGTGGTAAACGAAAAATTGCCCGGTACGGTGGTCACATAGTTTACGGCGATGCGCGGGGCTGCCTCCTGCGCCTGCAGAGCGGGTACAAGGGCTATAAATGCAACAGCAATGCGCAGAAACAGGCTCATACCCCAAATTTAATCTGCTTTGCGCCTGCTTTGCATTGTCCGCACGTAAAAACGAACGATTTTATTACCTTTACCCCTCAACAATAGAATACGCATGGATCTGAGTAACGTAATTTCAATTGCCGGCATGCCCGGTTTGTACAAAGTGATCGCACAGGCCAAAAACGGTGTGGTGGTTGAATCACTCATCGACAAGAAACGCACTACGGCTTTTGCTTCGCAGCGCATAAGCGCCCTGAGCGATATCAGCATTTACACCACCGGCGAAGATATGCCGCTGAAAGATGTATTTGCCAAAGTTTACGAAGCCGAAAAAGGCGGCGCTGCAATCGACTCAAAGTCGGCCAATGATGCCGCTCTGCGCGAATACACAGAGAAAGTATTGCCTGAGTACGATAAAGACCGTGTGCATACTTCCGACCTGAAAAAACTCTACAGCTGGTATAACCTGCTTCAGAAAGCCGGTTTGCTCGAAGTGAAAGAAGAGGAAACCGAAAGCGGTGAAGAGAAAAAGGTAAAAACCGAAAAAGAGAAAACACCGGCTATGCCCAAGCCCAAGAAAGATGTGGCTTCCAAGAGCATGGCAAAAAGTAATGCGCCAAAGGTGAAAGCCCAGGGTGTACGTAAAACCGGATCAGCCTGATCCGGTTTTTTTTCGTCAATTTATTTTTGTGTTCGCCATGAAAGTGCATAACCCTCTGCGCATGCAGCGTAAATTTTTGCCTGAGACCGTATCGTTCGATTCGTGGAACGAAGTGGAGCCGTTGTTTCGCAGTCTGGCCGAAAGGCCTGTAAATTCGGCCGATGATCTTAAACGCTGGCTCGAAGACATAAACGAGCTTGAGTCGGTTTTTTCGGAAGAAATGGCCTGGCGCTATATTCGATCCAGTATTAATACGGCCGATGCTGAAGCCGAACAGGCCTACGAGTTTTTTGTGTCGGAAATCGAACCCAATGCTTCGCCGTGGTTTAACCGGTTTAACGAAATTATCGACCACTCGCCTTACCGCGATGCGCTCGATCAATCGCTCTACGGCGTTTTTTTGCGCAGTGTGCGAAACGATCTGACTATTTACCGCGAGGCAAATATTCCGCTGTTTACCGAAATTGATAACATCAAACAGCAATACGGCCGCATAGCCGGCGCCATGAGCATTGAGCACGAAGGAAAAGAAATAACCTTGCAGCAGGCTGCCCGTTTGATGCAACATACCGACCGTGCCCTGCGCGAAAACGTGTGGCGAAGCATCTGGCAGCGCCGCCTGCAGGATCGCGAAAAGTTTGATCAGCTTTTCGACCAGCTCTGTGTACTCCGCCAGCAGGTGGCTGCAAATGCGGGGTTTGCCAATTTCCGCGATTACTCGTTTGCTGCAATGGGCCGGTTTGATTATACACCTGCCGACTGCTTTGCCTTTCACGACGCCATTGCCGAAGAGGTGATGCCGCTGCTGGTTAAGCTCAACGAAAAACGCCGCGCGGCACTCGGACTAACTGAACTCCGTCCGTGGGATCTTGATGTGGATACTGCAGGAAAACCCGCTCTGCATCCATTTAGCAATGGCAATGACCTGCTGAAGAAAACCTTCGAAAGCATTCAGTCCGTGAAGCCCGAATATGCCGGTTATCTGAAGCAGATGGATGCCCTCGGACATTTCGATCTTGATTCGCGCATTGGCAAAGCTCCTGGCGGCTACAACTACCCGCTGCCCGAGTCGGGCGTGCCGTTCATCTTTATGAATGCAACCGGATCACAGCAGGATGTAACCACCATGGTGCATGAAGCCGGCCACGCCATACATTCATTTCTGATGAATGCGCTTCCGCTCAATGCACTCCGGAATACGCCTTCGGAAGTGGCCGAGCTTGCTTCCATGAGCATGGAATTTATTTCCATGGAACACTGGCAGCCTTATTACCCCACACCCGAAGAATATCGCCGCGCGCGCCTTCGCCAGCTCGAATATGCGCTCGAAACGCTGCCCTGGGTAGCCGCAGTTGACGCTTTTCAGCATTGGGTGTACGAGCATCCTGCACACTCCGCCACTGACCGCGCTGCCGCATGGAAAACGATTTACAGCCGCTTTGCATTACCCGGTATTAACTGGGATGGACTGGATATTATGTTCGCCAACAACTGGCAGAAGCAATTACACATATTCGAAATGCCGTTTTACTATATCGAATACGGAATGGCTCAGCTTGGTGCAATTGCAGTATGGCGCAACTACCGCAACGATGCACAAAAAGGTATCGACGGCTACGAAAAAGCATTGCGACTTGGCTACACGCGTCCGATTGGCGAAATATACGCCGCCGCCAATATACGTTTCGATTTTTCGCGCAGCTACGTACGCGAACTTGTGCATTTTGTGGCCGATGAAATTGACCGGCTTGAACATTAAAAATAATTCATATGTTTCCACATCCGCAACCTGGCACCTACAACGATTATCTGATTAACTACATCAGCCTCGTGCCTGGCAACAACCCGTTGCACACCCTCAAAGAACAGATTCTCGATTTCAAGGCCCTGCTCTCGGAAGTGGCGTTCGAACACGAAGACTACCGCTATGCCGAAGGGAAATGGAGTGTAAAGGAACTGGTTGGACATATTATTGATACCGAGCGCATTTTTGCCTACCGTGCGCTGGCCATTGCGCGCGGCGAAAAACAGGCGATCCCCGGTTACGACGAAAATACGTATGCCGTGGAAGGGCGTTTCGGAAAACGTACCCTCACTGATCTTGCGCATGAATACGGCACCGTACGCGAAAGCACCATTACCTTGTTCCGTTCCATGGACGAAGAAGCCCTTCATGCCAACGGTATTGCCAACGGCAAACCCCTCACACCGCTGGCTTGCCTTTGGGTTATTGCCGGCCACCAGATTCACCATGAAAATGTGCTGCGCCAACGCTACGGCGCTGTACTTTTTACATAAGTGCAGCACGCGGTGGCTTCGATAAACTCAGCCACCGCATACAAAACCGCCGCAAGGTGGCTGAGGTTCTCGAAGCCACCGCGTGCAAACCGCTGCAAGGTGTCTGAGGTTCTCGAAGCCACCGCATGCAAAACCGCTGCAAGGTGTCTGAGGTTCTCGAAGCCACCGCATGCAAAACCGCCGCAAGGTGTCTGAGGTTCTCGAAGCCACCGCATACAAAACCGCTGCAAGGTGTCTGAGGTTCTCGAAGCCACCTTGTCGCATCAAAGCCGCTGAAACGTTCGGTAAAACGTATTCAGTAATCTTTGAATCGTGCTGCAGGAAAAATCGCTCCGCTTCATTATACACCAGCACGCTGTCTTCCGGTAAGCCGGATAAACCGCCACAAAAAGCCGGTGGAACTCACAATCAGTCCAAACACAAATCCGATCCATACGCCCACCGCACCCATGCCTGCATTTACGCAAAGCAAATAGCTGAGCGGAAGTCCAACCAGCCAGTAGGCCGCAAAAGCAATGTAGCCGGGCACAAGTGTGTCTTTGATTCCACGCAGCGCACCCTGTGCAGTGACCTGAATACCATCAAACAACTGAAACGCCGCGCCAATAAGCAGCAGGGTAGAGGCGGCGGCAATTACATCGGCATTTTTGTTGAAAATGGCAGGCAGCTCGTGGTTAAAAGCAATGAAACAAACGGCAGCGGTAGTCATTACGCCAAGCGCCACCAGCACGGCACTCATACCGGCGCGACGTGCATTACGCATTTCACCCAGCCCGAGGAAATGCCCCGTGCGTATTGCAGCCGCGGCTGATAGCCCGCTCGAAATAAGATAGGTCATTGAAGCCAGCAGCAGTGCCGAGCGGTGTGCTGCAAGTTCGGCCGTGCCGGGAATAAAAAATGCAGGCATTGTAAATGCAGCCACTTCCATGGCAAACATCAGCCCCGACGGCACGCCGATTTTCAGCTGCTCGCGCACAATGCTCCAGTTCCATTGAGCCGGCCAAAGACTAAGCCGGTAATCGCGGTAGCGGCGGCTGAGGCGTATGTAAGCAAACATGGCCGCCGCCATCGCCACACGCGATATAAACGTGGCCCAGCACGATCCCATTACGCCCAGCTTCGGAAAACCGGCATTGCCAAACACCAGCAGCCAGTTGAGCAAAATATTAAGCAGGTTGGCCGAAATGGAAATAACCATGGCTGTGCGCGTGTCTGACATCCCCTCCGCAAATTGCTTGAACGTGAAAAACACACTCAGCGGAATCATCGATAAAATAGTCACGTTCAGAAAACGTATGGCAATGTCAATCACAGCCTCCGGTTTGTTGGCGTAATGAAACAGCGGCGATGAAAGTGCAAGCAAGGTAAACAGCACCAGTGCAATACTCAGATTTAACACGAGCGCGTGCTGCAGGTGTTTGCCAATATGTGCCTTGTTGCCCGTAGCCGCCGCCGATGCCACAATGGGAGTAAGTCCGTAAGATGTGCCGATGAGCAATACCAGCACAAAATGATACACCGCAAACGCCATGCTGATGGCCGCCTGCGCCTCGGTACGCTCGGGCAACTGCCCCACAAAATAATTGTCGGTGAGATCGACAAAAATATTACCCACGTTGCTAAGACACACCGGAATAGCCAGTGTGAGCAGCGTTGAAATATGAGTGCGCCAGGGCAACAGCTTATTGAGCATGGGCGCAAAGGTAAGGGTTGGCAGTGCCGGAAATTCAACTTGCAGCACAGTTTCGATGAATAAAAAAACCTGAGTAAACAATCAGACCGTAACAATCTTCAAAAATCAACTTTACGAATTTGTTATTTATCTTTTAGTGGAATCATTCACAACTTCTTAAAAAGGAACTTTCTCTGCTATTGTACGGGCAGATATAACATTTTATTAAATCAGATTAATGAGCAGGTATTTTTACTCGATTATTGGTGTTTGTATTAATGGTTATTAAATGGAATAAAGTTGTGAGTGTATTGAAAATAGTGGTCTGTGTTGGTTTTTGAATGAATTTACAGCCGTGGAAATATTAACAGGTCGGGAAGCTATCAAACAGATAAATCATTTTTTTATTTAATTGCAATACCGAAACGAAATTTACTCCTTATCTGCATCGGCGCCCTATGCTCAAAACCAATATTGATATTAAAGCACCGCAAGTAACAATGCCTTCCGGTGGCGGTGCATTGCGCGGAATCAGCGAACCGTTTAAGTCGCAACCTTTCAGCGGGGGCGGTGGGTTCAGCATTCCGTTCGGAACACCCGATGCACGCGGAGTTGCGCCAGGCATTACACTCGCTTACAGTTCCGGCGCAGGTAACGGATTATTCGGACTCGGTTTTTCCGTTGGCATGGATTCGGTGATGCGGAAAACCAGCACCGGTATTCCGCGCTACGATGATACCGATGTGTTTCTGCTCGGCGGCGGTGAACTACTTCCGAAATACAACGAGAAAAACGGAAGCTGGACGGCTGATGCATACACCTGCACAATAAATGATGTAACCTGGAACATCGTGCGTTACGTGCCCCGCGTGGAAGGCGGGTTTGCACTGATTGAACAATGGACTGATAGCGGCACGCGGCTGAGTTACTGGAAAGTGCTTTCTGCCGATAACGTTACCAGCTATTACGGGGTTACTTCCAACGGACGCATTGCCGATCCCGCAAACCCGGAACATATTTTTGAATGGCTCATTGAACAAACAGTTGATCCGCACGGCAACAAAATAAATTACAATTACAAAGCCGGAGATACCGTAGGTATTCCCGACACCCCATTCAACCGCGGCCGCGATTTTACCTCGCAGCGTTACCCGGATACGATTCAATACGGCAACTATTATATTAACACAGGAAACGGGCTGGAGGAACACTTTGCATTTGAAGTGGTGTTTGATTACGGGCAGCTGAACAAAGACAATCCCGATGCTGCACCCACACAATGGACTGCACGGCCGGATATATTCAGCACGTACAAAAGTGGTTTTGAAATACGCACCGCGCGGTTGTGTTACGGCATTTACCTGCGTCATTTTTTCACCGGTGAAAACAATGGTGCTCCTTTTACAACTACGGCACTGCTTCCGGAATATGATATTACACCGCATTCCGGATTAAGCATTATTAAACGGGTGTACAGCCGCGGTTACAAACTACAGTCCGGACATCCGCTTTGGATACAGGATTCACCGGCGGCTGAATTAACCTACCAGGATTTTAATCCGCTGGCTGCCACCTGGCAACTGCTGGAGGCAGAAGCACCGGGCTATTTTAATTCATCGGGATTTATTCCGGTTGATTTAGACGGACTCGGCATTGACGGTTTGTTATACAGCACCGATAGTTTTACCGGTTACCTGGAACCGCTGGGCAACGGAAAATTTGCGCCCATGCGTGTGCTTGAACAGTTTCCCGTGTTCCGCGATTTGCAGAGCGGACAGGTTACACTTTCATCGCTCGATGGCAACAATGTGCTTGATCTGGTAGTGAATGATGGAGTAAGCAACGGCTTTTTTGAACAGGGAAACAACCTGCACTGGAAACCGTTTCAATCTTTCGCCGATTTTCCGCAGGAATATTTATCACCCGAAAAAGAACTGGCCGACCTCAGCGGAACCGGGCGCAGCGATTTGTTTTTTAATGAACAAAACGCACTGAAATTTTACGCATCCCAAGGCAAAGACGGTTTTGCGCCGGCCAGTTATATTCAAACGCCGCCACGTTTTCCGGCAGCAGCACAGGGCGGTGCAGAAGAGCTGTTCGGGTTTTCTGATTTTTTAGGCGACGGATTATCACATCGTTTTCAGTTGCGTAATGGTTTGCTCACCGTGTGGCCCTGTCTCGGTCACGGGCATTTCGGCGAAGCGGTTGAATTTGCAAACGCACCACTGGTGGATGGCGCATTTGATGCCTCACGCGTTTTTTTGATTGATGCAGACGGCAGCGGCGCAACAGACATTGTGTATTGTTATCCCGGTTATGCGCACATCTGGTTTAATCAGAACGGCAACCGTTTCAGCGAACCGGTAAAAATTATTTTTCCCGGTCCGTATTCAAACATCACGGCCATTACGGCGGGCGATGTGAGCGGCTACGGAACGACATCGCTTGTTTTTACGGTGGCCGATCCGGAAGTGCGTCACTGGTATTACGATTTCAGCAACAAACAGAAACCCTACCTGCTGCAATGCGTTGACAACGGCGTGGGCGGATTATCGGCTGTAACTTACACCACCTCCGTACTCGAACACCTGCGCGACAAACAGGAAGGCCGCATCTGGCCCACACGTCTGCCCATTGCGGTGAGCGTGGTGAGCGAAAGCACCACCACCGATCAGCTCACCGGCGCCGTTTATACGGAGCGTTACCGTTACCACGACGGTTATTTCGATCCGGTGGAGCGCGAGTTCCGCGGCTTCGGTTATGTGGAAACGTGGGACTGCGAAACCTACGAACAGTTTGAAGCATCGGCCGTGCTCAACCAACAGGTGGCCGATCTGCTCGATAAAAATTTATGGATGCCGCCGGTGTATTCGCGCAGTTGGTTTATTACCGGTGCATACGAACAGACACCGGAAATTCTGGCGCAATACGAAACGGAATTTTACAAAGGCGATGCGCAGCAATGGAGCATCCCCGTGTTTACGTTTGATGATGCCATGCAGGCTCAGGATGCGCTTTCCATCAAACAGGCGTATGCCGCATTGGCCGGTCAAACCATACGCAGCGAAGTGTATGCCGAAGACAATTCGTCGCTGGCTGAAAATCCGTACACCGTTTCCATGAGTTCGGTACTTGTGCGTTTGATCCAGCCGCGCCTCGGTGGCCGTTACTGCAGCCTGATGCCGGTAGGTAACAATTCGCTGAGTTACACCTACGACCGCAATCCCGCTGATCCGCACATTGCACAAAGCCTCGTGCTGAGCATGGATGAATACGGAAACCCGCTGCTGAGTGCGGCCATCAGCTATCCGCGTCGTGATCAGGATGACGATCGTATTGTAATTTATCCGGAGCAGCAAAAGTTGCGCGTGGTGGTGAGCGAAAGCTGGTACATCAATGCGCCAAACATTTCAAAAACCGATCCGCCTGATTCGTGGCAATACCTCGGTGTGGGCTGGCAGGGCAAAGGATACGAAACGGCCGGCTTTGAAGCACCGGCCAATGCACCGTTTACCCCAGACGCGTTATTGCAATTAGTAAATACCGCGCTTGCCAATCCGCTTGCATCAGGCGACACACCTCCCGCAACGCAACCCTGGAGCCGCCTGCTGAGCTGGAGCCGCAGCGTATTCTGGAACGATACCGGCACTGCAGCTGCTGCTTACGGTGCCATCTATCCGCAGGCATTGCTGCACCACACCGAAACGGCTGTGCTCGATCCCGAAGAAATTACGGCGGCGTATGGTGACAAAGTAAACAACACCATGCTCACCAACCAATGCGGCTATGTGCTGGCCAATGGCTACTGGTGGAACTACGGCATGATGCAATTGTACAACTGGGGTGTAGAATATTTTTATACGCCTTCCATTACCAAAGCAACCATTACAGGCATACTGTCGGCAACCGTGCTGGATGCAAACGGTTTTAACGGCAGCACCACGGTGCAATATGATCCGTATTACCTCAGCATCACACAATCAACAGCGGTACTCACGGAATCCATTTCCATAAGCAACACTTACGAATACGATTACCAAAGCATGAGTCCGTGGCGCAGCACCGATGCAAACGGCAACGTGGCCGAAGTGCTGACCGATGCACTCGGGCGGGTGATTGTAACATCGGCCTATGGCACCATCAATGGTGTAAACACCGGCGATCTGCCCATCAGTGAATATGTGATACAAGGCAATGCCACATTTGATGATGTACTTGCGCATCCGGAAAATTACCTGCAAGGGGCAAGCAGTTATTTTTACAACGACATTTTTGCCTGGAAAAACAGGCAACAGCCCCTGAACGCCATCGGTGTTACACGTATGGATCATGCATACGAACTGCAGGCAGAAGGCAAAGGCGTTGATGAAACGCAAATGCCGATAAGCATTGCATACAGCGATGGACTCGGTACGGTTTTGCAGAGCAAAGTAAAAACCACGCACGGCGAAATTACATTGCGCAAAATTGACGGCGTAATTGTAAATCCGTCGCCCGATTCGTCCACACAGGAACGCTGGTTAGTAAGCGGCCGCACCGTTTATAACAACAAGGGTATGCCGGTGGAACAATACCTGCCGTATTTCAGCGGCACGCCGTATTTTGAAGACCAGCAAAGCATCATCGACGAGCAATTGGTGCCGCCTCCTTCGGTGATTCATTACGACCCGGCTGGCCGTGTGATACGCACTGATTCACCAAAAGGATTTTTCTCCAAATCCGTTTACCAATCGTGGGAAACACACTCGTACGATTTTAACGACACCATACTGGATGCGCCGTATTACAAATGGTTCATGGAAAATTATCCGGCCACACCAACTCCCGCGCAGCAGGCCGAATACGCCGCATTGCAGGCGGCGGTGCCGTGTTACAATACGCCGGCAAAAGTTGTTATTGACAATCTTGGCAACCCCATCCGCACCATTGCGTGTAACCTTGGTGCAATTGCAGCAGATACCATTCCCGAAGATGTTGCCTATCCCGATACACCAGTAAATGTGTGGAATGCACTGCTAAGTCTGAATTACCTCGCAAAAGAAAATGAAGATGACACCAATGCCTGGGTAACGAATTACTTTCAGCCATACACGCCCGGATTCAGCGCACAGTTCCGCTCGCAGTTTCCGGACAACGGCGAACAACTCGAAGACTGGCTGGCACAAAGTTGCATGACCTCGCTCGGTGTGTATAACATCCAGAGGCAGCAACTGTATAATGCCGATGCGCGCCTGTTTCTGAAAATGGTGCGTGAAGAAACGGTGCTGTTTAATTTCCGCAGCGAATACGGTTTCGGCGGACAGGTGTTAAAAAGTGAAAGTGCCGACGCGGGCCTCCGCTGGAACATCGCAAACATAGCCGGCAACCCGGTATGTTCGTGGGACAACAATGGGTACCAGGCCATCAACACGTATGACAACCTGCAGCGCCCGTTATCATTACAGGTAATGAATAGTACATTATCGCCTGCAATGAATAACATCGTGCAGTTAACGGTGTATGGCGAAACTGCTCCGGATGCAGCTGCCAATAACCTGATCGGAAAACCGTGGAAAGATTATGACGAATCGGGATTATCAATTATACCAACATACAACATTGCCGGTGCAGCGCTGAGCGGAACCACGTACCTGCGTCCTGATTACAAAACCGAAGCCAACTGGACCACGCAGGCGCAACAGGATATTCTGAATTCGCCTTCGGTTTATAACCGCTCAACCACGTATAATGCGCCGGGCCAGGTGCTGCAGGACACGTTGCCCGATGGCACACTGCAGCAATTCAGCTACACCATTAACGGTGCATTAAAAAACAGCAAACAGAAAATACACAACCCTGCATTGCCCGGTGAGCAACTCTGGACAGAAGTAATCACCCATATTGATTATAATGCTACCGGCAATCGTACACGTGTGGTAAACGGCAACGGAGTAACTTCTATTTACACCTACGATGCACTTACGCTGCAGATTGTGCGCAGTTACACCACACGCACCGGCGATTTCGAAGAAGGCAATGTATTGCAGGATATGTATTACACGTACGATCCCGTGGGACATACCATCAGTACAATTGACAACAACGATGCGGTGGTGTTTAACAACAACCAGCAGGTGTTGCCGGGGGCTTCGTACACGTATGATCCGTTGTACCGCATTATTACTGCGAATGGCCGCACCATGCCGGGACTGAATGTGCCCGAGCGTGGCGGCGCAGCGGTGCGCAGTTTAAGTTTCCCGAAAGCCGGCAGCACAAGCGATTTGCAGAACCTGGAAAATTATACGGAGAAGTTCACGTACGATTTTGGTGATAACTTGATTCTGAAACGGCACATTGCTGCCAGCGGCAACTGGACCCAGGTGTTTACCGTGCAGGACACGAACAACCACCTGAACACGATGTATGTTGGTAATCCGTCAGACAACATGTCGGGCCTGCCGCAGTTTCTGTACGACGGTAATGGCAACACGCTGGTGCTCAATCCGGGCAGTACAGCGCGGGTACAATGGAATTACCTCAATCATATTTCAAATGTGGTAACCATTGAACGAACGGTTACGGATGAAAACACCGGCGAAACCGTTACGCTGAACGATGCGGAATATTACCAATACAACACCAGCGGCAACCGCGTGCGCAAAGTAAGTGAACGCATGGTGAACGGCGGTACGCATATTGAATATACGGAGAAAATTTACCTCGGTGGTTTTCAGCAGTCGCGTACGTGGACGGCACCGGTAAATGCAACAAGGCCTTCCACCCCACCCGCACCGCAGTCGGAAAAACACACCATTACTTTTAACGACGGCAATGCACCAGCTCTTATTACACATGTGTGGATCACCGCACCGCCCAACCAATCGGAAATTACTGCCGGCGATGTGCAGTACCGCTACCAGCTTTGCGATCCGCTCGATTCGGTAACCATGGAAGTAACCGAGACTGCCGAACTGCTCACGTACGAACAATATTATGTGTATGGCGGCACGGCTTATACCATTGCAGACAGCCAGCTGGAAGCCGATTCGAAAGAGTTGCGTTTCTGCGGTAAGGAGCGTGATGCCACCACAGGATTATATTATTACGGTGCGCGGTATTATGCCACATGGACGTGCCGGTGGATGAGTCCTGACCCTGCGGGGCCGGTGGACGGGCCGAATTTGTATGAGTATGTTTCGAGTAACCCGGTGCGGTATAATGACCCGACGGGGATGGCTGGAGATGACTCGTCGGGTGAAGAAAACGATGATTTGACTGGATTATTAGGAAAACGGGGAGTATTTAAATCAAAAAGCAATAAAAAACAACCGAAAGCAAAAAAACAAAAAACAAAAAAGGAAATAAAAGAGGAAATGGACCCTCGGGCTCAAGAAATTATCAATCTCTTGGTTGATTTAATGACGAAATCGAAAGCAACTGACATAAATGGAGGAGGGCGGGATGGGAGTGGTTTATATGTATGGGAAATGGAAATGGTAAAACCACGAAATGATCACAGCCTTGAACAGCGGTTATTAAGGCATTTGTCCAATGCCATTTTCAGTAAAAACCCAAAGTTTGTTGAAATTCAATCAGGACTTGGCCTTGATGGCAATATCTACATATCCAGCAATGATCAACATACTAAATTAAATAATATTCTTAACGGATACAATAAATTATCTGATTTTTTAGATTTTGAAGTAAACAAAGTAGTACTGCCAGAAAAAGAAAAAACTAAATCAGGGGATATGCGACGTCCCCATGACAAAACTGGAAGACAAAAGATCGCAAACAGGCAATATAGGCATGCTCAAAAGCTAAAAGTTGATATCAACGAATACAATAACATACACCCTGATCCAAAGATAATTTTGGTTCCCGGCATTATTAGTGGAAAACATGCGGAGGGCAACATTGTGGAAAGACAACCCAATCTGAAATGTATAGCCGGGGTAAAGAGGGCTTGTTTGTGTTGTTATTTAAATTTCATATTAAAAGGCACTCCAAAAGGTATATACAATCCTAATGTTGGCGCATTTTGGGCATCAAAAAATTCTGCATACACGTTAGTTGGTTATACCAATAAACAAATAGAAGAAGCATTTAAACAAATTCCTCAAACTACATATGCTACATTTAATTTAACATCTCTAACAGAGCTCAACGCAGATTCGGGATCTGAAGATGAAGTAGAATTTGATCTGATTGATAGAAAGAAAAATCCGTATCCGCCTATTGTAAGTAATAAAACCTAAACGTAAGTGCTCAACACAGGGAGTTAATTCCCGGAGGCAGGTTCCTGCCAAAAAAAAGATTACGATAAACGATCTTCTGAAAGGTATCAAAAACAAAATTAAGAAATCAATAAAAATATGTCCATCACCACCTTCCTCGCCGCCAACGCCGGCCTCAACTTACAAACCGCTGACCTCTTCAGCGCCGAAGCCCTTGCGCAATACAACTGGCCTGCAGATACCGATCAGAAACAGTTGCTGCAGCAACTGCGAACGCGGCAACGCATGCTGAAAGTGTATCCGGACGAAAACGTGGCGGCTGCGCTCGAAGGGCTGGGCTTTCACAGTGCGCATCACATTGCTTCGCTGGATGCGGATGACTTTGCACAAAAAGCGGTGCCTGCACTTTCGGGTATAACCGGTGTAACTGATCCCGCTGCGCTGTGTGCAAAAATTGCGGGCAATGCCGCACGCATCCGCCGCAGCAGTTTTGAGCTGGCGCTGGCGAAGCCGAAGGAGCTGGAACTGGATACCGTTACAGCACCGTCGCGTGATAGAAAACCGGATTTCCAGGAGGGTATTCCGGATTACCGGCGCCTGTTCGGGCCGATGCTTACCTGCGATTGTGACGAATGCCAGAGCATTTTCGGACCGGCCGCGTATTTCACCGACCTGATGCGGATGGTAACAAAGTATGTTACACCGCCGCTGGAAGAACTGTTTACGCTGCAGTACCGCCGTCCCGATTTATGGACGATGCCGCTCGACTGCAAAACGGCTGAAACGGAAGTACGTTACCTGGATATTGTAAACGCCATTTTGCAGCAGAACCTGCAGGTCAATTTTACTGCCGGAACTGATCCGATGCAGGTAATTGCCGGATCGGTTTATCCGTTTAATGCACCGTTTAATGTATCACTGCTTACTATCCGCGGCGCGATGGAAAAACTGGGAGTGCCGCTGAATGTGGTTTATGATCTGCTTGATACCGCGCCACCTGCAGCGGCAGCCGAAACGCTTAACCTTTCGCCGGAACAACTTGCACTTGTGAAAGGAGCAACTTCCTATACCCTTGCACAACGGTATGGAATTACCGGCACACCAACCGACAGCGAAGTTTGCACGGCACTTTCGCAGCAAACTGTTTTGCTGCAGCAAACAGGTCTTGTGCCTGATCAGTTGGAACAACTGGTGTACCAGGATCTGAAACGCGGCACCGGCGGTTATGCCATGTACGATAATGGCAGCAGGGATATATCTACTGCGGCGTTTGAAAATGCGATGCTCACCGAATCGCTTACGATCGAACTCTGGGCATTTCCGACCCGGATTACAGGCGGTGTAGTTACCATCATCGGCAAAGGCACCGGCCAGGAGTTTTTCCTTACACTGAATGAGCAAGGGCAGGTGGAGTGTACCTATATTTTAGCGTCCAACGGTTCAACGATTACTATTACATCTTCCCGGAATCTTACGCTGAATACCTGGACACACATTGCATACACCCGGCATTATTCCACGGGTGAACATTACATTTATATTAATGGGGTTATGGATTCGGGTTATCAGATTGCACCGTATCCCGTATCGCAGTCAGAAAGCTCTGCAATCAATATCGGTTATATCAGCGGGTCATCCTATGGAGGTGCTTTATCGGAAATACGGATATGGACCCGGGCACGTACAGAAGCGCAGATCAAAAGCCTGATGTACAGCCGTCTGAAAAACTACGACGATGATCACCTGTTTTGTTACTGGCCCCTGGATGAAACGGGTGGCGATGTGGCGCATGATCTGGGGAAAAACCAATATGATGCAAGCCGAGGCAATCCGATTTATTTTGCACAGTATGAGTCGCTGCCCATAGGTACGATTTCGGAAATGAATCCGACGCTGTTGCATGGGTTATACCTGAACAGTGTGCTTTCGGCCAGTACATACATCCAGCTGATAGAAAAAAGTTACGATAGTACTTCAAATGCCGTTTCGCCTGCCGCACTCGCCCTTTCCGATGGTGTTACCGGTAACACCCCGGCGGGTGAAAACACCATACTGAACGATGCTGCGCTGAACCAGCTGGCCGTGCTTATAAGGCTGAAGGCACAAACGGGGTGGTCGTATGATGAACTGGACTGGGCACTGAAATCAATCAGTGGCAGCGCAACACCGGTTACGAATGACATGGTTGTTTCGCTCGGAAAAATTGCGGAGCTGACGAAACAATATACGATTCCTGTGGATGAGCTGTGCAGTTTCTGGTACGACATGAAAACCTACGGGCGCGGCAACGGCACAACGCCGCAGGACCTCTGGGACCGTGTTTATAACTCCCCGCCGCTGCTGAATGACAGCGGTGTTGATACAGAACAAAGTTACTACCGCCCGATTTATTCGAACAACCCGCTCTTTATGTCAGCGGTAATTTCATGGACATTCAAAGGCTCAAACTACAGCCAGGACCAGCGCATTTCGAACCAGCTTGCTGCAGCACTTGGTATTTCGGCTGCTGACCTTGCGGCAATTGCTGGTTCAGTCACAACAGCGACCTCCCTTTCGCTGTCGGTGGAGAACATGTCGTTACTGTATCGCATTGCCCGTTTTGCAAAACTTGTGCGTATGCCGGTGCCTGATTTTATAACGCTTACAACCCGGGCAGGTATGCAGCTCAGTACATCACAGCTGCGCTGGACACAGCAGCAGGTTGTTCTATTGTGTGAATATGCGGCCTGGATGAAAAAAGCACGCATCAGCAGCAGCCAGCTTTCGTACCTCACCACGGGTACTTATCCTGAAGGCACAGTCCCCGCATCCGTTACGGAAACATTTGACCGGGCAATGGATACAATGATAAAGTCGGCTGAACAGGTTATTGTTACCCCCGCTTCGTTTGTTACCGATACTGTAAATGCCGCCACTGCACAGGCCATTTACGATGAACTGGTAAACGCACAGGTGCTTACTTCCGGCGGACTGGTTACCAATTACATGACCATCAATCCGGGAACTATCACGCAGGTGTTATATACTGGTGCCGTTTCAGGTCCCGCGCTGTTTAAGGTGAATCCGTCGCGTTTCGTTATTTCGTTTAATGCAGCTAACGGCGACACGGTGCAGTTTCCGTTTGATCCGTTTGCCGATGCAACGGTACAATCCACCAACTGTTTTACGATCAGTTTGTGGGGGCAGCTCAATAGCATTACCACGCCTGGATGGCCTATGTTTGTCGGAAACCGGGTGGTGTGGGACAACAATAATATGGCCCCCGGAATTGTATTATCACAAATGGCAAACGGAGTGCTGCCCGGGCAACTGCAGATTTCGGAAGGATACAACAACCATTATTATGTGGGAAGTGCTCCCGGCTTTTTCAAAGCAGATAACGAATGGGCATTTATCTCGTGGGTAAACGACCACGGCAACTGGCGCCTTTACTGCAACGGCATACAGGTTGGCGAAGGCCGCCTGCCGCAAGATGTTCCGGGTGTTTATGTGCAGCCGACAACACCGGCTTATTATGCTGCAAATTCATTTACCGGCTGCATGGCCAACCTTTCTATCTGGAATACCGCCCGCACAGCGGAACAGGTGATGGAGGATATGTTTACTGAATTTACCGGCAATGAGGCCGGCCTTATTGCCTACTGGCCAATGAATGACGGAACAGGAACAACTGTTGCAAATCTTTCCCCGGGAGGCACGGCTTACAACGGAACATTCTTTGGTCAGCCCGCATGGATTCCTGTTCCAGATCTGCCATCCGAAAAAATTGTGACAGCAGTAACCGGTACACTTATAACCGCCCAGGCTGTGCAAACGGACCTGGTTATCCGTTCACTTGCTGCCGCTGCAGGAACGAGTGCAGAAACAATGTATGGTATTTGTTTGCTCAGCAGTAATGAAGTGAACAACCAGTCTGCATTTACCACCCCCGCAGGCGCAATGACCTACAGCCCGAACCTGCTGCTCAATGCCGATATAAAAACCAATCCCAACCGCAGCAGCTACCTCGATACGGTAAAATATAACAGTACACTTACCCGCTGGTTTAAACTGACCGGCCAGGAAGTAAGTAAGATCGGGCTGTATTCCGCGAAGTTCAGTACATCCACTACCCCTTCATTTACTTTCGGAAGCTACCTGTTTACGGTGGCACAACTGAAGGAACTCAGTGATTATAAATCGTTGCAGCAAATGTGTAACGAGGTGAACGGCCTCATCGGTTATTTTGAAAAAGCACCGGCCATAACTGCTACTTCGCATCTGCAACCTTCCGATGACCAGCTTACCCTGCTGGCCCGGCTAACGGGTTGGGATTACAACGAGCTGAAACTGATTACCGGGAGTTCCTGTTTTACTGCGGTTAACTTCAATATCGTTTCGGGTGTCCGCAAGATTGCGGATGTGATTGCTGCGGAAGAAAAAACCGGCATGGGTATGAACACGCTGTTGTTGCTGCAGCAGCTTTCCGCACAAAACTGTTTTTCGCCGGGCAGCTCCACCTGGCAAACCTTTGATAATGCCACCGCGGCAACCAACGCCGCACTAACCACGCAGCAGGGAGCCGACGCGGTTACTGAAAACAACGGCAGGATCCGCACCCAGGTGCGTGATGTATTATGCGATTGGCTGATGTGGCTCCTGGAGCCATCCATCGGTGGGGTTAAGAACCGCGAAGAATTGTATGAGTACCTGCTTATTGATGTGAACATGTCCGCGGATGTTAAAACATCGTGGACAGTTGCGGCGATGAACAGCCTGCAGTTGTATGTGAACCGCATCATCAACAACCTGGAGCCCGGTGCTGTAAATAATATTCCGCAAGCCTGGTGGAAATGGATGAACACTTACCGGGTGTGGCAGGCGAACCGCGAGGTGTACCTGTACCCTGAAAATTATGTAGATCCAACCCTCCGCAAATACCAGAGTGATGCATTCCGCCAGCTGGTAAACGACCTGTCGAAAAACCAGGTTACCGACGACACGGTGCGTACCGCCATGGCCAGCTACCTTGAAACCATTTCCGATGTAGCCAGCTTAATGCTGGTAGATGCCTGCATGGTTGATCTGCCTGACAGTGTTCCGGGTATGAACACCGGTAACCAGCGCCGGGTGATAAACATGGTCGGTCGCTCACAAACATCACCGGCTGTATTTTATTTCCGCACAGCCATGCTTGTAACCAGCGAAACGGCTGTTAACGACGAGCATATTGATCCGGCCGATGCTACACAGGTCAACTTTGGACCATGGGAAAAAATAGGGTTGTCCATCAATTCAGAATATGTTACAACAGTAACGGCTTTTGGAAGGCAGTTTATTTTTTGGGTGGAACAGACACAGATAACGAATACGACCGGGGTTAAAGAAAGCGAGGTTTCACCGAAAACAAGCAGCAGCAGCAGCAGCAGCAGCAGCAGCAGCAGTTCGTCGGATTCCGATTCCAAAAAATTCACCACCACCTATGCCACAGTTTATTATTCGTGGCGCGACTTTAACTCATCGTGGATTGAACCATCGGTTTTAAAGAAAGACATCCTGATTGCGGTAACCGGCAATGGTACAAAATACCTTGATTTTTATCCGGGCTGTTTATACGGCTCACAAATGGTGAATGCCGATCAATCAAAACGCTATCCGTATTACAATGACAAATCATGGAATAAAGTAAACGTATTGCCTTTTTCCAAAACGTCGGGCGTAGGCGAAGCATTGGTGGTGGTACTCGGGCCTTATGTTACCTGCGACCTTACCGTTGCAAATGCCCCGACACTTCCGAACAAGAAAATGAACGAAGCAGCGCATCAGTTGCAGGGGCAGTTGTACGCTGCAGCGCATTATGCGTACAAGCATAAAAACAAATACACCACCGTACTGCCTGCTACGCTGCTTACCGCATCATTTACCACGCGTGATTATAGTTTATGGATTGACACTACCGGGGCAAATTTTGTGGAAGGTGCTTTGGTTAAAGAAAATGACGGGTACGGGCTTGTATTTGATGTAACCTCATCGCTGCTGAACATGGAACTTCCCCCGGCGTATTCGTGGTGGCCGTGTACAGAAACGGATAATTTTGTGGTTGACCATACTGTTTATGATATTATTTCCGGGAAAAACGGGACGACAAGTGGTGCGAACTGGTCAACAGCCTATACCAGGCTTCCGGGTATAAGCGTACCGAATTTACAGTCCGGGAATGTTGTTTTAGACTGGTCAACCAATAAAATACAAAAACACAGTTCCTTCAGTTTCTGGATTTATCTTGCTAATGGTATAGCCAACAACACCACCCTTTTTGTTGCACCAAACGGCTACAGCAACAGCCACGATGAAGTAAACTCCGTTCTGGGAATGAAGTATGAAAGCATTTCCGGAAGTACCCCGACGGCTTACGGGTTGTATGTATATTATGCAAACAACCAATACCAAGGTGCTATATATAAAGTCGGTTCATCGGCTGTTGCTACAAACACATGGTACTACGTAACAATAACCAGCAATAAAACGGAGGTCGAAATTTACCTGAACGGCCGTAGTTTGCGGCTCAGTAGCAGTGGCCAGTCATTTACAGCAGCCACCGACTCAAACCTCACCTTTCATGGGTTTAATGGTTACATTTTCGGTCTGCTCTACCATCGTGTAACACTTACCCCGGCAGAAGCACTGGTGCTTTACCAGCAGGCCAACGGGTACCTGTACCTGTCGGGCTTACACGGTCCGCTCACTTCATTTAACCGCATCAGTAACAGTGCAGGAGCTTTTGTTTTCAATACGGATACACAGGCCTATCTTGCGTTTCCGGATGCCCTGAACAATACGGATACCGAGTGCATGCAGATTTCAACAGGCAATGATTCGCTGCATGTGTCGTACTCCAAATCGCCGCTGGTATCACCAGCACAGCCGAAAATGCGTTTTGTACGGGTGAACACCGATACCGTGGCACAGCTTATAACGGTGCTTGCAAAAACCGGTTTCGACGGGTTGTTTGCCCCGCAGATGCAGCAACTGGACGAAGAATCACTTCATCAATTCAATCCAACCACTTATACCGAATTACCCGGTTCGGACCTGATGAATTTTAACGGTGCCTTCAGTATTTATTTCTGGGAAATTTTCTTTTATGCGCCTTACCTTGTTGCTGAACAGTTGCGCAGCAGCAATAAATTTGATGCCGCTGAAAAATGGTACCAGCGTATTTTTAATCCAACGGCTTTGCAACCGAATGCCGGTGAAGAATGGTTTGATTTTATCACGAGCCCGGAAAAAGAAACCGGACCGGTAGCCTACTGGCCCATCAACAGAAATAACGGCACGACTACTGCTATAACATTTCCATCTGTAACTGCCAGTGATGCAGCTTTTGAACTTACTGCAACCAATGTTACATCGGCCTCCGGCGACGGTTTGCCGTTTGCATTTTTAGACCGTACCACCTGGACATTTAATTCAGGTTCCAGTCCGTCCATAGCAACTACCGGTTACAATGCATTACTGAACCCGGCTGAGTTTACAATTACAGCATGGGTAAAACTGACAGGACCGCCTACAACATCAAAAAACTGCACTATTGTTAATTCCCAGAGCAGTACGGATAACGGAGGTTACCACCTTCAGTTTGTGAAAACCACAACCAATAACTGGTGTTTAAAGCTTACTATTTATGCCCAGCTGAATGGCGCATCGATTAATTTTGTTTCAGCTGAGTCGTACACGCTGAACACACTCAACGAATGGATGTTTGTGGTCGGCCGTTATGACGGGAAAAAAGTAGACGTGTATATCAATGGAAAAAAAGTAACTCAAAATCCGGCTGCCGTTACCGGATACAGACAGAATACGCATAGCCCTTTCCGGGTGGGTTGTGGTAATTCTGCAAAGACGGATGTTTTTTATTTTAATGGCATTATAGCCGACGTGGCCTTATATGACTACGCCAAAAAAAGCAGTGCCATCAAAAAAATGTACCAGAGTTACATCACGATTGGACCCAATGCGGCGTTCTGGAATTTCCTGCCTTTCCGCCGCATCAATGCCACATCACTGTACCACATACTGAACGGTGATGCGTGGCAGGATTCCTTCCTGCAGCCGGCTGCGTATTATACCGCAAGCATGCAGATGGCGGTATATGAATACGATCCGTTCGACCCTGACAGCATCGCACGGCTGCGCGTGAACTCGTGGCAGAAAGCAACGTTCATGCGTTACATCGAAAACCTCATCAACTGGGGCGATTCGCTGTTTACACAGGATACCTGGGAATCGCTATCCGATGCCACCATGCGGTATGTACTTGCCGAAACACTGCTCGGCCGCAAACCGGTAAAAACGGTGGTGGAAGAACCGCAGCCCACTGTAAATTACAACGCCATTGAACTGGAATATGGCACTGCCGGTGTTCCGCAGTTTCTTATTGAAATGGAAAACGGGCTGTCGGATTTTACCACGACGGACGGACCAACGCTGCCGCAACAGGTGCAGAGTATAATTGACGCATATTACTGTGTGCCTTCGAATAAACAACTGCTTGGTTACTGGCAACTGGTTGCCGACCGGCTTTACAAAATACGGCATGGCCTTACCATTACCGGTGCGCCCAATGCCATACCGTTGTTTGCAGCCCCCATTGATCCGCGTTCACTGGTTACTAATTTTTCTGCCACAACTATTGGCAGCGGAACGGTTAATGCTGCCACACCAGCTGTGCCATGGTTCCGCTTCAGTTACCTCATTAACCAGGCAAAATCGGTTACCGGTGAAGTCGTTCGTCTCGGCGGGGAATTACTCGCTGCATTTGAGAAAAAAGATGCCGAATACCTTTCGCAACTGCAGGCCGGTTACCAGCAGGTTATTTACAACATGACCAACGATGTGAAAGCCGCACAGGTAAACCAGTTGCAGTATGTGGGTGAAGGATTACAGGCCAGCTACGCCAATGCAAAATATGTACATAACACGTACCTCGGCTGGATGATAGATCCGATAGGTCCGCTGGAGGCATTGTCTCTGCTGCTTTCTGCCGAAGCCGCAGCCGGTGCATTTATAGCCAATGCGATCCGTATTCCTGCTGTTCCTGCATACCTGTTCCCGGATATTTTTGGTTTGGCTGATGGCGGGATGAATTTCGGTGAAGCAATCAGTGCAGCTGCTCAACTCATTGAAGGCGAAGCGCACCTTGCCGGTGCTGCTGCTCAGATGATGCAACAGATGAGCCAATACGTGCGCCGCGAGCTCGAATGGGACCTGCAGAAAAACATTGCGGGCAACCAGATGAAAGAAATACAGGCGCAGATTACCGCCAACAATTTTGCACTGGAAGCCGCAAAAGGAGAGGCTGCAATAAATCAGACCCAGCTGGTTCAGGCACAGGAAGTATATCAGTTCCTCAAAACCAAATTTACTAACGAAGAACTCTACACCTGGATGTCGGGCCAGCTGAACACACTCTATTTCCAGATGTTTCAGCTCGCATGGAGCCTTGCACAAAGCGCACAAAACGCATTGCAGTATGAACTGAATATAAATCAGTCGTACCTCAACAGCGCCGCATGGAATTCATCGTACCAGGGGCTGCTGGCCGGTGATGCACTTGCGCTGGCGTTGCAGCAAATGGAAAATGCGTACATCAGCGGCAACAACCGCAAACTGGAAATACGCAAAACCTGGAGCATGCGCCAGAACAACCCGCAGGCGCTGCTCACACTCGTATCAACCGGCAACTGCAGGTTCGATATCAATGAACTGAGTTACGATCTGGATTTCCCGGGACATTACAACCGGAAAATAAAATCGCTGAGTGTAACAATCCCCGCTGTCGTTGGTCCGTATCAGAACATCCATGCATCGCTCACACAAACGGGTAATGCGGTAGCTGTTAAACCATCACTTGATGCTGTGGAATACCTGCTTGGCCTGATTTCCAGCGCACCATCCGACGGATCGCTGCGTGTAAACTGGAACCCGAACCAGGAAATTATTATTTCTACCGGCGTGAATGATGCGGGCATGTTCCAGGTGAACTTCAACGACGAACAATACCTGCCGTTTGAAGGCACAGGTGCCGTATCATCCTGGAATCTCAGCATTCCGCAGGCTGCAAACGCCTTTGATCTGCGTTCCATCAGCGATGTAATTATTACCGTTGAATACACCGCCGAAGATGGTGGCGCCACATTCCGCTCGCAGGTTACAGCACTTGAGCCTGTGCAGAATTACAAAGGCTGGCAATACCTCAGCATGCGCCAGATGTTTGGTGCAGCATGGTTTAATTTCTGCACCAACCCTTCAGGCGAAACATTTAACCTTTCGTTTGAACTGGTGAACCAGATGTACCCGGCCAACCTGTCGAACGTAATGCTGGGCAACGATGACGGACAAACCGGTGTATTTCTTGCTACCGCACCAGGCACAAGCCTGACCGGTCTGGAACTGTCGCTGAACAGCACAACCGGAACATCCTGGCCGCTGCCTGATCACCTGCTGCAGATCGGTTCAGCTACAGCCCCGGTGGCCGTACCCGGCAAAGGACAACCATGGACGCTGGCCGCAACAACGGTTCCCGACGATATTCTTACCGACGGGAAAATTGATCAGACCAAACTGCTCGATATCATTCTCGTAATGCCCTTTAACGGTACACTTAACTGGTAAAAACAAGCAGCATCTCGTCATGCTGTTAAACAAGACTGTTTCCGTTTCGGGAGCAGTCTTGTTTTATTTTTCCGTCCAGCCTTGAGCCATAGGGTAACTTGCTTCGTATTATGCGTAAATTAGCATAACGTACTTGCAAATACAACTATGAAAATCCGTCTGCTGTATTTTTTGCTGCTATTTTTTGCATTCTCGGCAATGGCCGAATTTAGGCCCGTGCCGGAGGTGTTTGCCATGCACATAAACAAAACTGACAAAGACAAAAAGAAAAAGAAGAAGAAAAAAAAGAAGCAGGCTTCGCCCACGGCAAAACCCCAAACCGAAAAGGAAAAGGCCAAGGCCAAAAAGCTGGAAGAAAAAAAACAACGCCAGCGCGATAAGAGTGTAGCGAAAGTGCAAAAAGAACGCGAAAAGAAGAATAAAAAGAAACAGGAGGAGATGGATGCCCAAAAACCTGTTTACACAAAATGTGATAGTGCTGATGTGGTTCGTACATCAACCGATACACTCCTGCTGAAAAAGTACATTAAAGTCTATCAGTCGCTCGGTGGTATATGCTACATTATTCATCTGCAGAAAATGGGCAACATTAAAAAGTCGGGTGAAGGAATGTATTATGTAAAAATGAAACAAACCGACGATAAACGCGAAATTGCCAACTGGAAAACCTATCTCTTCTGTCCGGTAGGAAAGCCCGATGGTACGGTAGCTCTCATTAATCCCGAAGGGGATACTATCCAACAATGTACTTACAAAGCCGAACGAAAAAACGGGAGTATGATTTTTTACAAACAGGGCGGCAAAATTGCCTATCAGGAAGAATATGTAAATGATGTGCGTGTATCGGATATGAATAAGGAAGATTAAGTGCGTTTTTTTAAATGCTTTGATTGATTTATATAAACTAAACACGGTTATTTATTTAGTAAATACTATTCTGAAAGGCTGTTAATTTCTTATTTTTTTGAGCGTAAGTAATTTAATATTTAAGTAGTATGATGTTTAATAAATGCTAATGTTTGAGTTGTAGGTTTGTGCGAAACCAAAACTCAAATCCATGAAAAAAATTACATCGTTTGCGCTGGCATTTATGCTTGTGCTTGCAGCCAAGGCACAACTTACTGTTAACCAGCAGCTCGATAATGCTGTTTTTGCTGCTGAAAATATTCAGCAGAATGCACAAACTGCCCGCGCCGTCAGCGATAATCTGGCGCTTCAGATTGTAGTGCTTAATGCACCTGATGCCAATCAGTTTATCAATAACATTGTGCCTGCACTTAACGGCACGCTCGATGAGGCTGATAACGCGCTTTACTGGGTGAATGAAGCCAACGTGCAAACTGGTAATCAGCTTTCAACCGACGGTATTTACGATATTGCCATTGAAGTGCAGAACCAGCAGGGCCTCGCACTCGACTACAGCAACCAGATTGTTACAGCTATTCAGGGCGGAAACAACCCGCAGGCACTCAGTCTCATTGCATCGCTCAATGCCGTGCTCGATTTTCAGCAAAGCCTTGCCAACGACCTGATTACGGTTATCGAAGAAGTACGGGCCAGCTACCAGCCGGTGTACAATGTGTGCATACGCATTGTAAACAATCAGGGCCAGGAAGTACAGGCCAACGACCTGTTTGGTTATTATGCGTTCAGTTATGCAACCAACGATTATCTCTATCCTGATAATCAGGAAGGCACCTGCTTTACCGCGCTGCCCGAAGGCACTTACACGTTTGATGCATTTGATGGTTACTTCAGCGGTGCTGTAGAAAATACCGTAACACTTTCGCAAAGCCTTGTAAATGCACAGGGAATCATTGTGGTTGATCTTGTGTACTGGTCTGAATAATTTTCCTCTTGCAATAATGAAAGCAGCCTCTCCCGGGGCTGCTTTTATTTTGAACAGGCGCTATAGATTTGAGTCCATGCGCCTGTAATAGACCAGACAGGTGATTAGCAGAAATACTGCCCAGAATATGTCGTACCCCAACAAACCTGTACGTTCGAGTACAATTTGCAGCATGGCATATACAATTACAGAATAGGTGAAAAGGTGTACTCCCCAGCGTTTAAGATGCCAGATGCCGATAAGGGAAATAAATTGAATACTGATTACAATTCCCAGTGCGCTGGGATAAAACATGCCGGCATGTTTTACCTGTGGCGAAAGCACACCGGCAAAACCAATAAGCGTTAAGATGAAATGCTTAATACATAAAATTGTAAGCAACCGCGGCCGCTCTTTAAGATAGCCGTGTGTGTGGTTGTAAGGTATTTTTCCGGTTTCACTCATGCGTTGCTGCGGATTGCTTCTACCGGATCAAGCTGTGAAGCCGAGTAGGAGGGAATGAAACCAGAAATAAGTCCGATGAGAATTGAAATGCTGATGCCCAGCACCACATTGGCCAGCGACAATGAAAAATCAAAATCAAGCAGCGAAGCCACAAGGACAGAAATGACCCACACCAGCAGCAACCCAAGTATGCCGCCAATAAGACAAAGCACCACCGACTCGATCATAAACTGCATCAGAATAAACGAATTACGCGCGCCAAGAGACTTCTGAATGCCAATTTGGCTGGTACGTTCGCGCACGGATACAAACATAATATTGGCAATGCCAAAGCCGCCCACCAGAATAGAAAACGCGCCGATAATCCAGCCAATGGTGCCCAGCAAATTAAACACTTCCTGTGTAGGCTGTGCCAGCAAACTCACTTCATTGAGCGCAAAATTATCATCGCTGGTAGGTTTGAGCCGGCGCAAACCACGCATTACACCTTCAAGTTCGTCGGTAAGATCTTCTGTTTTTACACCGTTGCGCGCTTTTACAAGCAGGTGTGGCTGATATTCTTCCGCAGTAATGTCAACCAGCGTACGCGCGTAGTGCATGGGCAGCAACACCTTTGCATCGAGGCTGGTGCCAAACATGCTTTCGCCCTGTTGCGCCACCACGCCCACCACTTCTACATTACGCCCAAACAGTTTTATGGTTTGCCCCACCGGATCGGTTGACGGGAAAAGCGCATCTGCCACTGCGCTGCCAATTACAGCCACTGCACGCCCGGTTTCTGATTCAAGCTCCGAAAAATAGCGCCCCGTTTTAATGTCGAATGTATTTACCTGGTCAAAATCATGTGAGGCCGCTGTAACTATACAGTTTTCAACAAACGATGTGCCTGCCGAAACAGTTTTACGCATATCCGCTACAAACACTACCGCATCAGCCAGCGTGGTGCGGCGCTTCACTTCTTCAAGTTCCTTAATGTCGGGCAAAGGCCGGTTAATATATTTCCACCAGGGATATTCCGGCCCGAATGTCCACGGCCATTTTTCTACATAAACTACATTTTCGCCCAGCGACGACATACTCTCCCGCACTTTTTTCTCCATCGAATCAACTGCCGTAAACACTGTAATAATGGCAAAAATGCCAATGGTAACGCCAAGCAGCGAAAGGATAGTGCGCAGCCGGTTTACGCGCAATGCATGCAACGCAAACAACACACTTTCACGAAATAACGCCAGAAAAATCACAGCTTAAAGATACGTGGTTTTCCCGCTCAATTGCATGCGTAAAAAAAGCCGCACCCGTTTCCGGATACGGCTTTTTCATAAGCAACACACAATCTATTCTTTAACCAGTTTTACTTGCTTATTGCCAGCCTCAATTATATACACACCACTTTCCAGCCCGATGAGAGAAAGCTGAACCTGTGTGCGGTTGTTTACCGCTTCACTCAGGATAAGCCTGCCTGCCATATCATACAGTGCAATGGTTTGCGCAGTATTGTTTTCGCCAAGGCGGATGAGTATAAAGTGCTGTGCCGGATTGGGATATATATCAAAATCGGCTAAAAAAAGTTCAGCTACTGTTATGCAAGCATCCACAAATATGCTTTGTGAAGCGCTATCACTGCAGGCATAGTTGTTGGTGTAAGTATATACAATATTGTGCAAACCCGTTCCGGCCACCGAAGGCGTAAACAAACTGCCGTTTACACCCGGACCGCTCCATAAGCCGCCAACCGGCGAACCACCACTCAGTTGTATGCCTATAGTCTGGTCAACACAAAAACTATCAACCGGCAATGTAAGTGTAGCAACCGGTTGCGGATTAACAGTAACCGTAACTGCCGCCGACGTATCAATACATGTTCCGTTGGTTGCCACCACATAATAGCTGCCCGGCTGGGTGATGTTAAGTGCCGTTGCTGTAGAATTGTTGCTCCACAAATAGCTGCTTCCGCCGGTTGCCGTAAGCGTTACCGAATCGCCCTGACAGAATGAAAGCGGACCGTTGGACACGATATTGCTGGTAATGCTTGTGCTGGAATTTACAGTAACAATATTTGATACAGCTATGCAGTTGTTTGCGTTGGTCACCGTTACCCAATACGATCCTGAATTATTTAGCGTAATGCTTTGCGTAGTGTCTCCGTTGCTCCAGAGGTAGGTATTGTTTGGTGGAGCAGTAAGTGTGATGCTTTCGCCTACACAAAAATTCAGCGGACCGTTTGCGGTAATAGTTGCTGAAGGCTGATTAGGGCATGAAATGTTTGCGCTCCACCCTGTGGAACCAGCGTTGGCATTAGAAACAAATTGAAACGTAAGTACATTGCCCGAAGATTGAACCGGAGGTGGAAGTGCTGAACCGGTGAGTGTGGCAATAAGCGGCGATGTAATGGAGGGACCATCATATACATATAAAACAGCACCGCCAAAAACACTGAACGTGTTAAACGCAAAACGTATTCCGCAACCGCTGTTTGAGTAGAACGACATTATCCGGTTTTCGTTGCTCAGGTAGTAAGCATTGGGCCCGCCAGTGTCGTAGAATGTCCCTCCGCAGGTGGCGCGTATGCCGCTCGTCATGCTTATCTGCGGGTTGGTATCGGGTTGCGCCACACAGCTTATGAATGCCTGCCAGCCTACGTTGTTGCTTGTACTGTTGCTTACAAAGCGGAACGTGAAACTGCTGGTGTTTGAGGTAATTGAACCTGGCGTAGCCACGCTGCCCGTATATGCGGCATACAATGGTGATGCAGCTGAAGGCCCGTCATACACAAATAATGTGTCGCCGGTGGCGAGGTTGAAATGCTGCGGATTGAAATCGAATTTCAAAAACGTTCCGTTGGCCGAAGTGAAGGTCATGGAGTTATTCTCGTTATCGGCGTAATTGCTTCCCCCGCCGCCGCCATCATAAAACACCCCGTTACAAACCGTTACAGTGCTGCTGCTCATGTTATATACGGGCACAACGGAACCAGCACAGGTAATGGAGGCGCTCCAGCCAAAACTATTTGTACTCGAATTGGTGATACAGTCAAATGTCAGCGAAGAACCGGTTGAAGTAATGAAACCCGGACTTGAAGAGGAATACGTACCAATCAGGGGATAGGCTGTTGATGGCCCGTCGTATATAGATATATAATCACCCGCAGCCATAGTAAATGTGTTAAAGTTTATAGCGAGTTTTTCGCCATTGTAAGAGGTAAACGTTTGTATGCTATTCTGGTTGTTGGTGTATGGTTGGTTCGCCCCGCCATTATCATAAAACAAGGCATTACATACATAGCGCACTCCGGCACTCATATTAAATAAGGCTGGCAAAGGAACTGACGATACACAGCTAAAATGCCCCGCCCAGCCGGTGTTGTTACCGGCTAAGTCTGATTTGAAACGAAATGTAAGACAAGTATCACTGCTGGTAAATGTTTCAAAAAATGATCCGTTCACCAGAATTGCCAGTAACGGAGCCGCTGTGCTGTTTCCGTCGTGTATAAAAAGTGTATCGCCCAAAGAAAGACTGGTAGCAAGATTGTTAAATCTGAACTTGATATGATCTGAAGTGCCTGAGCAAAATGTTTGTGTAATGTCCTGATTGTTGGTGTAATTAGCTGTAGCGCCACCATTATCATAGAACGCGCCACTGCAATCAGTTACTGTGCCGCCGCTCATGTTATACACAGGCAGCGCCGGTCCGGCACAGGAAATGGTGGCATACCACCCTGAGTAGCCTGATGATTGGGTGGAGACAAAAACAAACGTAAGAGAGGTGCCGCTTGAAGTAAAATTTATCGAGCCGGAATTTGAATACGTGCCAAGCAATGGATAGGCCGCAGAGGGGCCATCGTAAATAGAAATGGAATCGCTGTTTAGCAGATTTATGGAATTGAAGTTTACTGAAATGCGATTACCGTTGTTGGAAATAAATGTTTGAGTAAGATTTGAATTGCCTGAGTAGTCATCGATTCCACCATCGTCGTAAAACAAGGCATTACAAACATACCTTATCCCCGTACTCATCATAAATACCATTTGCGGTGGCACCGATGAAACACAGGTAAACTGTCCAGCCCAGCCTCTATTGTTGCCCGATGCATTTGATTTGAACCGGAACGTAAGGCAGGTGCCGCTGCTGGTATAAGTTTCAAAATTTGAACCATTTACCAGAATGGCCAGTAGTGGGTCGGCTATACTGCTTCCATCATGCACAAACATGGTGTCACCCAAAGAAAGGCCGGTAGCAAGCTTGTTAAAACTGAACTGTATATGGTCGCTGGTGCCTGAGCAAAATGTTTGAGAAATATCCTGATTATTGGTGTAGTTTGCACCCGCGCCACCATTGTCATAAAACACACCACTGCATGCAGTTATTGTGCTGTTGCTCATGTTATATACCGGAAGCGTGGGGCCTGCACAGTTTATGGTTGCTGCCCAGCCCTGAGCATTCATATTATAAGTGTGGCAAACGAAAGTGAGTGATGTTCCGCTCGATATAATTGCAGGGGGTAAATTTTCATATGTTCCAATAAGCGGATAAGCCGTTGTTGGTCCGTCGTAAATTGACAGGTAATCACCTGCTGACATGCTCATGAAGGTAAAGTTCAGGCTAAGCCGCTCTCCAGTGGCAGAAGTAAAAGTTTGTGTGATGTTGAGAGCCGTTCTGTAAGGTTCAAATGGTCCGCCATCATCAAAAAAAAGAGCATTGCATACATAGCGGACACCAGTACTCATGCTATATTGTGTTGGCGAAGAGGGTGGAGAAGATACACACTGGAATTGCCCGGCCCAGCCCGTTTGCTGGCCACCAGCATCAGATTTGAACAAAAAAGTAATACAAGTGCCCGAACTGGTTATCGTTTCAAATTTAGATTCTTTTACATATATAGCCAGCAAAGGAGCCCCGGTTGTAGCACCGTCATACATAAACAAGGTGTCATTTGTATTGAGGTGATAATACGAGTCGAAGTTTAGGAAGCTAAACTGCAAATGATCTGAAGTTCCCGAACAGAATGTTTGTGTAATAGTAAGGTTGTTCCCGTAGTCTCCCGCAGCTCCACCATTATCATAAAACGCACCACTGCAGGCAGTAACTGTTCCATTACTCATATTATACACCGGTAATACAGGGCCTGCACAGGTTATCGATGCCACCCACCCCGGTGCATTATTGCTGCTGGTTGTGAAGCAATGGAATGTAAGCGATGAGCCGGTGGAGAGAATATTTGGCGAAGAAGTTCCGTAAAAGATTCCAATGCGGGGATGAGATGTAGTTGGCCCATCGTAAATAACCATACCATCACCACTTGCAAATATCATCGAGCTGAAATTAACATTCACTCTGTTGCCATTGGCCGAAGTAATAGTCATTGTTAAACTTTCGTTACTGCCATAATCGCCCGACCCACCCCCTGTATCGTAGAAGATACCGCTACAAGTGGTTACCGTAGTGTTACTCATAATGTAGCTTTGTGCAAGAGCAGGCACTGATGCAATTATGCTCAACAGGAGAACAAAAAGCAGCTTTCTCATGGGACTTTTAGTTGTAGGGGAATTTATAGAGATAGTATTTATGCTTTTCAAGTGCAGCAAAGAGCGGAATCACGTATCACGAGTTCTTTGTCTCCGGCCAGATGCGATTATTGCCTTTGGGTTATTGTGATGTGAGCGTAAACTTGTTTTCTCGGGGTGTTTTCAGGGGTGAATATGAGGTGAGCTTTTCGGAAATCTAGTTATCATAAAATAACTAATTCTGAGTTTTCTTCAACTCAGGAATAAATTAAAAATAGTAAATTAATTGAAATGTAAATCAAATGATTAATTCATTTTGAGTGTTACATTATCATCATTGGGATTTCTGAAGCAAATAGTAAAGGATATCTCAATCAAATTGAGTTTTTTTATCACATGAAAACGGCCTGATTTGGTGCTAATAAGTATATATGATTAAAAGACATCAGAAGCTGAAATTGGCTTTAATGTACTTTTGGTAAGCAAAAATTAGCCGATGAATATTAATTCGGATCGTATCTGTTGTTTTTGTCGAACGAGTTTAGTTGCACAGGTCTGCACTATTACATATAACAAAGCCGCACCCGTTTGACAGGTGCGGCTTTTAAACATTTATTCGTCAATTATTCTTTTACCAATTTCACTAAATGATTTCCGGCACGAATTAAATACACACCGTTCTCCAAACCATTCAGCGAAAGCTGAACCTGTGTGCGGTTGTTTACCGCTTCGCGAAGCAACAGGCGGCCGGTCATATCATAAAGGGAAATGGTTTTCACCTCGTGTTCTTCGCCCAGACTGATAATTACCATATCGTGTGCCGGGTTGGGATACACCGCAAATTCACCAGTGTTTATAGTACTTACACCGTTGCAAATATCCACAAACACTACTTCTGTAGCCACATTGCTGCAGGCATTGGTATCTGTGTAGGTATAAGCAATGGTGTGCAGACCTGGCCCCGCAACAGAAGGCGTAAACAAATTGCCGCTCACGCCGGGGCCGCTCCACACACCACCCGCAGGTGATCCGCCGCTTAGCACGCTGGCCGAAGGCTGGTTGGTGCAGAAACTATCCTGCATGAGTGTAAGCGTAACCACTGGCAGCGGATTCACCGTAACCGCAATTACAGATGTAGTGTCCACACACGTACCACTGCTTACCACCGCATAGTAGTTGCCCGACTGTGTAACGTTAAGCGTGCTGCCTGTGGCGCTGTTGCTCCACACATAGCTGCTTCCGCCGCTGGCCGTAAGTGTTACCGAACCACCCTGACAGAAAGTAAGCGGGCCGGTGGCAGCAATGTTGCCGGTAATGCTGGCATTGGCGTTTACAGTAATAATATTTGAGGTGGCCGTGCAGTTGTTGGCATTATTCACCGTTACCCAGTAAGTACCTGATGTATTTACGGTAATACTTTGTGTATTGGCACCGTTGCTCCAGAGGTAAGTGCTGTTAGGTGCGGCGGTAAGAGTAACGTTTCCTCCCGGACAAAAACTCAGCGGCCCGTTTGCCGTAATAGTGGCCAGCGGCTGGTTGGGGCAGCTTATGGTGGCGTTCCAGCCTGTAGTTACTGTACTGCTGTTTGACGTAAAGCGGAACGTTAGTACATTTCCGGTGGACTGTACTGGCGCCGGAAGCGTGCTGCCCGTGAGTGTGGCAATAATGGGCGCGGCAATAGAAGGCCCGTCGTGCACATAAAGAATATCGCCCGATGCTAAGCTGAAACTGTTAAACGTAAAGCGGATACCACAACCGCTGTTGGAATAGAACGACATGGTGCGGTTTTCGTTGTTCGGATAGTTCCCGCTCACGCCGCCCTGGTCATAGAAATTGCCGCCGCAGGTGTAACGTATGCCCGCCGTCATCGAAATTTGCGGATTCAGATCCGGCGCAGCTACGCAGCTAATCAATGCCTGCCAGCCAATGTTGTTTGTGGTGGCATTGCTTACAAAGCGGAACGTAAAGCTGCTGGTGTTTGATACAATCGAACCGGGTGAAATATTACCTGTTAACACGGCATACAATGGCGATGCTGTGCTGTTGCCATCATACACAAACAATGAGTCGCCGGCTGCTATGTTAAAATGATTCGGATTGAAATCAAATTTCAGGTACTGGCCGTTGGCAGAGGTAAATGTCATTACCCGGTTTTCGTTGTTCGGGTAATTGTTCAGCGCACCGCTATTGTCGTAAAATACGCCGCCACAAGTGGTAACTGTTCCTGTGGTAAGCGGGTATTCGGTCAGTACCGGCCCGGCACAGCTGAATGATGCCGTCCATCCTGAAGTTGTCACACTACCATCAGAAGTAAACCGGAAAGTAAGCGAAGTGCCGGTAGAAGTAATTACGCCCGGGTTGTTTGATCCGGTGAAAGTAGCAATGAGCGGGTATGCAGTAGAAGGGCCGTCATATACCCAAAGGAAATCGTTGTTTGATTCGGTGGCAAAGAGCGAGAAGTTTACAGAAATCCGCTCGCCATTGTAGGACGTGAATGTTTGCGATCTGTTCTCGCTGTTGAGGTAACTTCCCGAAGGTCCGCCGGTATCATAAAACGTACCGCTGCATACAAATCGTGTTCCGGCACTCATGCTGAACACCGGCGCGGTGGGCGAAGCAGATGTACACTGAAACTGTCCGGCCCAACCGGCTGTTGTGTTTGTAGCATCCGACTTGAAGCGGAAGGTTACGCAGGTTCCTGAAGAAATAAAATCTTCAAACGACGAACCGGCAATGTGAATGAAGAGCAGCGGTGCAGCGGTACTGCTTCCATCGTAAATAAAGAGTGTATCGCCGGTGCCGAGTGTGGAATACGGCCGCAGGAAGGTAAACTGCAACCGGTCGGTAGTACCCGAGCAGAATGTTTGTGTGGTGCCGATAATGCTTGAACCGTAGTTAGCGTTGGGTCCGCCGTTATCAAACACTGTTCCGCTGCAGGCTGTAACTGTTCCTGCCGTTAGCGGATAGGCTGTAATTGCAGTGCCTGTGCAGGAAATAGTGGCATCCCATCCCGTAGTTACTGTACTTCCGTCGGAAGTGAAACGAAAGGTAAGCGAACTGCCTGTAGAAGTAATTGTGCCCGGGCTTGTTGAACCTGAATAAGTAGCAATGAGCGGGTATGCGGTAGAAGGACCGTCATATACCCAAAGGAAGTCATTATTTGTTTCGGTAGCGAACGAGTTAAAGCTGACACTCACACGTGCCGAAGAGCCCGAGCTGAATGTCATTGTAAGATTCTGACTGTTCGAATAATTACCTGCTGCCCCCCCCGAATCATAAAAAGTGCCGGAACACGTGGTTACGGTTGTGTTGCTCATGTTGTACGTTTGTGCAACAGAGGTGGCTACCAGCAACAGGGTAATAAGTGATGTAATAATGTTTTTTCTCATAAAAACTACGTTTACTGCGTTGCAAAATTACAACGCCCCTGTTTTTGATTGGTTGGATTAATACGAATGTGTGAGATCACACATGAAAGAAATTTTTTCATCCGGAAGATTTGGTCTGTTTTTAAAAAATGAATGAAAAGGCCTTTAAATAAAAGGATACGGGCGCTAACCGCATGAGATTTTATGTTCAGTTACTGTATTTGGAAAATGGGAACTTGTCGGGACAGGCGTCAACTAAATGGCCAAACCGGCAACATGTGATTTGTGGTTGAAACCTGATTCAGAAATAACGGGTGGGGAAGTGTGTAACGGAATTGCGTGGAAATTGCCCGAACGATAATTGGTGAAATTGTAACAGATTGGTTCTTCACTGACCGGGGGATAAATTGCTTTCCGGAGCTGAAAAGTGAAAAACAGGGCGGATGATTCAGTGTTGTGGTTATCAACACAAATGTGCTTTTATCAACAAACCTAAAAAAGGTGAAAACCATCGCTTCCGAGCCTTAAAAAGCCTTAATTTTACACCAGATTTCAAAAAACTTATGAACAGCCCGAAACCGATTAAAAACGCGCTGGTTTCGGTGTTTTACAAAGACAACCTGGCTCCGGTCATTCAACGGCTGCATGAGCTGGGTGTTGGTCTTTACAGCACCGGCGGTACGCAAACATTTATTGAAGAACTTGGTATTCCGGTAACACCCGTTGAACAGCTTACCTCTTATCCTTCCATTCTCGGCGGGCGGGTGAAAACCCTCCACCCGAAAATTTTTGGCGGAATTCTCAGCCGCCGCGAGCTTGACGCCGATGTGGCCCAGCTCGAAGAATTTGAAATTCCTGAAATTGATCTCGTTATTGTTGATCTCTACCCGTTTGAAGCTACAGTGGCTTCAGGTGCGGCTGAACAGGACATTATCGAGAAAATTGATATCGGGGGCATTTCACTCATCCGCGCCGGTGCCAAAAACTTCCGCGATGTGCTCATCTGCGCCTCCCGCACTGATTATCCCGCCCTGCTCGAACTCCTGAATACCAAAAACGGCACCACCGAACTGGCCGACCGCCGCGCTTTTGCCACACGGGCTTTCGCTGTTTCATCAAACTACGATGCGGCTATCTTCAACTGGTTTAACAGCGACCACGCCGAGCCGCAACTGCGTTTCAGTGCTACCAGCGGAAAAACCCTGCGCTACGGCGAAAACCCGCATCAGCGTGCCTGGTTCTTCGGCAACCTGACTGATCTTTTCGACCAGATACACGGCAAGGAACTGTCCTACAACAACCTGCTTGATATTGATGCCGCAGTGAACCTGATTGCCGATTTCAGCGACTGCACGTTTGCCATTCTCAAGCACAACAATGCCTGTGGTGTAGCCTCGCGCCCCACCGTGCTTGAAGCCTGGAACGATGCGCTGGCCGGCGACCCGGTTTCGGCATTCGGTGGTATTCTCGTGTGCAACCGCGTAATTGATGCCGCAGCCGCAGAAGCCATCCACAATATCTTCTTTGAAGTGCTCCTCGCTCCCGGCTACGAACCGGCGGCACTCGACATTCTCAAACAGAAAGTAAACCGCATCCTGCTGGTGCAAAAGCCCGCCGCAATGCCCGATAAGCAGTTCCGCACCCTGCTCAACGGCACCGTGCTTCAGGAAAAAGACCTGAAAACGGAAACTGCAGCCAACATGTCGCCCGCCACCACGAAGGTGCCTACTGAAACCGAGTACAACGACCTCGTGTTTGCCAATAAATTAGCCAAACACACCAAGTCGAACACCATTGTACTGGCTAAAAACGGTCAGCTCCTTGCCAGCGGCACCGGGCAAACCTCGCGTGTGGATGCGCTCAAACAGGCCATCGAAAAAGCACGCACCTTTAACTTCGATCTGCGCGGCGCCGTGATGGCTTCCGACGCTTTCTTCCCCTTTGCCGATTGTGTGGAAATTGCACACAATGCCGGAATTACAGCTGTAGTGCAGCCCGGCGGATCGGTACGCGACAAAGACTCCATCGCCTTTTGCGATCAACACGGAATGGCAATGGTAATGACCGGAACACGCCACTTCAAACATTAACCAGATACACCGCACCAACCAATGGGCGTATTCGACCTTTTTACTCAGGAAATTGCCATCGACCTCGGCACCGCCAACACCATTATCATTCACAATGATAAGGTGGTGGTTGACGAGCCGTCAATCGTTGCGGTTGATCGTATGACCGGGAAAATTATTGCCGTGGGCAAACAGGCCATGCAGATGCACGGCAAAACCCACGAAAACATAAAAACCATACGCCCGCTCAAAGACGGTGTTATTGCCGACTTCCACGCGGCCGAGCACATGATCCGCGGCATGATCAAAATGATCAATCCCGGGCGTAAAATGTTTCAGCCCTCGCTGCGTATGGTAATCTGTATCCCTTCGGGTATTACCGAAGTGGAGAAACGTGCCGTGCGCGACTCGGCCGAACATGCGGGTGCAAAAGAGGTGTATCTCATTCACGAACCCATGGCGGCGGCCATTGGTATCGGTATCGACGTGGAAGAACCGATGGGCAATATGATTATCGACATCGGCGGTGGTACCTCCGAAATTGCGGTAATTGCCCTCGGCGGTATTGTGTGCGATAAGTCAATCCGCATTGCCGGCGACGAATTTACCGCTAGCATCGAAGAATACATGCGCCGCCAGCACAACATTCTGGTGGGCGAACGCACGGCCGAGCGTATCAAAATTGAAGTGGGTGCGGCAATGACTGAAATCGAAAACCCGCCAGCCGATTTCCCTGTGCATGGCCGCGATCTGATGACAGGCATTCCCAAAGAAATTTACGTTTCTTACGTGGAAATTGCCCATGCACTTGATAAGTCGATCGCAAAAATTGAAGAGGCTATTCTCAATGCGCTCGAAATGACACCGCCCGAACTTTCGGCCGATATTTACCGAACCGGCATTTACCTGGCCGGCGGTGGTTCATTGCTTCGCGGACTCGACAAACGTATTTCACTCAAAACCAAACTGCCCGTGCACGTGGCCGACGACCCGCTTCGCGCCGTTGCCCGTGGTACCGGCATTGCGCTTAAGAATATCGACAAATTCCCCTTCCTGCTCAAGTAGGAAGCATTTCACCACTTCAGGTCTGAACGATGCGCAACCTCATCGTCTTCCTTGCCAGGAATTATTTCACGCTTATGTTCCTGCTACTCGAAGTGGTTGCGGTGCTCATTCTGGTACGCAGCAATCCGTATCAGCGCGCCGAAGCCGTGAACAGTACAAGCGAAGTGGCGGGACGGATATACGCCTTCCGCAACGACCTTACCGGCTATTTCAATTTGCGCGATCAAAACCGTATTCTCTCCGAAGAAATTGCCCGCCTGCGTAATCAGAAAACAGGTGCATGGCTCATTACCGCCAATAAGGAAATTTCGGTAAATGATACGCTCTATCGTCAGCGTTACTCCTTTATTGATGCCGAAGTGGTTGACAATACCGTTACGCGGCGCAATAACTACATTATTCTCTCGCGCGGGAAAAATCAAGGCGTGAATGAAGGTATGGGGGTAATCGGCCCGGGCGGCATTGTGGGTATTGTGCGCAGCGTATCACCTAATTTCTGTACGGTAATGTCGTTGCTGCATAAAGACAGCCGCATCAGCGCCAGCCTCAAAAAAGACGGCACCTTTGCCCAGCTGCTCTGGGAAGGCGGCGATTACCGCACTGCCACACTCAAGGAAATTCCCACACACGTAAAACTCGTAAGAGGCGATACGCTGGTTACCAGCGGTCTCGGCAATGCCTTTCCTAAAGGCGTGTTTGTGGGGGTAATATCAGCCTTTGAGAAAAAAGCCGGCGAGAAAACCTACACCGCGCAGGTAACTCTCGGCACCGATTTCAGAAAACTCCAGCACGCCTCCATCGTGAACAACCTGATGAAAGAAGAACTGGAACAGTTGCAGCGTTCAATTCCCGAAGACGATGGTAAGTGAAATTCTGCGACATATCTTCCGCTTTGTGGTGCTGGTTGCCGTGCAGGGCCTTATTTTAAAAAATGTGGAACCGCTGCCCGGACTTAACCCGTTTTTATATGTGCTGTTTCTGCTGCTGCTGCCCATCGAACTTCCCGGCTGGCTGGGGTTGCTCATTGGTTTTGTAACCGGCTGGTGTGTGGACTTGTTTTATGGTACACCCGGTATGCACACCGCTACCTGCACGTTCATCGGCTTTATTCGTCCGGCGGTGCTGCGTTTTCTTGCCCCGCGCGACGGGTATGAGTTTGGCAATCAGCCCACGATGCAGGACATGGGGCGGGCTTGGTTTTTAACGTATGCCGCCGTGCTGGTTGTGGCGCATCATTTCGTGCTTTTCTTCCTCGAAATGTTCACCTTCCGCGAGTTCTTCTACACGCTGCTGCGCATTCTGATGAGTGCTGTAGCCTCGTTGATGCTCATTACCGTAACCCAGTTCCTGTTTTACCGCACCAAATCAGGCACCACATGAACCCCGACTATCGAAAATACATTATCGTTGTGGTGGTAGTGGTGGTGGCACTGCTTTACATCCTCCGTTTGTTCACCATTCAGGTGGTGGAAGATAAATACAAGCTCACGGCAAGTAACCAGGCATTTTTGCAAATGACGGATTATCCGCCGCGCGGCGCAATTTATGACCGCAAAGGCAAACTGCTGGTGTATAATCAGGTTGCGTATGATTTAATGGTGGTGCCGCGCGATCTGAAGGGCTGTGATACAGCTGGCATTTGTAAAATTCTCAATATCACAATTGAAGATTTTCAAAAACGATTAGTCCGGCTTTCCGGAAGTTTGAAAGAGTCGGCGAATGATTACCGGTCGCATATTTTCGAAAGCCAGATGCTGCCCGAACTGAATGCGCAGATTCAGGAACGGTTATATATGTTCCAGGGTTTTTATGTAATGGCCCGTACCGTGCGCAAGTACCCGATTCCTATGGCTGCGCACTTGCTGGGATATATCGGCGAAGTAAATGAGCGCATTACCAAGAAAAATCCCTACTACAAGTCGGGCGATTATATCGGGATGAGTGGTATTGAGAAGGGATACGAAGAAGCACTTCGCGGAAAAAAGGGTGTGCAGATTATGATGCGCGATGTGCACAACAACATTAAAGGCAGCTACAAAAACGGAATTTACGATACGGCTGCCGTACCCGGTAAAAACCTGTATTCCACACTTGATGCCGAGTTGCAGCAGTATGGCGAAAAACTGATGCAGAACAAAATTGGCGGCGTAGTGGCCATTGAGCCCTCTACCGGCGAAATTCTTGCATTGGTGACCAGTCCTACGTATGATCCCAACCTGCTTGTGGGACGCGATTTTCCGAAGAATTATTCCACACTTGCCAAAGACACGCTGGGCAAACCGCTTTTCAACCGTGCGCTGCAGGCTTATTATCCGCCCGGCTCCACATTCAAACTGCTTAATGCCCTTATTGGTTTGCAGGAAGGCGTGCTGAAACCGGCCACCATGTATCCCTGCGCGCGCGGATATCCGCCACTGGGCGGAAAACCCAAATGCCACCCGCACGGTAGTCCTACCGATCTGAAAGGCTCCATTGCTACGTCTTGCAACTCATACTATTCCTATGTGTTTAAAAGCATTGTGGAAAACCGCAAGTACAAAGGCACGGTTGAAGGCTATCAGGCCTGGAAAGATTATGTAAACAGTTTTGGCGTAGGCGTGAAAATAGGTACCGATCTGCCTTACGAACTCAAAGGCATTGTACCCACGCCAAATTATTACGATAAAGTATTTGGCAAAAACGGCTGGCGGGCTTCTACGGTTATCTCGCTCGGAATCGGACAGGCTGAGCTTAGTGTAACGCCGCTGCAGATGTGCAATATTGTGTGCACCATTGCCAACCGCGGATATTATATTACGCCGCACGTGGTGCGCAGTATTGGCGACAATAAAGTATTGCCGCAGTGGCAGAAAAAGAATTACACCAAAGTCACCAGCCGCCAGCATTACGAAGACGTAATTACGGGCATGGCGCTGGTAATGACGGGCGGAACCGGGCGCAGTGTACAGATTCCGGGCATTGAGTCGTGCGGCAAAACCGGTACGGCGCAAAACCCGCATGGCGAAGACCACTCGGTGTTTGTGATGTTTGCCCCGCGCGAGAATCCGAAAATCTGCATTGCCATTCTGGTCGAAAATGCCGGTTTTGGTGCCACGTGGGCCGCGCCCATTGCCAGTTTGATGATGGAACGCTACCTCACCGGCAAAGTAACCCGCTCTGATCTGGAGCAACGTATGTTTGAGGGCGATCTCATACACAAACATCCTTCATCGGGTGCCAAACCCAAGCCGATATTACATTAACCATGCGCGAACGCAGCGAGAGTCAGTTTTACAATGTCGATTGGATTACCGTAGTCGTTTACCTCGTGCTGGTTACGCTGGGGCTGATGAACATTTATTCGGCAATGTATGATCCGGCACTCAGCAGCATTTTCGATCTTTCGCGGCTGGAAGGAAAACAGTTTATATTTATTTGCGTATCACTGGTGCTTGGCTTTTCGCTGCTCATGGTGGATGCTTCGTTTTTTACGGCTACGGCGTTTTTTGCATACGGAGGTTTTCTGCTGCTCAACATTGCCGTGCGTTTTCTGGGTGCCGAAATCAAGGGCAGTCACTCGTGGTTCAGGTTTGGCAGCTTTGGTTTGCAGCCGGCCGAGTTTATGAAGTTTTCTACAGCTCTGGTGCTGGCAAAATACATCAGCGGCATAACCCGCCGCGATCTGGTGCGCGACTTTTTTGTGTGCATGGGTTTCATACTGCTGCCTATGCTCATTATAGCTGTGATACAAGACGAAACAGGTGTGGCAATTGTGCTTGCAGCATTCATCGTAGTGCTTTACCGCGAAGGAATTTTCCCCGGCTGGCTCCTTCTGCTGGGCATTGTATCGGTGCTGGCGGTGGTGCTTGGCCTTAAGTTTTACGACCTGAGGTGGTATTTTGTAGCCGGTAGTGTGGCGCTGGCTACATTATGGCTCATTTTTCAGCGTCGTATCCGAATCAATCATATTGTCATTGCGCTGGGTATTGCAGGCTTGTTTGTGAGCCTCATTTTTGTATCAAACTACATCATCAATAAAATGCCCGAACACCAGTCGGCACGTATTAAGGTATGGCTCGGTATGTCGGTTTCTCAGCAAATGCAGGATAAGATCGGATACAATGTAAAGCAGTCGATGATTGCCATTGGTTCGGGCGGCATTAGCGGTAAAGGATTTTTGGAAGGCACACAAACTAAGTTTCGCTTTGTGCCCGAGCAGGAAACGGATTTTATTTTCTGCACCGTTGGCGAGGAGTGGGGCTTTCTGGGTAGTGCCGGTGTAATTCTGCTTTACGCCTTTCTCATTATCCGCCTCATCTTTATGGCCGAGCGGCAGCGGTCTGATTTTACGCGCATTTATGGCTACGGTGTAGCCTGCGTGTTTTTTATCCACTTAATGGTTAATGTGGGAATGACCATTGGTCTGATTCCGGTAATTGGTATTCCCTTGCCCTTTTTCAGCTACGGCGGCTCTTCACTTATTGGCTTTACGCTGCTGCTCTTCATCTTCATTCGCCTCGACTCGCAACGCCTGCTTATTCTGCGTTAAGTTGTTTATTCCGGCTTCTCGCGGTGTAAATAAGGAAGCGAAATAGTAATGGAAGTGCCTTCTCCGGGTGTACTTTTTATCTGAATGCTTCCTTTATTCCGGTCGATTATTTTTTTCACCACAAACAATCCAACGCCGTATCCTTTTTCATTACTGGCTTCTTCCGTACGGTAAAATAGCCTGAATACCTTGTTTTCAGGATCATCGATATTCATACCTATACCATTGTCGCTCACTTCGAGCACAAGTTGATCGTTGCGTTTTACGAGGTTTACATTGATTATTCCCGGAACATCAGGACGCGAAAACTTGATGGAGTTGGATATGAGATTAACAAAAATAATTTTGAGAATGTGTTTCGAATAAAAAATACTGTCGGGGCTGAATGAGTAGTGAAGGGTAATGTTTTTGCCGAGAAGCAGGTATTGTATTTCTAATTGTATGGCCGCCTGAAGAATATCCGGTATAATTTCGGTAAACTCATCATCGGTTTTGTTTTCAAATTTTGAGAGGTAGAGAAATCCTTGTACAATAGAAGTAAGCTGGTTTGTGGACAAATCGAGCCGGTCCACAATTTTTTCCAGCATTTCGGTGTTACCGCGCGAAAGATATTTGCGCAGCATCTTTATCAGTCCGAGAATATTGGCGGTGTGGTTTTTTATATCGTGTGCCAGTCCGTGGTTGAAACTGTCGAGAAAAACATTGCGCTGATTTAACTCGTTATTTATTTCTTCCAGTTCTTTCTGGCTTATTTGCATCGCGCGCTGATTCAATATGCGCTCATCGTCCACATTATTATATGAGTCGTTAACGAGTTTGATAAAAAGTTCCAGCCCCTGTTCGGTAAATTGATCATCCGGGAACGCTTTACGCAGTTGTCGGGCAGTTAAACGGTTAAGCGGATCGGGTTTATTAATCATACCGTTTCCTCGGTGAATGTGGTAATGGTCATTGTCTGGTTATGCAGGTGGCAGGCATTGTCGCCTACAAGCGGCGAGAGCTCGGAGTAGGAGTAAAATCCGCAAATGGTGGCCTGATTGCCCAGTACTTTTTTCGACTCGCTGAGTTCTTCTTCCGTAAGTTGGCCCAGTACCAGCCTGCGTGCTACGCAACTTATAAGTATGGCAAGTTGAGGGGGATGTTTGTCATATAAAAAAGTTTCTTTTGCCGAATCGCCTGCTCCGCTGATAAGGTTATCAAAGTTGGCGCGCATGAGCTGTATTTTCATTCCATTTTCTACATCGCCGAATAGAATGAGAGAACCTGCCTGTTCATCCACATTTTGTACGCCGCGCACCAGCGGCTCACTGGTTTGTGCTTCAATAATTGTAAAGGGAAACAGCAGTGCTGATGCCGGTAGTTCGGAGGCCTTATCGCCGAGGTATTGCTTGTATAAATCGAGTACGGGCTTGCCGTCTATTTCATATAAAATATTCCCCTCGCTTCGGGTAATGGTACGCACCGGCCCGAATGTGTCCCAGCCACCTTTAGAGCCGTGGGCAATGCGCAGTTTGCTGCCGTAAAATGCAACAGCTACAATTTGCTGATTGCTCAGGTCTTCATTCAGGCCGGTAAGTGTAAGCTCAAACCGGTAATCATCGCCGGCCACACCGCCTGATACAGGCACACGCCCCTGAAGTTTTGCGTTTATGCCGTTGAGCAGTTGCCCCGCATTTATTCCTGTTGTGCTAAATAAAAGCACCCCTGCCAGATCAGCAGCATCAAGTTCGCTGGCAATTTGGTTGCCAAGTGTGGCTGCATCGGTTTGGCTAATTGCATATCTGCGTGCCGCCACACGGGTATGCGCAAATTCAATTACCGTAGCCACCAACGTATCATCAAGCAGCGATTCATCCAAAATATTACCGGCCGAACTGCAGCTTACCACGAATGCGTTGGGGTACATGGCCCGCAAGTTATGAAGAGCCCCTCCATTCTGCTCAAGCGTATAACGTGAACCGAATACAATGCAAAGCTGTGCGTGTACAAGTGTTTCAGCTACGGCGGTCCAACTTCCGTGTTGCCAGAGGTGTTGAGCAGTTTTCATAACGGGGCATAAGTAAGGTCAGCATAAATGTACGTATTGCCTGCTGGCTGAAGTATAGCGGTATCCGATTTTTAATAAAAAACGCCGTTCAGTGCGAACGGCGTTTTTTATTATCTGAACAAATCGGGTTTAGAAATAACGGGCGCGATGATCTACAATGTCAGCATCTTCGCGAAGTACATCAGCAGCACGTGAGTCGGCCTGACCGCCCATTGCGCTTGTGGCTGATTGCTGACGTGTTTTTACATCTTTCAGCGGTTCGGCAGGCGTTACACCGGTAATCATTACCACATACACACCCTGATCGCCGGCAATGGGGCCGGAGAGTTTGTTGGGGGTAGGGTTGCCAGCCATCCAGCCTACTACGCGGCCTTCGTTGCCGGCCATAGGCAGTACCGCATTGGCAAAATTGGCTGTTGCCGGAGTGGCTGTGAGTTTCAGGTTGGCAGCCCAGGCATCAATTGTAGCCGCTTTCTTAGCGTTGATCTCTTTGGTAAACTGCTCAATCTTTTTCTTCTTACGCACTTCAAGTTCGCAGATTGTGCGCACGTCTTTATCTTCAAACGGCTTAGTGCCTTTTTCAACAATTTTGGTAAGCACGCATACCACAAATTTCTGCTGGCCGGCCTGCTGACCTACAGTGAAAGGCTCAGACACCGAGCCAAGTTCGGTTTTGTCGGCAAACATCCACTGGATGATGGGGCGGGGCTGATCGATACCGGCAATGTAACGGCTGTTTTCGGTTACATTTTCACCGGCTTGTTTCGACAATTTGCCATCGGTTACGGCTTTATTGAAGAGTTCGAGGTTGTTGTTTTTACCACCAAACTCAGCTGCTTTGTTGAAGATGCTGGTAATTGTTTGTTCCGAAGGCTCTGACTTACGCTCAATGGCTACTACTTCAGTTTTGCGGCTTTCCTTGGTGCGGTCGATAACCTGAATTACGTGGTAGCCAAACTGTGTTTCTACTACAACTACAGCGCCTTTGGGATTGTTGAAACCGGCATCTTTAAAGGGCTGTACGAATCCGGTTTCCTGTGTAAACCAGCCGTAATCGCCTTTATTGCCTGATTTTGAGCCCTGGTCGTCGGTGAGTTTTTCAACCAGATCTTCCATTTTCTTGCCGCCTTTAATCACTTTGGCAATACTGTCGGCACGAAGTTTAGCCTGCTCTTTGGTGCGGGTGGCTTCGGGTGTGCCGCCTTTCATGGCTACAAGAATGTGACGCACTTTGGCAGAATCTGAAGAGAAACGCTGACCGAGTACTTTGTAAATCACATTGTTTTCACCTACACTGAAGGGTCCGAGTACATCGCCGGCGTTGGCTTTAATAAACATACTGTCGGTGCCCACAGGATAAAGACCCGGACGCAGCATTTTAGACGCATACACACCGTCGGTAGAAAGGCTGGATACAAAAGCAGTGTCGTCGCGGCCTGATTTGGTTTTGAATTCAGGCATAAGTTTAGAAAGCTCTTCGCGCTGGGCTGCAATATCATCAGCCGTAGGGAGTACATCAAAACTTACAAATTCAATTGAACGGGCATCATCGGCCTGTTTGAATTTGTGCGGATTGGCTTTATAATAAGCCTTCAGCTCTTCGTCGGTGCATTTAATGGTTGAGTCGGCAATTTCGCTGTAACGCTTGCTGAAATAGGTAAACGCGTAGCTGGTTTTTTCTTCCTTGTCTTCGCGGATGGCCTGGCTTGAGGTTACATAAAGACCTTTACGAATGAGCGTGTTGTATTTTTCACGCACCAGACGCTTCTGCATTTCCTGCTCAATTTTTTCCCACTGGGCTACATCTTTGGGCTGGAATTTTTTCACCAGCTCACGAATGGCTTTACCATTCAGCGATCCATCCGGATTGGCGTACTGCGGTGCAATCTGGCCGCTTTGCGGATCCTGAAAATACTGACGCATCAGATCAGAAGGCTTGTCGCCCATCATCTGCTCGGCCAGCTCGTCGGTAGTTACCAAAATACCGAGTTCATCATACTCGGGCTGATACACCAGCTGGTCAATCATTTCGGCCCAAACACCATCAGAAAGCTGCTGGCGCTGCTGGTCGCTCATGTTTTCATTGGCGTCACTGTACGAGCGGATCTTGTTGTCGAAATCCTTGTAGGAAATTTTGTTGCCATTGATAGTGCCCACATCTCCGGGGCCACCGGCACCAAAAAGTCCAAACTGTCCGCTGAAAATATCAGTCAGTACAAAAGCCAGAATGGCTACAAAAATGATCCCTACCAAAAGGGCTACACGGCTGCGTATGCGCGATAAAATGGTCATGGAATGATGACGTTTAATTGAATTCGGGGCACGAATATACGATTTGTCGGTAAAATCCCGATAAATCGGTTCGAGTTTGGAGTTAAATCTTTGTTTTTCAGAAGTTCAGAGGCTCCAAATCAGGGTTTGGGTTTCGACTGCGACTTATTAAACCGGCGGCGGAGTCCATACATTACTCCTGCCAGAGCCGCCATGCCCATAGCAAAAAAGCCGTTATCGCTTTGTTTGGTGAGGAAAAACCATGCGGTAAGACCGGCACAGATAACGGCCAGTCCAAGCCACATATATTCGGAGAAGCGGAAATATGAATTCATTTCGGATTAGTATCAGAATCAGGGAGTGCAAAGATACCGGTTACCTTCTTGAACCGGTAATTGTTAAAGGTCTGATCGGCCCGGAGTCCTTCGCTGTGAATAATTTGCGAGCCGCTGGTCACCTTTACTTTTTTGTCGGTATAAATACTGTCAATACGATCATCCCAGAAAAGCTGTTCGGTTTCCAGTTTTTCGCCTTTTGTATTTACCACCACCACGTTTGAGCGGGCTTCCATGAGGTTGGTGCGCTCGTTACGCACAGCATAGCGGGCTGAGATTGACGAGTTCACCTTCATGTCGTCGTCGTAAAACTCCACTTTCATGCCCAGCGGCATTACGGTGCGCGGTTCGTTTCCGGCGTAATCGTCGATTTGAGGGGCGGTGAGTTTAATTTTCACCTTGGCACTGTCTGAATAATACAGCGTTACATCCTTTGCAGTTTGCAGTGGCAATGTGTCTTTGCGGGTGAGGCGTTTTACTTCGCGCGGGTCGTTGGAGCAGGCCGCGAGTAAAGCAAAAGCAAAGCCGGTGAGCCAAAACCGCATTAGTCGAAACGATAACGGTTAAACCATTTATCGTTGATGGTCACGCCGAGCGACACACGGAAAAAACTTTCTTTTACAAGATTGTTTTCAATTGTGCCGCGCTGTCCGGCTTCGATTGCGAGGCTTACCCGCGAAACAGGTTCGCCGAGGCGGGTGCGGTAGGGCAGCGGAAAGGCAAAGCCCAGGTTCACCGCCATTTCATTCAGCCCCACATTGTTGAATTGAAGCGAAGTCTGGTGGTAGCGAGCCCCAATGCGGTACTGCACCGCTGTAAAGAAATTGCCTCGTCCGGCCGGTTTGGGCTGTACCTGAAAGCCGGCAGTAGCACGCAGACTGTTTCGCAAACCGGGGTTCACATCAAGAATGGTAAGGTTGCCCCATTGCTGAGCCATTACGTCGGCCTGAAAAAGCCAGCGGTAATCACGTTTCAGGGCAAAGCCCAAACCAAACATGGGTGGCATGTTTACACGGCCCGGCACACCTTTATAATAGAGTACGGTGTCGAGAATAAGATCGCGGCCGCCACTTACTTTATAGCGTTCGGCCAGCAATTCGTAACTCACGGTGAGTTCGGTGGCAGGGGCAAATACAAGCCCTACTGTTCCGCGAATGCCGTTGCGTTTTACAAACAGCGGGGCATCCTGTGTTTTGCCGTTGGCCACATAGGTAAACGTGTTTTTAAACACCGATTTGCCGGTTACGGCCGAGTCGGGCAGGTTTTCGTAAACCGGGTTTAGTGCTTTGTGGAAAATAAAACCATACTGCAGTCCGAAAGTGGCATACACATCGCGGAAAAGGATGCTGCGGTTGATGCGGCTGTTGTAGCTGAAGAGTGAATCGGGGAATTCGTCGCGGCGTATGTTGTTGGTTGATCCGAAAAGGTACGATACCTGCACGCCGATGGAGATATTGCCAAGGGCATTGAGGCGGGCCATTTTTGTTTTCATGGCTGTGGTGTCGGCAGCGCGGCGTTGCATTTCGTATTTGTCGGAAAGCTGGTAACGCTTAGCCAGGTTGGCAAACGGACGAAATGCCTGCGCGGTGTACACCTGATTGACGCCGCCGGTACCTTGATATTTGTAGGTAACGGAGCCAATATTGGGTTCAACAGCGGAGTTCACCACGTTGTAGCCCACCGTAGAATAGGGCGCAAAGCCCAGCGAGCCTCCCCACCACGAAGTAACGGGAAAAGCCAGCGTCATTTGCCCCAGCGAGGTGCGGTTAAATGTGCCGGTTGAAGCGGCATTTTGCAGCTGTACGGTATTGGATACGAGCGACACTTCGTAGGTAGTGATGGGCAGGGCTGTGAGTGAAGCCGGGTTAGCGTGGTTGATGTAAATTGGCAGCAGCGAGTCGTTTCGCAAGCCAATACCGCCCCCGCCAAGTCCCTGATTGAAAGGGCCTGAAAGCGCGTTGAGCTCGCCAAGTCCGAAGCGTGAGTAGGGGCTAACGGTTTGAAGTACGGCGGGATTTTGAGCCGCGAGGTTGCCAACCGCTGTAAACACGGCCAAAAAGCAAAAAAACAGGGCGCGCTTAGCGCTGAATGCTGGATGCATGATACTCTAATATGCGGTTGAGCCCTTCCTGAACCAGAAACGGGCGTGCAAAGATGTCATTTTTCAGCCCGTTTGCCAAAACCGGGGCATCGCCGCCGCCAATTACGGCTGCCAGATCGGGGTATTTTGCCTTCAATTCGTGGTAAAATGCTTTGGCTTCGAGCTGTGCGGCATACACGGCACCGGTGCGCAGTGAGGTTTGTGTATCGGTAGCCGGAAACGGCGTGGGCCCTTCCATGTCCACCAGCGGCAGCTTCTGAGTGTATTCGTGCATGGCACGCAGCCGCATGCCTATGCCCGGCGAAATGGCTCCTCCCAGAAACTCGCCGGCTGCCGTTGTGAAATTATATGTAATGCAGGTTCCTGCCACAATGGCCAAGACGGGCTGCCCCGGGAAAAGTTGCCCCGCTGCGCACGAGGCCGCTATGCGGTCGTACCCCAGCGTATGCGGACTGCCATACGCATTGGTAATTGGCAACTTCGTATCAGGCCCGAGGCGGAGCAGCGGAAAATACGGCGAAAGCGCATGCTCCAGCCCTGCATCGTCAGTCCGCACCGAAGCCAGCATGCCGGCCTGCACGGGTTTTCCGCCCGCTATTTCCAGCACCGCTTCGGCTGTAGGCGTTTCCAGCACATGGTGCTCACGCAAAGCCCCGTCGAAAAACAGGCTGGCCTTGAGGCGGGTATTCCCGAAATCGAGAATGAGGTTCCACGGCATAAATTGCAGTTTGGTGCCCAAAGGTACGCACAGCGCCGCCCCAACGCCCCGTTTTTAACACGAATTACAGTTTGGCCGGCCTTTTATCAAAAATAATCGGCTGTAATTGAGCCTGCTGCACTGGAAAGCGGATATTTTTTTGCAAAATCAATTTTGTGTGTACATTTGCACCCCGGCAAAGCTGGTTCGATAGCTCAGTTGGTAGAGCAAAGGACTGAAAATCCTTGTGTCGTCAGTTCGATTCTGACTCGAACCACACGGTTAATCGCCCGATCATTTTTGATCGGGCGATTTTTTTTATGGCACTGAACGGTTTGAATCCATAGCCGCGATTGTAACAGAAATCCGGCAGCCGCAAAAACCAAAATCAAATTCCCTAAACTTTCCGAGAGTTTATAACTCTCGGAAAGTTTAGCGATAACAGATGGTTTTTGCGGCTGCCGGATTGGCGTGGAAAGCGCGAGCCGAACGGTTTGGAAATGCACTGATGGTTCGCTCCTACGCCTTCAATCACTCATTCTCGCCCTTTTTCTCCTTCTCCTCATCCTCCAGCACAAACAACGGGAACCGTTTTTTAAAAAACTCGGTAAACAGCCAGCCCAGCACAAACGCAACCAAACTGCCGTAAAGCACCTCGCCGGTGCGCATGAGCGCGGTGAGCAACGAGTCGTCCCACGTAAAATCATCGGGCAAAACGGGCATCATGATGATGATAACCGTAACGGGTGCCAGTTTCCAGCTTGAGGGATAATTGGGGAAGGAAACAGCCACCAGCACCGAAGCAGCCACCGCACCAATCATAGACCAGAAATTAAGCCCGAAAACGGCTATAAAAGCCAGCCCCAGCACACAACCCGTAATAGTGTTGATGATGCGCGATACCATGCTCTGGCGGATGCTTGTAAAATCAGGCTCACTTACGATGATGACCGAAATGATGGCCCAGATTTTTTTGGTATCGGTAAGGTAAAACAGCGACCACCAGGTGATGAGGCAGCCGATAATAATGCGGGCCGCGTAGAGCAGGGCGGAGAGCTTGATGCCGGGCAGGGTCATGGTTTGGCAAAGGTAAGATGAGAAGCGTAAACACCGGCGCATGGTTTTGTGTAAAAAAAACAGCGCTGAAAACAACTGTTCTCAACGCTGTAATGAATCACAAGCCGGTTTATTTGGCTGCAATTTCCTCTACGTGCAGCCCGTCGAGCGCCAGCACGCCATACACTTTCACTGGTTTTTTGAGCGAAATCACAGCGCCTTTGTTGTCGCGTATTTTCACATCGGCCTGCGACCAGTTTTCCACCAGGTCTTCCATCTGGCTGTTGCCTGTACCGGTTACAATTTTCACGGTAAATTTCTCGCCTTTGGCGGATACCAGATCAATGGTCATTTCCTGGCCGGTGAGCACAAACATGGGCACTTCGAGCTTGCCTTCGAGGTAGAAAGGCTTGTCGTAGTTTTCTTCGTTCTTGCTGGCTTCGGTGGTAAGTTCGGGCCAGTTCATGGCCGGGTAATCGGCGGCGGCTTCGTCCACTTTTTAAATATCGGTTACGGTGAAAAAGAGGGTGTATTTTTTCGGATCGCTGTAATCTTTGGAGGCATAAATACTGCCCGATAATTTCACCCGTTCGTTAAGGCCCACAGGTTTGCCGTTTTTATCGGTAATGGATACGTCGGACGGCTTATAGTTTTTAGGCAGCGATTTCATTTTGTTTTTTCCGGAGCCGGTGGGAATGGTGGCATAAATATCCTTGCCATCCATCTGGTTGTGGCGGCCGAAGAAGTTCATACTCTGACCACGGTCGCTGGAGGATGAAAGCTGCGGGAGCTGCAGGTAACCTTCAATGCTTACATTATGCGCAATGCTGAGCGTATCGGCCAGCGCCTCATCGAAGGTAACGGGTTTGGGTGGCAGCTTGGCGAGGCTGTCTTTCATGCGCTGCTCAATTTCGTAGGCCGAGAGCGGCCGGCTGGCAGCGTCTTTTTCGGATTGTTTTTGAGAGCTGCCTCCTCAGGAAGCAAAGGCAAGCGACAGCAAAGCGGCTGAAAGGATGGCTGTTTTTTTCATGGAGGAAGGTTATAACAGGTAAATATAGCGGAATTGACCAATGCGCTTGTGTGCAAGTTTTGTAAAATAGCTAACTTTCCAAAATCCGGTATGGCCTTTGTTTGCGTATGTACCGTTTACCAAATCAATTCAGCCATGAAATCCAGACTGCTGCTTTTTACCGCCGCGTTTTTACTGCTGGTGACAAACTTAGTTGCTGCTCCCCCCGCGCATACCGCCTGGGATAACCTGCTCAAAAAAAACGTAACGGCCGATGGAAAGGTTAACTACAAAGCCTTTATCCGCGATTCGGTGGAACTGAACAAGTACCTGAAACTGCTCAGCGATAATCCCCCTGATGCTTCCTGGACCGCCAATCAGGAAAAAGCATTCTGGATAAATGCCTACAATGCATTTACCGTTAAACTCATTATTAAATATTATCCGGTAAAGAGTATAAAAGATATTGCAGGCAAAGTGCCGTTTGTAAATACGCCGTGGGATATTAAGTTTATCAAAATTGGCAAGGAAACACTTGACCTGAACAACATTGAACACACCAAGCTCCGCAAAAAGTTTAACGATTACCGGATTCATTTTGCGCTGGTGTGTGCTTCAAAATCGTGCCCCATTCTGCTCAACGCAGCCTACACGCCCGAAAAGCTCGAAAGCCAGCTGGATGCGCAGGGGCGTGCTTTTCTGAAAGACGTGAAGCGCAATCAGGTTTCGGCTGCTACGCCCAAAGTGTCGAAAATTTTCGATTGGTATGCGATGGATTTCAAGAAGGGGAATCAAACTGTAATTGATGTGATAAACAAGTATTCAGACGTGAAAATAAATGCCAATGCGAAGCTGGACTATTTAACTTACGACTGGACACTGAACGAATAAGGCCAATTTCATTTAAACGCTACACATTCATGAATGAACCTTCGGCCTCAGAAACACTTGTAATTATTGGCAACGGCATTGCCGGCATAACCTGCGCACGGCATGTACGCAAGCGAAGCCGCCGGCCGGTGGTGGTGATTTCTTCGGAAACCGATTACTTTTTTTCGCGCACGGCACTCATGTACATTTACATGGGGCACATGCAGTTTGAGCATACCAAGCCTTACGAAGACAATTTCTGGGCAAAAAACAACATTACACTGGTGCGCAAGCATGTGCAGCAGGTAAACACAGCCAGCCGCGAATTGCTATTTACCGATGGCACCCGCATGTTTTACGGCGATCTGGTGCTGGCTACCGGTTCACAATCAAACTTCTTTGGCTGGCTGGGGCAGGAGCTCAAAGGCGTGCAGGGGCTTTACAGCTACAACGACCTGCAGCGCATGGAGGCCGATACAAAAGGCATTGCAAATGCTGTGGTAGTGGGCGGCGGCCTGATTGGTGTGGAAATGGCCGAAATGCTGCATGCACGTGGCATACACGTAACCTTTCTGGTGCGCGAAAACGAGTTCTGGCGAAACGTGCTGCCTGCCGAAGAAGCTGCGCTTATAAGCCGCCACCTGCGCGAGCACGGCATTGACCTGCGCCTGAATACCGAGCTCAAAGCACTTCTGCCCGACGGCAACGGACGCGTGCGTGCAGCTGTTACCACACAGGGCGAAGAAATTGCCTGCCAGTTTGCCGGCATTGCCGTGGGCGTAAGTCCTAACGCCGAAATGGCCCGCCAGTCGGGCATTGCCTGCGAGCGCGGCATTCTGGTAAACGAATTTTTTGAAACCGATCAGCCGCACGTGTATGCCATTGGCGACTGTGCCCAATACCGCACACCACCGCCCGGCCGCCGCGCCATTGAGCCACTCTGGTACACCGGCCGCTTTCATGGCGAAACACTTGCGCTTACACTCACCGCTAAACGCACCGCATACGCGCCGGGCCCCTGGTTCAATTCGGCCAAATTCTTCGACATCGAATACCAGACTTACGGCGATGTAAAAGCCAATGCGGGCGAGAACGAAAGCAGCTTTTACTGGCAGCATGCTAGCGGCAAAATAAGTTTCCGCGCGGTGTACGATGCCGCGTCAAAACGCCTCACCGGTATTAATGTATTTGGTATGCGCCTGCGCCACGAGCTGGTTGACCGCTGGCTGCGCGAAGGAGTAAATGTGGCACACGCTCTCGAAAATCTCGCCAGTGCCAATTTTGACCCCGAATTTTACAAAACTTTTGAAGCGGATATTGCCGCCGCCTTTACCGCCCAGACCGGCATAAAAGTGGTGGCAAAAGCCAAAAGCTGGACACAAATTTTCAAACGCCCGCAACATACATGAAAAGCCCTGAGCCAAGTTTATCGCTATCCGAACCGCACCCGCAAGGTGTGCATGCCGCTCAAAAAGGCGGTTTTGCGCTCGCTGTGCTTGCGGTGGTTTATTTGTTGCTGGCATGGGCGCATCTGGTGCCGGTAAATGCGGCTTTGCTTGCTGCATCGTTGCTGGGGATTGTAGCCGGGGTTATTATTTATTCGCTGGCACTTTACCGCAACGTGCCGGCGGGAATAAAAAACAACGGTGTGTTCACATCGTCGCTTACCAACAGGGGCCTTTGGGGCTGGGTGGCAGGCATTGTGCTTACGGCTTTTTACGTGGCGCTTTACTGGTTCCCGGAAACACTGGGGCTGGGGAAAGACGGTAACAACACCGGACTTATTGCCCTGTTTGATCCGCTGAAACGTTTTTTCAGCGGCAGCAATTCCACCTCGCAGTGGTTTGTATATGGTACACTTTACACAGTGGCTATACTGGCGCTGGGCATTAAGTTTATGCTCAAGTACCGGCACAACCGCTATCAGCTTATCCGTACATCGGTAGTAATTGCATCACAATTATTTCTGGCGTATCTCATTCCCGAAATTCTCGAAGGGCTTACTACCGGGCAGGCTTACTTTGCCAAAGACATCAAAAACATCTGGCCACTGAATTATTATTTCTTTCACGACTGGCACCTGAATGCCATGCTGGAAGGTGGTGCGCTGGGACGTTTGTTTCTGGTGGCCGGCATAGCTCTGTTTCTGATCGGAGCTCCGGTAATTACTTATTTTGCGGGGAAGCGCTGGTACTGCTCGTGGGTGTGTGGTTGCGGCGGACTGGCCGAAACGGCAGGCGATCCGTTCCGTCAGCTTTCATCGAAAAAAGTTTCTGCATGGAAGTTTGAACGCTGGATGATACACGGTGTGCTTGCGCTGGTAGTGATTATGACAGCGGCCACGCTTTACGGTTATTTTTCCGGCAAATCGGAAATTTTCGGGCTGAGTATTTACACGTATTTCCAGCAGCCGTATGCGTTTTTTATTGGTGCAGCTTTTTCGGGCGTAATTGGTGTGGGATTTTATCCGGTGCTTGGAAGCCGCGTGTGGTGCCGCTTTGGTTGTCCGCTTGCAGGTTACATGGGCATTATTCAGCGCTTTAAATCGCGTTTCCGTATTACCACCAATGGCGGGCAATGCATTTCCTGCGGCAATTGCTCAACCTATTGTGAAATGGGAATTGATGTGCGGGCCTACGCGCAGAAAGGCCAGAATATTGTACGTGCATCGTGTGTAGGTTGCGGAATATGTGCAGCGGTTTGTCCGCGCGGCGTACTCAAACTCGAAAACGGACCCGAAGAAGGCCGCATAAACGACAATCCGATCAGTATTGGTAACGACGGTATAAAGCTGAACGGATTATCCTGATCTTTGCGGCAATGAGCAATACATTGACTGATGTGTTTTTGCTGGCCTGTGTGTGCATGTATGGCCTGGGGTTGTTGTTTGTGAGTTTATACAGCATTTCGCAGGCACAGCTGCTCTGGCGTTATCTGCACAAACGCAGGCCCGAAGACGTTTACCTGCGCGATGAAACGCTGAGACCGCACGTGACCATTCAGCTTCCGGTGTATAATGAGCAGTATGTGGCTGAACGGCTTATTGATGCCGTGTGCCGCATACGCTATCCGCAACAACTGCTGGAAATACAGGTGCTCGACGATTCGACCGACGAAACTACGGCCATAATTGCAGCGAAAGCGGCTGAATGGAAAATGAAAGGTGTGGACATTGTACACCTGCGCCGCAGCAACCGCGAAGGGTTTAAAGCCGGTGCGCTGAAATACGGTCTGGAAACAGCGAAAGGGGAGTTTGTGGCCATTTTTGATGCCGATTTTGTGCCGGGTGAAGATTTTCTCGAAAAAACGATCCCCTATTTCGCCGACCCGCAAACCGGCATGGTACAAACACGCTGGGGACATATTAACCGCAATTACAGTATGCTTACCCGCCTGCAGGCTTTTGCGCTGGATGCGCATTTTACCGTAGAGCAGGTAGGCCGGAACATGGGCGGTTTTATCAATTTCAATGGCACAGCCGGAATCTGGCGCAAAAAAACCATACTTGATGCCGGCAACTGGGAAGCTGATACACTTACCGAAGATCTTGACCTGAGTTACCGCGCCCAATTGAAGAGCTGGAAGTTTGTGTATCTCGAAGACGTAGTTTCACCGGCTGAATTGCCGCCGGTAATGAGTGCGCTCAAATCACAGCAATATCGCTGGACAAAAGGCGGCGCAGAAGTAGCCCGGAAACATATCGGAAATGTGCTCCGGTCGCGTTTTTCGTTTGGTGAAAAATGGCATGGTATATTGCATTTACTGAATAGTGCAGTTTTTATAAGTGTGGTTATAACCTCACTTACGAGTGTGCCGTTATTATTCGCGAAGCAACATTTTCCCGCCCTCAATGCCTTGTTTATGGTGGCAACGTTGTTTCTGCTGAGTTTTGTGGTGCTTGGCGGTTTGTACTATGTATCGAGCCGGAATTATTATAAAGCACAGGGCAAAGGTGTGTGGCATTTTTTGTGCAGCTTTCCGCTTTTTTTATCCGTGTCGATGGGGCTTTCGCTGCACAATGCAGTGGCTGTGATTGAAGGTTATGCAGGGCGTAAAACGCCTTTTGTACGCACGCCTAAATTCAACATAAATACGGATGCCGATGGCTGGGCGGGGAATGTGTATGTGCGCAATGCGTTTACGCCGCTGGTGCTGGCAGAGGCTTTACTGATGCTGTATTTTATATATGGTATTATTACCGGCATCCGGCTTGGCGATTATGGTTTGCTGCCGTTTCATGTAATGCTTGCGGGAGGATTCGGTGCGGTGTTTTATTACTCGGTGAGCCAGAATCGCAGATAATTTACTTATACACTTTTTCTCCGCTCGTAAGCCAAACACCCCAGGTTTTGCTGTAGGCATGCACTTTTGCAGTAGGCTTACCGCTGTTGTCAACCACATTGTTGCCCTGGTTTACCCATTCGAAAATGCCACCGTAGAGGTTAGATACATGCGTATAGCCGGCGGCTTTGAGTTTTTCGCTAATCTTTTCGCTGCGGTAGCCTACGGAGCAGTACACTACAATGTGCCGGTCTTTGGCGATGCCGGCCACGGTTTGCATGTTGAACTTATCGTAACCCACGTGGCGGGCGTTTGCGATGTGGCTCACATTGAATTCGGCGGTTTCGCGGGCATCGAGCAGGGTAACACTGCCTACGCATTTTTCGAGTGAATCGACGGTGATTTCGGGAACGCTGTGGCTGAGCAGTGTTTTGAGCATGGCGTTGTAGCTGCCGCTGCTTACCTGTGCGCTGCACGAGGTGAAAAGAGAGAGAAAAGAGGCGAAAAACATTAGTGCGCGTACCATGTGGCGATGCGTTTGAGTGCCGGTTTGTTTTGCGGAGTAAAATCGTTGTTGTGTATGCCGCCTGCCTGCTGGCTGGCATGCCATTTCCACACGAAGCCGCCGGCAAACCAGTTGTGTGGTACAAATGTACGCAACAATGCCTCGTAGCAGTTTTCCTGTGCGGCAAGGTTTACAGGCGAATCGGTATCGGCAAGCCAGGGTTGCTGTGCGGCGTGGTGGCAGCTGCGGTATCCGAATTCGGTAAAGAGTATGGGTTTTCCCGTTTTTTCGCTGGCCGTTTGCAGGGCATTCTGATAAGGTTTCCACGCGGCCACTAATTCGGGAACGGCTGGTGTTTGCGCGTTGCTGAGCGGAAAGTATGCATCCACACCAATATAGTCGAGCAGCGGCCAGTGTGGAAATTGTGCCCAGCTGTCCCAGTTTTCGGCGTAGGTGAGTTTGCCTTTATATACGCTGCGCACCTGCTGAATGAGTTGCTGCCAGTAGGCGGGCCGTGCTTTTACGAAAGCAGCCATTTCGGTGCCGATGCAAAAGAGTTCGATGTGCAGCGAATCAGCCAGGCGTGCGTAGTGCAGGATGTAGCGCGCGTAGTTGAGCTCGAAGGCATGCCAGAAGGCTGTGTCGCTAAATGTGAAGGTGCCGGTGAACTGGCCGCCGCCAAGCCAGAGCTGCGGTTTGAGCATGATGCGCTGCTGCTGCTGCCGGGCCAATTGTGTGCAGGCGATGATGCCGTCGCTGCGTTCGCCCCACCACTGGCGCGGGTGATTGAACCAGATTTCGGTTTTGCCGGCGGGTACAAAGGCGTAGGGTATAAGTGCAACCCAGTTGCCGCCGCAACGCCGCATGGCCGCAAATACGGATGAGTCGGCCGGTTGTGGCGGTGCCTCGAAACCAAAGCCGGCCACAAGTGCAGAGTCGCGCACGGTGGCTGCTGTGGGCATGGCAGCTGTAGCGGCTGCCGGTTCGCTGCACGAGGGTGCGGCGCACAAAAGCAGTACGGCCGGAAGCAAAAGCACAATCAGCAGCGATTTCATTGTATAAAGTTAAGCAACTCTGCGAGGTCTTAAACGCTACGAGCGTTACTCCGGCTGCGGTGTTTGGCAAAAAGTTGCAACGCCGCTGCCAGCTGATGTTTGAGGCATGATGCGGGTGTTTTTTTACGGGATGATGCTGCGAGCGTGTTCACCAGGCGGGGGGCGGGGGAGCAGGTGGTGTTATGGAACACGGAAGTTATTTCTGTAGCCCCGACAGCAGCGGCACCCCGGCTGTAAAATGTATTCCGGGCTGTATGCTGCCGGCGTATAGCGGATGGCGGGACAGGTGGTTATTTGCTGCAACCACAGGTTTTGCTTCTTATTCTCTTTTTTTCACATCCTGCAACACTGTATATTCGTATCTGAGGCCAATGAACACATCGCCCATAATTGACGTAATTATTCCGGCCTATAACGAAGAAAACTCGGTAGGCAAAGTGGTGAATGCGCTGCCGCGTGCTATGCTGCGCCACATTATTGTGGTTAACAACAATTCGAACGATGCCACGCGTGAGAACGCAGCCGCTGCCGGAGCTGTTGTGCTGGACGAAACTAATCAGGGTTACGGATTTGCCTGCCTGTGCGGTATGGCGTGGATTGCGCAGCAGGCGGTGAAGCCCGATATTGTGGTGTTTGTGGATGCCGATTATTCGGACCGTCCGGAAGAATTGCCGTTGCTGATAGCGCCTGTGTTGAATGAAGGGGTTGATTTGGTGATCGGTTCGCGCGCGCTGGGCAACCGCGAAAAAGGTTCGATGACCCCGCAGCAGGTGTTTGGCAACTGGCTTGCCACCACGCTTATGCGCTGGCTGTATGGTGTGCGCTACACGGATCTGGGCCCGTTCAGGGCGGTGAAGTATGCGGCGCTTTTACAAATTGCGATGCGCGATACTACTTATGGCTGGACGGTGGAAATGCAGCTTAAGGCCGCCAAGCTGAAAATGAAAACAGCCGAAGTGCCTGTGACGTACCGCCGCCGTATTGGTTTTTCGAAAATAAGCGGTACGGTGAAAGGCACGATACTGGCAGGCTACAAGATAATAACCACGATTTTTAAATACTGGTGAACGAAGCCGCCGCATACCGTGTGCGCAATGTATTGCTTGCGCTGCTTGCCACGGGTATAGCGGCTTTGGGCTACCTTACGCCGCGCACAGCGACATTGCAGCTGCTTACGCTTGCCTTTAGCTGTACGGCACTGGCGTGGTTTATTTACCGCCACACGCGCGAAGAAGAAGTGCCGCAGCTGCTGGGGGCTGCATTTGTACTGCGGCTGCTGCTGCTGTTTATGCTGCCCAACCTGAGTGATGATTTTTACCGCTTTGTGTGGGACGGCCGCCTGCTTGCGGCAGGTCACGAGCCTTTTGCCCTGCTGCCGCGCGATGTGCTGCACACGGCAGCCGGTAAAGCCGCCGGGCTTACGTGTGAACTGTACGGGCAGCTTAATTCGCCTGAATATTTTACGGTATATCCGCCGGTGGCGCAGGCCACGTTCTGGCTGGCGGCCAAGCTATCGCCGCAGAGTGTGTATGGTAGCGTGCTTGTGCTGCGTGTGTTGCAACTGCTGGCTGAGGCGGGTACGCTAATGCTGCTGCCACGCCTGCTGGTGCGAATGAATATACCTGTGCGCAATACGTTGCTGTATGCGCTCAATCCGCTGGTGATAATTGAGCTTACGGGCAATCTGCATGCGGAGGCGCTGGTGGTTTTCTTTTGCGTGGCGGCAATGTATTATTTGAACAGCCGCTTTTATTTATCGGCCGTACTTTTTGGTTTGGGTATTGCCGCCAAGCTGCTTCCGCTGCTACTGTTGCCGCTGCTGTGGCGGTTGCTTGGCACACGCCGCACACTGCAGTATGCGCTTGTGGCATGTGGCGTGGCAGCTTTGTGTTTTGTGCCACTGCTGGCCGGCGGCTTTGTGCCGCACCTGCTGAGCAGTATTGATTTGTACTTCCGCAAGTTTGAGTTCAATGCCAGCTTGTATTATCTGGTACGCGAAGCGGGCTTTGCGGTAAAAGGCTATAACATTATTGCTGTAGCTGGTCCGGTGTTATTGCTGCTGAGCCTGCTCGGTATTGCCGTGCTTGCTTTGCGCAAGGCGCAGGATGATGGGGTAGCTGTGTTAGCGCGCAGGGCTGCACTGGCTTTGTTTATGTATTATGCGTGCGCTGCTATTGTGCATCCGTGGTATGTGGTGCCGGTGTTGTTGTGGGGGGTGATTGGGAGATGGTGGTTTGGTTTGGTTTGGGCGGTGATGGTGTGGGTGAGTTATTCGGCTTACGGGGTTGATGGGGTGGATGAGAGTTTGTGGGTTGTGTTTTTGGAGTATGGGGTGGTGTTTGCGGTGCTGGGGCGAGAGTTGTATGTGGCCCGGTTTGGTCGTGGGTAGGGGGGGGCTGTATCGCTGGGCTGTGTCGCTGGGCTGTATCGCTGGGCTGTGTCGTGGGGCTGTGTCGTGGGGCTGTGTCGTGGGGCTGTGTCGTGGGATCGTGTCTTGGGATCGTGTAGTGGGGCTGTGTCTTGGGGCGCGAGCGTCGCGCCCTTACGGGGATCTGTGGTTTTGATTTCCGTTGGGGCGCGATGTTCGCGCCCGGTGTGGGGATGCGTGGGTGTTTTTGGGGATAGATATGCTGGGGGGGGGATATTTCTATGGGCTGTGTCGTGGGATCGTGTCTTGGGGCGCGAGCGTCGCGCCCTTACGGGAATCTGTGGTTTTGATTTTCGTTGGGGCGCGAGCGTCGCACCCTTACGGGGATATGTGGTGTGATGATGTGTGCATGGCCTGCTTGATATACGTTGGTATGACTTCTGCCTTTTATGTGTAAAAAGCAGCTTCTGTAATGATGATAGAAGTCCGGCCTCTGTTTTTTGAAAAACAGAGGCCGGTGCATGAAAGCGGGATGTGCTTCACTCGTTACTCAATTACCATACGGCGTGTTTCGGTGTGGCCGTTGGCTGTGATGCGGCATAGGTATAGGCCGGCAGGTTGAGCGGTAAGATCAAGTTGCAGTGCCTTTTCGGTTGTAAGGCTGCTGTGAATTAACTGTCCGCTGAGGTTGTAAACCTCTACTTGCGTGGATGCACCGCTCAGGTTGCTGAGTGTGAAGAGTCCGAGCGAAGGATTGGGTGCGATGCTTACGGAAGGCAGCACTTGGTTTTGTGCACCGTTATCCAGTACCGAACGCAGGTAATTCATATTCTCGGGCAGGTTGGTTGCATCAAACACACCCAGGTTTGTGACTACCAGTTCGGGTGCTCCGTTGGTACGGCAAGTAGGGCAAAGCATCATCAGTTGTACTTCTGCTGTCCACGGGCAGGTGGCTGTCCATGTAGCGCGGGTTACACGGTAGGTATGATTGCTTTCAAAACGTCCGGCAGTGGCGCTGCAGCCAAAGTTGGCAGGGTTGCTGTAGCCATTGTTTGCTGATGTATAAGAGGTAAGGTAATTGTAGTTCTGGAAGCTGGTAGTACCTGCTGCATTCCACCAGCACTGCGGGTTATATACCTTGGTGTTGGCGATTTCGTTGCCTGTGGACGGGTCGATTTCTACAATATCCCAGTAGTAGTTTATGCCGTTTGCACCAGGGTTAATAAGCGGAGTAGCACTGGCGGTAAAGTACGGGTTGCCGGCTGTGGCGCTGGCGGTGAGTGTAAATCCGGGGTTGTTGGTGTTGCTGCGGGTTACGGTGTAAGATGTGCTGGCCGAGCAGCCGCGATCAGTTACTGTAACTGAAAAGGTTTGGTTTGCGGGAGGATTTACGGAGATAGAAGATGTGGTTGCTCCTGTACTCCAAACTACCGATGTTTGCAAAGGAACGGGTGAGTAGTTTACCGAAAGCGTTGTTGTTTCGCCAAAGCAAAGCGGGTTCGGTTCTGACGAACTGATAACGGGTGTGGGTTGGCAACGATAGTAAATTACTTGTGTACCTGAAAAACTTCCGCAGGGCGAATTGAGTGAAAGCGAAATTTTATAATACCTGTTGCAAGGCAGGTTGCTGCTTGCCGGGAACGTGTATGGGCCGGGAGTGCCGTTAATAGTTGCACTGGTATAAGAATAACCACCAGGAACTACCACACCGGCCACATCCGATTCTTCGATTTTCCATACGTGGTTTGTGGCTATTGCAACGAATGATCCGCTAACTGTTACCGGAGAGCCCTGGCAGTAGTTACGTGAAACCAGCACATCAGGGCGGGTTACCGATAACTGAGTAAGGCTGGTATTATCAACCAAAGCCCATGTGGAACCAACACTTCCTAGAGGGAGTAGAGGAATACGAAATTCAATTTTATCGTAACCAAAACTAATTTCTGATGCGCTTAGTGCAAATGTCCCCTCATAGTATTGCCAGTCGAGGCTGGTAATAATAGGAGTAGTGAAAATGATTTTTTCAGCATTGCAATCTGAGCCTTTGCGCAGTACGGCCTGTACTACAAGATTATTGTTGAGAGTGGTGGCATTTGTATGGATTTTACCTGCTGCCCAGAAAGAAACTTTATACAGGCAGCTATTCAGTGGCGCTGTCAGAGAACCTTTTACTGATTCGCCGTAAGTGCTTGCCGGATGTGTGAGATAAGGATAAATTGTGGGGTCAGACTGCGCGCGTCCGCTAAAAGCTACAAATCTTCCATCGCCGTCTTGTGATGTTATTGTATGAGAAGGACCATTAGGATAAGGTTCGTCATAACTGGCACTTGTAGAGTTATCGTCGATCAGATCGGCAGAGTTTGTAAAAAAGTATGATTGTGTTGAACCCAGATAACTTCGTCCACATCCCTGTTCCCAGTTAGTAGCTCTATTTACCTGAGCCTGATTACTTACAACAGTACCGGCATTAAATCCATAATTTAGAATTAAGTTTTGTGCAAACAGTGTTTGAGTGCTGATTAAAACGATTGCCCCTGTGGTGGCGGCAATTGTAGTCTTTTTGATTTTTGATATCATAGCAGGTTGGTTTATTGCCCGCAAACTTATTCTGATCGAAACCCATTTTATCTCCAGATGTAAATTCGTAAGGTAATTATGTGTAATTGTATGGTACTGGTGTAAATTCGTTTTGAAAGGGCTACTAATAAACCAGTACGTGGTTATTCCATATTCAGAAGTCTGAATAACTGATCTTTTTTGCGTACAGCCAGCGGTACAAACGATTTATCTTTCAGTATCACAGTCGATTCAGCTTTTTCGTAGCAGAAGAAATAGTCGAGGTTGATAATGTGCGACTGGTGTGTACGGAAGAAATTGTGCAGGTCTTTAAGAATGAGTTCAAAATCTTTCAGCAGTTTTGATACGAGTACCTTGCTGCCATCATTTAAATGCACGGTGGTATAATTTCCGTCTGATTCGAGGCGTACAATATCATCAACAGTGGTGATGTACACGCGCTCCATGGTTTTGAGTACTATTTTTTTGCTTTTTTCGTCGGGCTCATTCATGTTTGCGAGCAGCGTGTTCATTTGCAGCATCAGTTCATCGTGGCTTACAGCCAGTTCGGCTTTTCTTATGGCAGCAAGCAGATCAGTCGGTGAAACCGGTTTAAGCAGATAGTCAGTAGCACTGTAATGGAATGCCTGCAGTGCATAGTGCTCGTGTGCCGTTACAAAAATTACGCGGAGCGGCATTTGAGGTACAAGTTTGAGCAAATCGAAACCGGAGCCATCTTTCATTTCCACATCAAGAAAAACAAGTGAAGGATTTGTTTTTCGGAGCAGAGTATAGCCTTCGGTTACCCCGGTAGCTGTACCGGTTAATTCTACCTGAGGCGCAAATCGTTCAATAAGAGTGGTTAATAATTCGATGTTGTTTGGTTCGTCATCAATAATTACTGCTTTCATTGTTCGTGTTACTTAAATTTGCAGGGGAGAGATAATTTTACCAACACGCCGGTTTCGGGATATCCCGCCTGCGCTTTATCGGTAATATGTATGTGGTATGCGGCCTGAGTAGTTGTGTAAGCTTCAAGCCGTTCGCGTGTAATTTGTGTGGCAAGTGATTTGTGTTGAGAGGCTGGTTTATTTGCCGCATGTTGAGCAAGCAGGCCGTGGCCGTTATCTTGAATTTCGTAAACCAACATGTCAGATTCTAAATAAATATGCACGCTTATTTTTCCGTATTTCCCGTTAAGGTTCTTCATGCCATGCTCCACGGCATTTTCCAAAAAGGGCTGCCCCAGCAGTGGCGGAATAGTGGCAGAATCGGCATCAAGATCAGGATCGGTGCTTATCTGGTAAGCAAAGCTGTTTCCGAATCTAAGGCTCTGAAGCTCAAGATACGATTCAAGAAAATTAACCTCTTCGCTGACAGTGATATAATCCTGACGTGAAAAATCAAGAATCATGCGCATCAGCTTTGCAAACCGTGAGAGATAGTCGCCGGCAGTAAATACATTTTCCTTGAAAATATAATTCTGAATGGCATTGAGTGAGTTAAAGATAAAGTGCGGATTGATCTGGCTGACGAGAAGTTTTTGTTTGGTGAGATTGTGTTTCTGGGTGGCAATAATTTGTTTTTGATGAGTATTGTTGCGGTAGAAAATGAATGAAATGCCAAGAATGAGTATTACACCTATTGAAAGAATTATCCATAATGTTTTCTGATATTCCAGTTTTGCCGTTTGTGTCTTTAATTCAAATACGGCTTTGTCATTTATCACCTTCTCTTCCAGCATTTTTTTCTCATACTCATATTTTGTTTGCTCCCTGAATATTATTTTCTCTGTCAGGCTGCTTTGCATACTGTCTTTGGCTTGTATGTATAACTTGTAATACTTAAGTGCCTCTTCAAAGCGTCCGGTTTCATAATACACGTCAGAAAGAAAAATGGCACCTATTTTTTTCATTCGTAAGAAAGCGTTTCGCTCAGCTATGCCTATCGATTTTTTCAACAACTCAGGTACCGGAGCATACTGCTTTTGAAAATAATACAACCGGGCCAAATGATAATAGTAGTTGCAGATGCCCATACTGTCTTTGGCTTCATGTGCATGCCGTCCTGTTTCCTGGCGATAGTAGAGCGATTTTTCATAATCTTTATAATACAGGTAGATATCGGCAAGTGAAGCAAGCATTCTGATTTCAAGGTCTTTATAGCCGGCTTTCCTGCACTGTTCAAGATGACGGTTAATACGAACCGGAACAGAATCCCATCGCTCCTTAATCTTCACTTCACACATAGCCAGGTTTATTGCTGTGATAATCTGGTTACGTACATTACCCGATTTCATTGTTATTGCATACGCCTTTTCATAGCAATTAAGTTCCTGCAAAGTGTCGTACAACACACTATAAATTGATCCGAGGTTATTATACACTGCGGCCTGTTTGTTTATGTTTTTTTGCTGTTCAAATAACTTAAGTGCATTGAAGTAATAATAAATAGAAGAATCATATTGTTCCTCTGAAAAGTAGGCTAAACCTATCTGATTGTAGTTTGCCGCAATACCGTTCTGATTATTTATGCTTCGATTAATACCGAGGCTTTTTCTGTAATAACTTCTGGCAATTAATGATTTATTCTTATTGTTATAATAGGTGCCCAGCATGGAAAGATTGGACGCCTGTTCTTTTTTGTTGCCTGTTTTTAACGCATAATCATTATGTATTTTGAGTAGCGCAAGAATTGAATCGGTTTGTTTTAATATATGATAGTCGTAGATATATTCATTGAGTGCTTTCAGACGCGTTGTATCGGCAAGCAACTTATTCGTCCAGCATTTCCAGAGCGAATCTTTTTTTTGCTGGGCAGGACTTTGAGTAAATACAATCAGAAAAATAAATAAAAGAAACTGCCGCATCGCGTAAAATCCGGTCTGATTTTTTTCTTGCATAACGGTTATGGTGTGTGCGCTAAAATACGGCTACACGATGTGAAAAAACGCAAATAAACAACCTGGATTTTACGCCGGGTAAAAATGAAATTCTGTTTTATGCACAGAAAAGAACAGGACTATTTTTTCAATCCCTTTTCATAGCATGTAATCCAGTCTTTGGGTTTCATTTTTTTTACCAGCGCAGCAAGCAGATCAAGGGGTATATCTTCGGCTTTTTTGAAGCGGATACATGATTTACCCATGTCAAGTTTTTTCACCGAATATTTCGGCCACTCGGCGATAAACCAGTCAAGGAGTGATTGATCGGCATAAATGCCCATGTGATAAAATCCGATATGGCTTTTTTGTGAGGCAATGCTGATAAAAGGCAGTGGCAGTTTGGGGTCGCAATGATAGCCGGCCGGGTACAGGCTGTGCGGCACCACGTATCCAATCATGCCGTAGCTTATGGTTTCTTCAAAGCCTTTCGGTATGTTTTTCAGCACGGTTTCGCGCATGGCCTGAATAATGTCTCTCCTGTCGGCAGGCAGGGCGGCCACGTAGGCGTCGGGTGTAGTTGGTTTGGTACTCATTTGGCGTGCGGTTTTGTATTATGCCTGTTCTTCCATGTCGCCCAGAATTTTTTTCACTTCTTCTTCAGTGGCATGGAGGCGTTTTTTGCAGAAGTCGATCAGTTCCGACGCTCTTTTCACCTTGGCCGAAAGCTCATCGAGCGGAATGGTTTCGTTGTCGATGGCGCGCGCTATTTCGTTAAGCTCATGTAAAGCGGCGGTGTAGGTCAGTGGTTCACTCATCGGGTGATACGGATTTAACATGTGTGGTTACAATGCCACTGGCGAAATGTATTATGATTTCGTCGTTGGGCTGAATTTGCTGCGCGGAGGTCAGAATTTTTTCGGCACGCGTTACATAAGCGTAGCCACGTCTGAGCACGTTGGCCGGATGCAGCAGTTCGATGCGTTGTGCCAGCAGGGCCAGATGATGGTGCTGCTTTTGTACATTGAACGGGGCGCGCTGCACAATTTTCTGCGCACATTGTTCAAGTGCGTGGCGGTTGTTCTGGGCGCTGCGCAATGCGCCGGAAACAATTCGTTGTTTTAACTGCATCAGTTCTGCCGGCGCATTGCGCAGCGTGCCGCGTGTACCGCTGTGAACAACTGCTTCCGCGCGCGAAAGCTGCACACGCTGCACATTCAGCAATGCACTGATGCCCCCGGCCAGTGTGGCCGATGTTTTTTCGAGATGCAGCCGGTGCAACGCCAGCAAGCTGTTGCTGCGATGTATGATATGCGCATAGGCCTGCTGCACCGCCGCTTCAAACGCCAGGTTATGCGAAAGAATAAACTGCGCAGCTTCGGTTGGCGTTTTCAGCGCGGTGTGCGCCATGGTGTCGGTAATGCTTTCGTTGCGCTGGTGACCAATGCCTGTAATTACCGGCACCGGAAACTTTGCCACCGGCCACGCCAGCGTCAAACTGTCGAACGGCAGCAAATCGCTCTGCGCACCGCCGCCGCGTATCAGCACCACGGCATCAAAGGGGTATTGTTTATGGCGCTCGTACACCGCCAGCAGCTGTTGCCGCATTGATTCGGCCGCACCCTCGCCCTGCACCTGTGCAAAAAAACCTTCTGTCCAAAAGCCCATCCCCGATGCATCGCCGTGCAGCTTGTGTACAAAATCTTCGTAGCCGGCTGCGGTTGATGACGTAATTACGGCAATATGCTGTATCACATCGGGCAGCGCCAGTGCCTTGTTGGGCGTGTGCCAGCGGCCTTCAACCAGTTGTATGCCCGGCTTTGCAGCCAGCTGTTTGTAGGTTTCCTGCCGCTGCCGCTCAAGCTGCCCCAGCATAAACTGGTGATCAATGTCCAGCACATTCAGCCGCAAGCCAGCCGTGCGGTGCATCGTAACCGTTACACGTATCAGCACCTGCTGGCCGGTCAGGTCTTTTATCAGTTTTCCGGTAATGTCTTCGAAATTGCGGAACAGCAACAGCGCCTCCGACGAAAGCACCGCACCGCCCAAACGGGCCAGCGGCGCGTGGGTACTGCCTTTTTCAATAAGCGTAAAGAAAATGCGGCTGCCCTGATCGTTTATGTCTTCCAGCTCGGCCAGCACCCACCAGCTCTGTCCTCTGAACGCTTCTTCCAGCGCCCCTCGAACAAGATCCTGCAACTGCGATAGTCTGAGTGTCGTTTTCGACATACCGGCAAATATACAGCCGCTTACCGGAAAACCGTGAATTAACTCATTCGTTACCTATTATTCACAAGTCGTTTCGTGCACACAGGAATATCTTTCTACATTTACCCCAAAGCAGCAGTTCCCCTGCGTTGCGGCTTGTACCTTAACAAACCACAACAGCGATGAAGAAACGACTCCTTTCTTTCGTCCTGCTTTCCAGCACTGCGGCCTTTGCGCAGCTTCCCGTACTCACGTTCAACGCCACCGGCACCGGCCGCATTGGCGCTGTGCAGCATTATGTGGTGCCGGCCTGTGTAACCCAGCTCGATATTGAAGCTTTTGGCGCACAGGGCGGAAACACCAACGGCGGCGCCGGTGCGCGCGTAAAAGGGCGTTTTCAGGTACTGCCCGGCGATACCATTTATATCGTAGCCGGACAGCAGGGCACGGTAAATAGTTGCGGTGGCGCGGGTGCTTCGGCGGGCGGCGGCGGCGGTTCGTTTGTGTGGAAAAGCAACGGGCCATCACGTACCCTGCTGCTGGCGGCCGGCGGCGGCGGTGGCGGAAACGGCAACTGGCCGCAACCCTGCCGCGACGGAATTGCCGCTGTAGTAGCTGCTGCGGGTACGCAGGGCAACGGTGCGGCTTCGGCGCTGGGAGGAAGCAACGGCAACGGAGGCTTTGGCAACGGCGCTTCGGGCACCGGTTCGGGCGGTGCAGGCTGGCTTAGTGCCGGACAAAATTCAATTTACGGCACCGGCTGCACGGGCGGTTTAAGCTGGCCGCTGTTTACTGGCGGCACCGGTTCGGTAAATTTCGGTTCGCCCGGGCAGGGCGATGGTGGTTTTGGCGGTGGCGGCGGCGCGGTGTGCGGCAATGGCGGCGGCGGCGGTTACTCGGGCGGCGGCGGCGGCGAAGGCAACAGTTGTCGTGCAGGCGGTGGCGGCGGCGGTTCGTACAACGGAGGCACAAATCAAAGTAACACAGCTGCGGTGCGCACCGGAAACGGACAGGTAATTATTACACCGTTTCTTTCATCGTTTTCGGTAAACGTGCAGGTTTGGCCTTCGGCTGTGGTGTGTGCGGGAACAGCCGTAACGCTTTCCGCAACCAATGCCGTAAGTACGGTGTGGAACAACAGTGTGATTAATAACGTGCCGTTTACACCTTCATCAACCAATACTTATCAATTAATTGCCACAAACAATGTGGGTTGTGCGGATACGCAGATAGTGGCGGTAACTGTAAATCCGCTTCCGGTTGTAAGTATTATGGCATCTCCTTCGGCATCGGTATGCACGGGAAGTACACTCACTTTAAATGGATTAGGGGCACTGAATTATTTATGGACAAACAATGTGCAGAATGGTGTCGGGTTTATTCCGCAAACATCAGGAAATTATATGGTTACCGGATCTGATGGGAATGGGTGTACAGATACAGCTTCAATTGCTGTTACTGTAAATCCGCTTCCGGTTATTTCGCACACCATATGGCCCAATGATACAGTTTGCATAGGTGATACGATTGCCTTTTCGGGTTTGGGAGGGAATTTTTATTTGTGGACAAACAACATACTGAATAACGTGCCGGTAGTGGCACAAAGTTCAAATATATATATTGTTTCCGGGGCTGATCTGAATGGTTGCGTAAATACCGATACTGCCGTATTGGTGGTGAACAGCTTGCCGATAGTGGGTTTTACGGCTACGGCCGATACAGTATGCGCGGGCGATACGCTTGTACTCAGCGGAACAGGTGCTGCCACGTTTGTATGGAGCGGCGGCATCTTTAATAATGTGCCCTTTTTCCCGGAAGCTGGTGGCGAATACATTCTAACCGGCACCGATTCAAACGGCTGCGTGGCTGCTGATACGGCATATATTACTGTGAATCCGCTTCCGGCCGTGAGTTTCACGGCTACAGCTGATACTGTTTGCGCAGGCGATACGGTGATGCTTAACGGCAATGGCGCGGCATTTTATAGTTGGAGCAACAATATAACCGACAGTGTGCCGTTTGTGCCGGCATTTACTCAGCTTTACACGCTCACCGGCACCGATACCAATGGTTGCAGTGCTGCTGTGCAGGCAGTTGTTCAGGTTAATCAGCTGCCGGTGCTCAGCATTGCAGCACAGCCTTCGGCTCAGCTTTGCGCGGGCGATTCGCTGGTACTTACAGCGGCGGGCGCGGCAGTGTATGTGTGGAACAACAATGTGGCAAACGGCCAGCCTTTTTTGCCGCTGCAAAGTAATTCGTATGTACTTACTGCCACCGACAGCAACGGTTGTGTAAATGGCGACAGCGTGTATGTGGCCGTAAATGCCAATCCTGCGCTGAGCCTCGGCCCAAACATTACCCAGGTCAATCCGCCCGCGCTGCTCAGTGCTGCTGCCGGTTTTTCAACCTATGTGTGGAGCACGTCGCAAACCACATCATCCATAAACGCCAATACCAGTGGCAGTTATTGGGTAATGGTGACCGACAGCAACGGCTGCACGGCCAGCGATACTGTGCTTGTTACATTTACCGTAGGCCTTCACGAAAGCGGTACAGCTTACACGCTTTCTGTTTTCCCCAATCCGGCGCAAGGCTTGCTGCACGTGCAGGCTACAGGTTTACACACACAAACTCTTTTGCTCGAAATTACCGATGCACGCGGACGTGTGGTAATGAGCCGCAGTTTTGGTGCCGTGCAGGATACGTTTTCGCAGCAAATCGACTTTAGCCCGCTCGATAGTGGATTTTATGTAATTTCATTGCACACAGACAGCGGCAAAATTTCGCGCACACTGGTAAAAGAGTAGCGGTGAAAAAGATAAAACGTATTGCAAAGTATTTTTCACTCAGCGTACTTGCTGTGTTGCTTGCTGCTGCGGCGTATTACTTTTTCCCCGAAAAGAAATTACCCGAAGGCGCTGTAATCGACAGGCTGGTGGTCTTTAAATCCACGCATGAAATGCGTGCGTATCAGGGCAACCAGCTGCTCAAAACCTACACCGTAGCCATTGGCCGAAACACCCGTGGCGACAAACAGGAAGAAGGCGACAAGCGCACGCCCGAAGGCCGCTACACCATAAACGACCGCAACCCCAACAGTTCGCACTATAAAAACCTCGGCATCTCTTACCCCAACGCCGCAGACCGTGCCGCAGCCCGCAAACAAGGCAAATCGCCCGGTGGCGATGTGAAAATACACGGACTTAAAAACGGACGTGGTTACATTGGTAAATTTCACCGCTGGATGGACTGGACAGCTGGCTGCATTGCGGTTACGAATGAAGAAATGCAGGAGTTGTATGTGGCGGTGAAAACGGGGGCGGTGATTGAGATTTATCCGTAATTCAGGAAATTGTAAGATGAAAACGTTTACACAAACATTTATCGCTGCAATTCTAGTTTGGCTAATAAGTACGCTGCTTACAATGAAGTGTGAAGCTGCTTATGATGGCTTGGATGAGTTTGGGTTTCCATTCGTCTTTTATAACCACTTTGAGGGGAAATGCATAGACTGTTACAGCAAGTTTGGCTTTAAGCCATCCGGCTTTCTGGGTGATATTGCCGTTGCAATATCTGTGGCATGGCTAATCATTTACCTATGGAAGAAACTTCGCCAAAATGCAAATACGTGAGTTGGGTGCGAATTAATATTAACCACTGCGGATGCACAGCGAAAAAGATCGAATGAACCGGTGTTGTTTCAGTTCTTGCGACAGTGTCGCAAGAATCTGGCTTCCGTATTCGGTACGGTTGTTTTCTTTGAGATTTCGATTGATAAAATTCCCGATTTCCCAATACATGAGCGTCGTTTCCGCATTCAGGAATATTGCGGCTCTGCTTCTGGCCTGTTCAATTTAATATACCTGGAATTTACCGCTTCAAAATCCACGCACCTGCCACAGAGTCCTGAATGGTGCGCATAAAACGCTCGGCTTCTTCGCGCGAGGTGAAGCTGGCAATGCTGATGTGGGTGAGCGTGCCCTTTACGTTTTGCAGCAGTGTGGTGGGATAACCTTTCGACTCTAAGAGTTTGCGGTAATTTTCGGCATTGGCGGGTACGCTGAATGCGCCGCCGATTACGTAAAACGTGCCTGACTGAACTGCCTGCGGTGCGGCTTGCGGCTGCTGCGGCCTTTCTACACGGGTTGATTCCGGCGCGGCCACGTGGCGACTTACCGGCAAAGGCTGTCCGTTTTCGAGGGTAATGTGCAGATTGCCTGATGTATCGCCGCGCAGATCGGGCGGAATGGGAAAGGAATCGGTGACGGGCTGAATTTGCTTAAACCAGTTTACCGGCAGGTATTTACCGGTAGCCGTGTTGCCGCTCCAGTTAAAGCCGGCCAGCTGCACATTATTAAGCCGCTGCATGGGCAGCCAGATGGCCAGCGCAGCAAGCGGAACAATTATAGCAGCCGCAATGGCGCGGCGGCGGGTTACCAGCGGGCGGGCCGTAACGGGCGGACGCTCGTCGGCTTTTACTTTGTTTTCGCGCGGGGGCAGCGGGCGCACGGGCTCAGTTTGGACGGCAGGCTGCTCAGCCACGGTTTCGCGCAGCACCGGCATGCTCTGGAAGGTGCCCAGACCAAACGATTCGATGAGGAAATTCACATCCTCGTCGGCCTCAAAACGGATGTTTCGCTCAGGATCTAAGCTGAGGCGGCCGATGTGGTGCAGATGCACGTTTTTACCCGCTTTCAGCGCTGCAGAGGTGTCGTTGGCAAACGCCTCAATAGCCTGCATGGCCTCGGCAAAGCTGCACGGCACTGCAGAAGCAATGGCGTGTGCCAACAAACCGTCGTTCTGCTGCAGGTGGCGGTTAAACACCAGCTGCTTGGAGGGCGGATGAAAGGTGTGCTGCGCCGGATGAATACGGGCCGGGGCATACGTACACACAAAACCGCCAAACCCGGGAACCACCACACAATCGTGGAGGAACAGCAGTTCGCTGATGTAATGCGCTACGTTTACCTGATTTTCCATATTCTGTTGTTCAAAAGTAGCCAAAGAAAAAAATCGGGCACTCTTGTTTTTTTGGGTTGGATATTAACAGGTTAATAACAAGCAGGTTAGAGTTGTGTTTTTTTCTGAATGAGGGCAGATGACAGCATCGGGAGGCGTTCTCGCAAGTCTGGAGACTTGCTTAAAATGAGCGGAAAGTTTGTCGCCTTTGGCGACTAAAACTTTCCGCAGCCTCGGGTTGTCACCTTTGGCGACTAAAACTTTCCGCAGCCTCGGGTTGTCACCTTTGGCGACTAAAACTTTCCGCAGCTTCGGGTTGTCACCTTTGGCCACCAAAACTTTCCGCAGCATGTGGCAGCATGTGGATGTCAGATTAAACCTGCGGCGCGGAGTTTGTCAATATCCGTCGGCACATCAACTGAAATAGTTTCAAGATCGGTAAGTGCGGTGCGGATGCTGAAACCGTTTTCGCGCCAGCGGAGCTGCTCAAGTGATTCTGCCATTTCGAGCGGTGTGGGCGCAAGTTTTACTAATTGCCGCAGCACATGCATCCGGTAGCCGTAAATGCCGATGTGTTTGTAAAACGTGTGTTTTTCAAGCCGCGCCCCGGCCTCCACGCCGCGCAGGTGCGGAATGGGCGAACGGCTGAAATACATGCCGCGTTTGGCTTCATCAAGCACTACTTTAATGATGTTCGCATTGTCGAGGTCGGCAAGATCATGCAGCTTTTTCACCAGCGTACCGATTTCGGTTTCCGGCTCATCAAACAGACCCGCCAGCAAATCAATCTGCCCCGGATGAATAAACGGTTCATCGCCCTGAATATTAATTACGGCATCCCATTGTCCGCCCAGCAATTCGGCAGCCTCCGCGCAGCGGCTCGTACCGTTCAGATGATCGGCCGAAGTCATTACCACAGTACCGCCAAAGCTGCGCACTTCGTCGGCAATACGTGCATCATCGGTGGCTACAGCCACAGCAGCCAGTTTCTGCGCTTTCATCGCCTGCTCGGTTACGCGGCGAATCATGGTTTTACCACCAATATCGGTAAGTGGCTTGCCTTCGAAGCGGGTAGAGCCGTAGCGCGCGGGAATGATGCCGATGATGTTCATGTGTGCGTGTTGAATACAATATTATTTGCTTGAATTAGCTGTTATTTCAGCTTTAGCCTGCCGTTTCTGCGAAAATACAATGTACTGCCCATTTGTATGTCATTTTCATAGTATGTGAGACTCTTTATTCTTCCCGACCGGCGATAATTGGTTGCACTACCGTGAAGTTCATTGTTTAACGTGTAGGTAGCTATTTTGTATGGACGACCTCGCCCGAAAAAATCTGTCAGTACGTATGTGGAGTCTGATGGATGGACCTGCGTGCGTAGCAGTTTCCCATTGTGTGTATAATAAATCTCGGCCCCGAAAACTTTTCCTTTTGAGTATGTAGTCTGGTAAAGTAGTTTATAATTATTGGAATACACAAGATAGTTTCCATGTAATGTGTCATTTACATAAGAATAAATTCTTAAAGTATTTAAGCCATCGAATGATGAGTCACAGGTGTAATTTATTATCCAGATCCCTTGTTTCAATCCCGAAGTGTCCGTATGGTTTTGTCCGATAAGTGGAGTTAGAACAAGGATAAATAGAATCAAGAAAATAGTTTTCATGAGTTGTTAATTGAATGTGTGTATTGTGTCTGTAGTAGCGGTTCTGGATTTGATTTTCAGAAATATGAACTTGCTCAATTATTGACAAACAGGTACATTGCTATTGTTTTTGTTTAAGCCTGAGTAATCATGAGATTTCAATTTCTCCCGCTTTTTCTCTTGTTTTTGTCATGTAATCAAGAGACCCGGCAAGTAGATAACGTATTACCGGTTATAATTAGCAATAACGATGTTATTGGTTATTTGCTTGAAGATAGGGATACTTTATTAGTTGTATTGGATAGCTGTAAAGAAATCGATTCCTTTTGTTTAGATGTTCAGTCACGTTGTTTCGTCGCCTATCTTGATAGGTGTAATTTCGATACACTCTATCTGAAAAAGATAAAACCCAAAAATGGAATGGAATTGAAGAAATTTAGAAGAACCCAAAAGAAAAATTCAGATACAATTTTCTTCGAGAGCAAAGATATGCCCGGGACATATTTGCCAAAATACGTTCATACATACTTTACTGAGAGAGTAAAGTAATATGCTATAAATCATTTCATCATTAAAAAAGACTAGAATCTCAGATCAGAGATATACTTTCCAACAATGCTATCATTCTCTCACCGCGAAATCACAAACCGTCCGTACTTCACACTGCCGTCGCCCGCACGCAGTGTAAGCAGATACACACCTGCATCGGCCTGCGGCAGTTCAATGTTAAGCGGTGTGCTGCTGCCGGCCGGAATTACCTGCTGATGCAGCAAACGCCCGTCGGCAGAAGTGATAAGTAACTCGGCTTCTTTGCCTTCAAGTGTGGTGTGCAGCGCAAAATTTCCGTTGTTGGGGTTGGGATAAAGCTGCATCCACGTTTCTGCATTTGCTGTGGTTATGCCCACATCGGCCAGTGTGAATGTGGAAGAGAATGAACTGCAGCCGTTGGTGTCGGTAATTACCACATAGTAGCTGCCGTTTTGTGTGGGTGTGTAGCTCTGCTGCGTGGCTCCGGCAATGGGATTGCCATTGAAATACCACTGGTATGTGGCTGCCGGAGTAGAAGTAAGCACGGCTACATTTTGCGAAATTACGGGCACAGGTGTAAACGGATAAAGCGAAATATTAACTGTATCGCTGTTTACGCAGCCGTTGGCATCAGTGCCATACACAATGTAGGTGGTGCTTTGTGTGGGGCCGGCCACAGGGCAGGCAATGGTGGTGTCGCTGAGTCCGAAAGCGGGTGTCCACGCATAATCCAATGCGCCGGTGGCACAAAGTGTAACAGTGGTGCTGGCGCAAAAGCCCACATCATTTCCGGCCGAAACGTTGGGCAGTGCATTTACGTTCACCGTGGCCTGGCTCTGACTGCTGCAGGTGTTGGCGTTGGTAATGGTTACGATGAATGTGCCCGAAGTATCGGTGGTGATGGTTTGAGTGGTATCGCCGGTGTTCCAGAGGTAGGCAATGGGGCCACCGATGGTGTCCTGAGCGGTAAGTGAAACTGAATCGCCGAGGCAGATGCTGAGGGGGCCGCTTGAAGTAATGGCCGGGCCGGGAAGCGGATACAGGGTGATGCATACCGTATCGGCATTGATGCAGCCATATACATTGCGGATGAACACCGTGTAGCAGGTGCTGGACGAGGGTGTGGCTATTGGATTGACAATGTTCGGATTGCTGAGTCCGGCTGCGGGAACCCACCACACACTGTCGATACCGCCAAACGACGATGCCGCCTGCAACTGTACCGATGCGCCGAGACAAACAGAAGTATCAATACCCGCATCGGCCTCGAGGCGGCAGAATTTCACCACGGCGTAATCCTCGCCCGTGCCCGCTCCGCGACTCATGCCACCGAGGTACACACTGCCCAGCGTATCGTAGCCAATGCTGTATGCCTGATCGGAATTGTTGCCCGAACCGTTCCAGCGTTCAAGCAGCATCTGGTTGCCGAGGCTGTCGTACTCAAGCAGCAGGTAGTTGTGGTTTTGTCCGGCTGTAAACGAGTAGCCGGTTACAAACACATTGCCCAGGTTGTCGCAAAGCAGGTTGCGGCCATCATCGTAGTTGATAATTCCTCCGTCGTATGTACGTGTCCATTGCGGTGTGCCGGTGGCGGCATCATACATAATGGTGGTGCAGTCTTCGGCAGTAGCGGCACTGCCCAGTGAGCGTCCGGTAACCACAACTTTTCCGTAAGGCGTGAGCGCAATTTTATTGGCGCGGTCGTTTTCGTTTCCGGCGGCGTTAAAGCTTTGTTGCCAGAGCAGGGTGCCGGTTGTAGAATAAGAAAGTGTAATGTAATCGTAGTTGGTAATACCTGTAAGTGCGCGAACGTAGCCGCACACAAACACACGGCCGGTGTCGTTTACCACAATATCGGTGCCTTCGTCATATACACTGCCCGGCCCGTTGAGGCGTTGAAACCACTGCTGCACACCGGCGCTGTTGTATTTAAGTGTAATAATATCCTGATTATTAACGCTGCTGGTACGGGTGGTTCCGGTTACATACACGTTCCCGGTAGTGTCAAGTGTTATCGCTTTTCCGGCATCAATATTAGCACCACCACCGGTGTAGCGTGTGGCCCAAAGCTGCGTGCCGCCAGGTGTGTAGGCAATGGTCACTACATCAGAACCAGTGCCCGAACCATCGCTGCCGCCGGTAATGTAAATATTCCCCGATCGGCTTGTAATTACGTCAAGCGGCTCGTCGTAATTGTTGCCCGGCCCATTGTAAATAGTATCCCAAAGCAATACACCCGAAGCATTGTATTTGATAACGGCAATGTCGTAATTGGTAACAGTAGTGGCAGTGGTGCCGGTTACAATAATATTTCCTGCGGTATCAAGCGCAATAGCGCGTGCCTCATCAAAATCATTTGCAGCACCATTAAATGTAACTGTCCAGAGCAAATTGCCGTCGGTATCAAACTTGGTGGTGACAATATCAAAATTGCTTCCGTTCCAGCTGGTGCCGGTCATACAGGTGTTACCGTTTGCGTCGAGTACCATTGCGCGGGCGCGGTCGGTATTGTTGCCGGCTGTGGTGTATCGGCCAACCCATTGCACATTGAGTTGTGCGTGCGCCAGCAGCGGAATCATTGCAAACAGCAAAAAGACGGGGTATTTTCGAAGCATAGCGGTTGGGTTTTCGCTATCAAAAATACAAGAAATCTGCAACCTGCATATATTGGGGGCATTGCGTCCGGTCGCGAATTCCCCGCGTTGAACCACATATCAAAATCGCAGTAACAGGAAATTATATTCAGCCGGAGTGCCGTTCACAAGTAAAATACCTTCGCTGGTTTGGTGTGATGAGCCGGGGATGAGGCGCTGACGTTTGATTTGCTGGCTGAGTTCTTCCTTTCGTATTTCGCCGTTGATGCCGATGCGAACGAGGGTTTGCTGGCATGAGCCTTCTATAATCGTGCTGCTGGTAATGGTTGATTTGATGTGTCCGTCGATCTGGTCGTTGTACACGAGGTAGAGTGCATTGTTGTGGAAGGTATATGCCACCGAAATGAATTCACTTTCGCCGAAACCAGCAGTTTGATTAACCGGAATCAGGTTAGTCCATTTCAGGGAACCATCGCTGTCTATGCAGTAGGCATAACTGGCACCGTGGATGTATTGATCATTGCCGTTACGAACCACCCCGCGTGAGACTCTTGTGGCAGGCATATTGCGTTCTCTTGCGTGCTGTTGTATTTTGCTTTCCGGATTAGCCGTGCTCCAATTGTCTTGTTGTGTAAAGGTTGCGTTTTTCCCCTGTTGGTTTTGGGTGCGCAGGGTACTCACGGCTTGTTCATAGCTGCGGAATTCGCCGATCAATACAATCCGTCCGCTGTCGGCTTCATACAGGTGAGTGATCTGGTGCTGGAACTGGCGTTTGGCACGCTGCTCGGGTGTTGCACCGGCATAATGAAACCGTATATCAATTGGGTATAAAGCGCTGCGGATCAGTTTCAGATCGGCTGGCTGATAGAGAAACAGAAACATTCCTAGTGTGGCCTTTGTTTGCGGATCGGTATAATAGCCGCTTACAGCAAGTTCGCCCTCCTGGAGTTCCTGCACATAAAAATTGTTTACTTCCTTGCCTTGTAAATCGGGGCGCAGGTAACGCAAACCCGGTTCTGTGGCCGAAACAAGCACCATCAGGTCAGGTTCGCGTTTGGGATTGATTCGTTTGCGCCATTTAAGTAATGCCTTACTGCTTTGGAAATGGGTGACTTCGTGGAGCATATAACCCTGATCGAGCTGAATAACCCGACGGGCAGTAACGTTGAGTGAGCTATCACAAAAATACAATTCATAACGCAGCAGGTTATTGCGCAATGAGAATGAGTCGGGTTTGTAATTGACCAGACAGAAACCCCGCCCGGAACAGGTGAAATCGAATTCACGGATGTTGGTTCCATCAGCACTAACCAGATCGGAACTGCTGTAATCGGAAACAGAGTAAAGCAGTTTGGCATCGCCCTTGGGCTTCAGTGTGTGTAAATCTATTTTCTGTGCAAAATAATTAATGATGTTTCCCGGAGTTTGAACGTCGTAGGAGAGTTCGATGATTTCGTCTTGATTGCAAAAAGCAGTCATTGGCTTACGTCCGCCGGTACGTTTATAGGCATTGGTAATAATTTCTTCCCGGTCTATTTCAAGCTCACGGTTGAGGTGCTGGTAAGAAAGGGCTGCATTGTTGTTGGCGAAGAGATAATATCCCGTTTTATCTTCCAGCAAAAAACGGGCACCGTAATATGCCTGATGCCTGTAATCGGGGCTGTTTTTTTCGCTGGCCACTTGAATCTGTGCTGGCAGATAAAGCACACTAAAAACAGCAATAACAAGCGCAGGTAATTTCATATATATATGTTTTTTGCTAATTTAGTTGATAGCAAATTAAGACGGAATGAAATCAACGCGAATCTTTGTGCTTATCGGAGTTGCGCTGCTGGCGTTGGTTCTGGGCTGGTTCGGATGGCTCCTGTTCCGTGAAAAAAAAGCGGAGTTCCGCATTGAAATTCCTGCCGAACTTATCAATCTTTCCGAACCCTCGCGTTTTGATGTGCAGCCGGTTGACCTGAAACGAAATAAGTTTGGCGATCATTTGCTTGTGTTTTTCCCGAAAGTGAAAAGAGAAACGCGTGTGAGTGTTTTCACTGAAGCAAATTACACCAGACTTATGCAGAATCTCGGGCAGGTAAAGCCATTGTATCTTGCTGATGCCGAACATTTGCGCGCCCTGCATGGCCGCCCGGTACTCAATTTTTCGACACTGCCCGACGGGAATTACTACGTGCATTTATCATTCTGCAATTACGGTGGTTATTTCTGTTTCCGTCTTTCCACACAGGCCCAATAACCGTTTTTATTGCTGCAAATACTGATAAACAGGTATAAATATGCACGAATAAAGTTGTGAAATGCAGGCTGTGTATAGATTACATGGTTGAAATTTGCGTCAATTTTTGTTTTGCCTATATTAGCATTTTCATACTAAAACCCTGATTTGTTGAAAAAACTGCTACCCCTGCTGCTGCTGCTGCTGCTGTTGCCTTTCAGTGTAAAGGCTACACACGTGGTGGGCGCATCACTTACTTACGAGCATTTGGGCGGCTCCACTTACCGGATTACGCTAAAAATGTATCGCGACTGTTTGCCAGGTAACTCTGCTTTTCCGGGCAGTGTGCGGGTAGAAGTGCGCGATACTGCAGGCAATTCATTTTCGCCGGATCGGGATATTACCATGAATTTCACTTCTTCAAGTGTGGTGAATCCGGCTATTGATTCCTGTGCCGCCGATCCCGGACTATGCCTCGAAGAAGCAATTTACACACGTGTGGTAAACTGGCTGCCGCCCCAACCGGGCGGTTATCACTTGTTTGTGCAATATTGCTGCCGTAACTACACACTGGTAAATGTCAACTCCAGTCCCATTACAAATCTTGGTACTGCGTGGTACACCTACATTCCCAACAATGCACAGGTTATCACAAACAGTTCGCCCACTTGGGTGCAGCCGCCGCCGGTTTTTGTGTGTGCACAGCAGCCTATTGATTTCGACTATTCAGCTACAGATCCCGACGGCGATTCGCTTGTGTATTCGTTTTATAATCCCTACGAAGATGATCCGCCGACGTTTGTTAACGGACAGTGTGTATTTCCCACAGTGGTTTTTCTTCCCGGCTTTGGAGTAACCAATCCAACCGGCGGCGCACCACTTACACTTGATCCGCAAACGGGTTTCCTGAGCGGCTCGCCTCCTTTTATCGGACAGTTTGTGGCCGGTATTCGTTGTGAAGAATATCGCAATGGTGTGAAAATTGGTGAAATTGTGCGCGACTTTCAGTTCAATGTGGTGTTTTGTCCGCCCATTGCGCAACCCATCATCGGCCAGCCTGCACAGGCTTGCTTGAGCAACAACAACACGATTCAGTTTGATAACCAAAGTACCGGTAATGCCTCTACATGGTTCTGGGATTTTGGCGATACCACCGTTACTACCGATACATCTTTCGCTTTCGAACCCGCCTACACTTATCCCGGCATTGGTCCTTACAATGTAATGCTGGTAATTAATCCCAATACACCATGTGCCGATACTGTTTTCCGGCAGGTCGAATTTTCAACCGTAACTGCGTATATCATTCCTGGAACCGACAGCGTATGTGTGGGTGATGCCGTGAGCTTTACTGATAGTTCGTCAACAAGCGGAAACGCCAGCATTACCGGTTATTGGTGGGATTTTGGCGACGGGAACCAGAGTACGGTGCAAAATCCGGTACACATTTTCCAGTCGAGCGGTACATACACCGTGCTGCATACCGCTACCAATTCTCTGGGCTGTCAGGATACTGTGCCTTATATTATTGATGTGCTGGCACCGCCTATTGCCCTTGCCGGATCTGATACGGTGGCCTGCTACAACAATGCAGGAGTAGGGCTTGGTGGTTCGGTGTTAAATGCTACAGGGGGAATATGGCTGGGGGCAGGTACATTTACGCCTTCGGCCTCCGTACTCAATTCTACCTATCAGCCCACTCAAACCGAACTCGATTCGGGTTATGCGGTACTTGTGCTGCAAACTACCGGCCCCACACTTTGTACGCATGATTATGATTCGGTGCGCATCAGCTTCGGCCCTGCGCCCACGGCAAACGCCGGAATTGATATTACCGTGTGCGTGGATACGCCTTATGTAAGTGTGTGCGCCACAATAAGCCTTGCCACCGGCGGTGTATGGTCAACCACTGGCAGCGGTACGTTCAGCACACCCAACCAGCTTTGCACCGATTACTTCCCCAGTCAGGCCGACCGCAATGCCGGCAGTGTGGTTATTTACCTCAGCACCACCGGCAACGGAAACTGCCTGCCTGTGAGCGACAGTGTACTGATTACATTTACAGCCACTCCTTCAATCACATTCACTGTACCCGATACAGCCTGCAGTAAGCTGCCTTTCCCTGTAATTGCGGCAAGCGGCACGGGCAGCGGCTACTGGACAACCACCGGCGACGGCAGTTTCCCCGGCGGCGATACAACACTTGTTACCACCTATCTTCCGGGCCCCGGCGATCTTGCCAACGGACAGGTGGCGCTTATTTTTAATACACTGAACAACGGTGGTTGCCGCCAGCAGCGTGATACGGTAATTGTGATTATTATTCCCGCACCCAACAGCTCATTCAGCCACACCAGCATTTGTCCTGACGTGGCAATGAACTTTACCGACCAGAGCACTTCAGTTACGCCTATTGTAAGCTGGCTGTGGAACTTTGGCGATACGCTTTCGGGCGCGGCAGACAGTTCGTCGCTTGCATCTCCCCAACATCTCTATCCGGCCGGTGGTTATTACTCGGTTTCGCTCACCACCATATCGGCAAATGGTTGTCCGGATACCGAAGTGCAGCAGGTGTTTGTATATCCTTATCCGCAGGCGTTATTCAGTACTTCCGGTTTCTGTTTGAAAGACGGTACGGTTTTCAACGACCTGTCAACTGTGGATACCGGTAGCGTGACCGGCTGGCAATGGTTGTTTGGTGATAACAATTCATCGACCCAGCAACAGCCGTTGCATTATTATAATGCTTCGGGCACTTATACGGTGAGCCTTATTGCCGTTTCTAACTTCGGTTGCCGCGATACAGTAACGGCGCCGGTTGATATTTATCCTTCCCCCACGGCACAGTTTACCTCCACGCCCTACGGATTTGGAAATACCACACAGCAAATCCAGTTCACCGATCAGTCGTACAACAACATTGTAAGCTGGCTATGGAACTGGGGCGATTCTACAGCAGCTTCAATTGTGCAGCATCCTTCACATGCATGGCAGAATCCGGGCACTTACACGGTTTCATTAGTGGTGGCAGATACGAATGGCTGCACCGATACCGCACTTGTGGATTACATCATTAGTACACCGCCCGATGTACCCAGTGGTTTCTCGCCCAACGGCGACGGACAGAATGATGTGTTTCAGGTTTTCGGTGGGCCGTTTACGAATCTCGAAGTACGCATATATAATAACTGGGGCGAACTGATTTACATCACCACCTCACAGGTTGTGTCGTGGGATGGCACGCGCGAGGGCATACCGCAGGCTGTGGGCGTGTACGTATATACAGTGCGGGCCACCACACCCGACGGGCGCGATTATTTCCTTTCGGGCGATGTAACACTTTTGCGCTGATGAAGAAAAGGCTAACTACATTCAGACTGAGCGGCGCAATGTTGATTTGTGTTGTGCTGTGTGGTGCACACAATTTGCGTGCGCAGGATTTTCACCTCACGCATTATGATGCGGCGAAAATTTATCTCAATCCGGCCATGACGGGTATGTTTGACGGGCGTTTCCGCATCCATGCCAATTACCGGAATCAATGGACGGCAGTTGCTACACGGCCATTTCAAACGGCGGCATTGGCATGGGATAAACCGATACGCCGCTACGGAGTGGGTGTGCAGCTGATGAATAACCGTGCAGGTGTTGGCAATTTCAATGTGCTGAGTTTAAATGCTTCGGCTGCGTATGATTTGCAGCTTGATGATGCCAATGAGCATCACGTGGCATTTGGCATGAATGCCGGTTTTACGCAGAAGAGTGTGAATTTCGGTAAGCTTACATGGAACAATCAGTACACGATGGCTAACGGGGGAAGTTTCGATCAAAGTTTGCCAAGTGGTGAAATGTTTGCGGGGAATGAACAGCAATATCTGCTTGATGTGAGTGCCGGTGCGTTGTATTACTTTGCCCGTGAACGTAGCCGGTTCAATCCGTTTGTCGGCTTTTCAGCTTTTCATCTGAACAGGCCGAATGAATCGTTTTTTGGAATGACTACGCGATTGCCGATACGCTATGTGTTGCATGCCGGCGGACGAGTGGGAATAAATGAACGTCTTACGCTGCAGCCTCGTTTCCTTTCGATGTGGCAACTCAATAACCGGGAAATGGTGCTTGGCCTGCTTGCCAATATTTACTTGCCAAACAGTGATTCATACGTAATTGCCGGTCCCACTTTCCGCACCCGCGATGCATTTATTTTCGAACTCGGACTCAAGCACGGTGAATATACCTACCGGATCAGTTATGATGTAAATGTATCCACGCTAAAACCGGCATCCAACAATCGTGGCGGTATTGAATTTTCTGTGGTTTATGTAGCCAAACGTAAATCGCCTGTGGTTCCACCTAACTGCCCCCGACTGTGATGAAACGTTTTTTGTTTTTTTGTTTCGCGTTTTTGTGTGCAGCTTCCGTTTCGGCGCAGAGCCGCCGCGACTGGATGGAGTTTGGCGATCAGGCTTTTCTGAAAAAAGATTACAAACTGGCGCTCACCTGTTATCAGCATGTAGTAACCTTTATGCCCGGCAGCGATCGTGATCTGGTTACACCGTATGAATGCAGGCCTTACGTTCCGCCCCGAAAAACAGTTGATTCAGCTGCGTTGAACAAGGCTTCGCAAAAGACAGATACTACGTCAAAAAAGCTTCCACCCGTGCAGGGGAACGATCCGCGTACGCGCTATGTCACACATCGCATTGCCGAATGTTACCGTTTGCTGCATGATTATGATAATGCGGAGTTATGGTATGCGCTGGCCGCACAGATTCCTGATGATCGTTTTTCGGAAGTGCGCTACTGGTATGGTGTTGCGCTCATGAACAATGCAAAGTACGATGATGCTTCGAAACAATTTGAAACGTATCTCGCTACCCTCCCTCAGGGCGATGCGCGTGTGGAAAAAGTAACACGCAACATCAACGGCTGTCTTTTTGCACTTGATTCTACTCACGTGAAAAAAGCAGTACGTACGTGGCTGCTTGATTCAGTAATTAATGCCGGAACAACTGCTTTTGCAGCTACGTATTACAGCAACTCTGATCAGTTGTTGTTTACCAGCGGGCGTATTGGTAACGTAAGTGCGGATGCGAAAAATAATCCGGGACTTGAAGCCTACACCACCGATGTGTATCTGGCTACACGGGTAAACGGTTTATGGCTTCCGCCGCAGCAGATGAAAACAAATCTCGGCGTGCTCAATACGCCGGTAAACGAAGGGGCTGCAAGTGTGTCGTTTGGTTTGCAACATCTGTTTTTTACCCGCTGGAGTGAAAACGGACAGGAATGTGCGATCTTTCTCAGCCGGAGTGTGGGCGAAGAATGGCTGGCTCCTTTGAAGTTAAATGCCTCGGTAAATACACCCGGCACCCGTGCCATGCATCCGTGTATGTCTAACGATGGCACCACATTATATTTTGCTTCCGACCGTGAAGGCGGTTTCGGTGGGCTTGATATCTGGTCGGTGCAGATAGATGAAAACGGTAACGCCTCGAATCCGGTAAATATGGGGGCACTCATTAACACAGCTGGTGATGAGATTACACCGTTTTTTCACTTTACCTCAGGTACGCTGTTTTACAGTTCAAACGGAATGGGTGGCTTTGGCGGTTTTGATATTGTAAAAACATCTTTCAACACCGACGATTCTACCTGGAGCCAGCCGCGTAATCTTGATGCGCCGTTCAATTCCTCGCGCGATGATGCTTATTTTGTGCTTGATCGTTTGCAGCAGGAAGGCTATTTTTCATCCGACCGTGAAAAGTGTTCAACCTGCGGGCCTGCCGGAAATGGTTATTGTTACCGCGCCTATCAGTTTCAGAACGAACCGTTGGTGTTCAGTCTCAAAGGCCATGTGTATAATGTGGAAACCAATGAACCTATCGGTAATGCGCTGCTTACGTTTAAAGACATACGCGGCGATCAGGAAACCTTTTATATCATTACCGACTCAGCCGGTTATTACGAAACTTCGCTTTCGCTGAATCAGGAACTTTATATCAAAGCCCAGAAAAATAAATTTTTTGGCGATGCCACCAATATTTCAACGGTAGGTCTTACAGACAGCAGGCAGTTCGAACATGATTTCTTCCTCACACCTATTCCTGCCGGTGAAATTGTAATTCCCGGTATCGAGTACGATTTCGACAGAGCCACATTAAGGCCCGAGTCGCAGAAAATTCTCGACGATCTGGCTAAGTTTCTTGAGCTGAACGACAACATCAGTGTGGAGATCAGTTCGCATACGGATGCGCGGGGCAGCGATAAATACAACGAACGCCTTTCACAGGATCGTGCAAAAAGTTGTGTGGACTATCTTATCTCTAAAGGGGTTTCAGCCGACAGACTTGTTGCCAAAGGTTATGGCGAAAAGCAGCCACTCATTACTGAAGCTGATATCAACAAACTTCCTACTAAAGACGAGCAGGAGTCGGCTCACCAGCGCAACAGACGCACGGCATTCCGTCCCATCCGTGAGGGTGTGATTATGGATAAGTGGGAAGGAAATATGCCAAAGTAGAGAATGCACATTATTGCAGTCGGTCCGGAAATCTGTTCGAGTACAGTGTTATATTTTTGACCGGTCTGTTGAGGCTTGTCCGGTAAGCAGTTGAAGTAATTCGTTTTTCTTTCTTCGCGCCACATCAATACTGTTGCCATTGCTCATCAGCACATAACCTCCGTCGCCTTTGATGTATTTCTCTACATGGCTGAGGTTGATGAGGAATGTATTGTGAACTCTGAAAAACTGATTGGTGTCAAGCTGTTCGTCATACTCTTTTAACGTACGCGAAACGGTGTGCTTTTTTCCTGATGTGGTATAGATGTGTGTGTAGTTGGAGTCCGCCTCGAGGTAAATAATTTGAGACCAGTCCACAAACACAATACTGTCCTGATTGGGAATGGCAAGGCGTTTTACCTGAGAAGGCGATTTGAGTTCGGCGGTGAGTGTTTCAATTGCCGTGCGGAAATGCAGATGATTACGTTTCGAGGCTTTATCCACCGAAGCCACAAGATCTTCAGGATCTATGGGTTTCAGCAGGTAGTCGATGGCGCTGTGCCTCACAGCCTGAAGCGCATAGTGATCCCAGGCCGTGGTAAAGATGAGTGCAAAATTCATGTCCTGCACATGCTTAATGACTTCGAATCCATTCAGAAACGGCATCTCGATATCCAGGAAAAGAATATCGGGTTTTAACCGGCGTATTTCGGCTGCCGCATCCGGTGCATGATGAATGAGTGAAAGCACCTGAATTTCCGGGCAATATTTTTTTAGAAGCAGCAAGAGTGCTTCGGCGCCTGTTTTTTCATCATCTACTATAATTGCATGCATGGTGTAGGGGTATTAGTGTAGTTCAGGAATTTGCAGAATAACAGTTGTTCCGGCCGGAGTACCATCGTCATGTGTTTTGTCGATGATGGTGGCGCTTATGTTTTTATTGTATTGCAGACGTATCAGCTCGATTCGTTCGAGTGTATTATTTACACCCACAGGTTTGTGTTGGCGTGGCGACAGTTGACGGATTTCCTCGGCGGCTTTTCGGCCAATCCCGTTATCATCAATATATATCCGCAATAAGTCCTCCACTCTTTCTACTCTGATTATGAGTTTGCCAGCTCCGTCGCGTTTATGAAGCAATCCGTGCCATATTGCGTTTTCAGCAAAAGGCTGAATCAGCATGGGGGCAATGAACGTAATTTGCGGGTCAATGCCTTCGTCTATCTGAATACTGTATTCAAAACCCTCCGAAAAACGAAGTGATTCAAGCTCAAGATAAAGTCTTATCGTTTCTGTTTCTTTTTCAAGCGTAATGGTTTCCTGTTTAGAATTATCAAGTACATTACGAATTAGTTTTGAAAACTTGGTAAGCGATTTATGTGCCGAAGAGGTATCGTCGCGAAGAATGTAGTGCTGAATTGAATTAATGGCGTTAAATACGAAATGCGGGTTCATCTGCGCGCGCAAGGCTGTCATTTCGGAAGTGATAATGCGACGGTTGATCTGGTTTTGTGTATTAATTTTTGAAATGCGCAGTTTAATCAGCAGTAATATGCTGACCACCGTGAGCAATATGCAAATGGAAATAAACCAGCCGGTGCGCCAAAATGGTGCTGCAATGTGAAAATTGAATCTGATTTTTTCCAGGCTTCGCTGCCCGTCGGTGTTTTCAGCCATCAGTTCAAATGAGTAGTTGCCCGGTGGAAGCGAGATAAACTGAACGGACGTTGAGTTTGTGCGACTCCAGTTGCTGCTCAGTCCGGTTAATCTGTAGTAATAAGTAAGGTTACCGGGATTGCGATAATTCAATCCAAAGAAGTGAATGGTAATTGTATTTTCATTGGCACTGAGAGCGGTGGTGCCGCTCTGCATCTTAATCGGTTTATTGTTTATAATGATTTGTTCGAAATATAAACGAGGAACGGAAGTGTATCGTGATGCTTCACCTGCTTCAAAACTAAATAACCCGTTGTGACTCATCCCCCAGATCAACGTGCCTTTTTTTCGCACCCGCAGTACTTTTGTTTGCGGTAATCCGCTGTCTTTTCCGAAACGTTTCACTATCCATTGCTTCCCAGCTTTGCTAATTATACTGATGCCATTTTGAGTAGCTACAATTACCGAATCATGTCCAGCCATAAAAATGTCGTGACAAATCATACTACTCAGCCCGTGGGCGGTAGTTATTGCGGTTGCCTTTTCCCTGTCATAGATGAGCACACCTCCGCCCTTGGTCGCCATCCATAAATGCCCTGAAGTGTCGAATTCTAAATCGTCAATTCTGTTTTTTAGTAAAGGATCTTTCTGGCCGTGATAATCCCATTTTCCCTGTTCGTATTTCCACAAGCCGTTTATGCAACCTGCCCACAGTATTCCATTGCTGTCAATTACAATTTTATTCGTTCGCGTTGGAGTCCAGATCAATTCTTCTACAAGCTGGGTAGCCGGATTTACCTTAAATATTGCGCTTCCGTTTACCAGATAGGCCTTTTTGTTGTAGTAAGAAATGGAATAGGCATAGAATTCACTTTTTTTCGATTCATGGATCGGATAAAACCTGGGTGTTTTCCCTAAAACGAGCATTTGCGATCGCGTACTGGCAATAATGAGTGTGTCGGGTGAAATAGCCAGTATATCAAGGATGGTAACAGGACTTGGAATAATTTCATTTGAATAATTTCCGTCTTTTCCTCTATGCGTAATAATTAACTCTTTTCCTGAAACAGAAGCCGAAAAACTTGTATCGCCAACGTATGAAAATGCCCGAGGGAAACTGTTTTCGTTTTGCTGATGTCCGGTGTAGGCTTTATAGGCAGGTGAAGGAATATAATACACCCCATTTGCAAGTGTTGAAAACCATAATCCCTGACTTTGGTCGATGCATACATCGGTAATTGTGGAAGGGCTGAGAAAATCGGGAATAACAGGAATGCTTTTTTTACCGCAAAACTGACTGTACACACCGTGCTCATAAATTCCAAGCCAGCCATTCCGGCTTTTATCGATACAGAGACAGGAGCAGTATGAGGGAAGCGGTTGGTATTGTACGAGTGATTTATTTTTTATTTCGGCCGCAGCTTTTACAGTGGCTATGAAGTAATGATCAGGAGCAATTTTACAAGCACGTATGTGTGTGTGGTTAATTGAATCCGGTAGTTCAATAATCTGATCGGGTTGGTTATGCTTGTAAAAACGTATCGTATTCCGATATAATTTTGATGTATTGATTTTGTATAACGCACCAAAACCCACTACAGGTGTTTCCGTACCCACATCGTACACAAAAAAGTCGGACTTAGTTTCATAGGGTATCCAGCTTACATCTTTTTCCGAATAAGGGGGCACAATTTTTATGATCCCCTTTCCGAAATTAACGCCACAGTAAATTGTATCATTTACCGTAATAGTAAATGAACTTATTACACCTACTCCGATATTATTAAATATCCACTTGTTGGCCGCAATGGTATGCACACTGTCGTTCTCAATGTAAAAAAGCTGACTTGTAATGGTATAAAACCAGATGCGGCCCCGATGATCTTCCCTGATGTTCATCACGGTGTTGTCTGGCAAACCCTGTTCAGACGTGAAATGTCTGAAACGATACCCGTTGTAGGAGCAAACTCCAACATCAGTGCAAAACCACATTAGTCCTTTTGAATCTTCAAACACTTTATACACTTCCATCGAAGGAAGTCCGTCATTTACCGTGTATTGAATAAATGCAGGCTGCTGGGCATGAAGCGTATGGCATAAAAGCCATATTGCCGGATACAGAAGTACCGGCAATCGTAAGCGAGTAAATATGGGATATCTGTTTCTCAAAACTTTATTTACATCAGCTATGATACATAAAAACCATGAGTTTTTGCGGCCGGGGCTCTTTTTTGAAAAAGAACAGCCGGAATGGCTACCGGCTGTTCATGTATTGATCAGCGAGTGAGAATCATGCGACGGCTTTCGGTTTCTTTGCCATCAACAACAAGACTGTAAATGAACATGCCGGCATAGAGTTCATTGCCTTCAATGGTGATGCTGCCATTTCCGGTGCCCTGAATCGGAATCCGTTTCAGTTGTTTGCCATCCATGCTGTAAATAATGCACTCTGCCGATTGTGTATGTTCGGGCAGGAAGTAGCGTATTTCAGTAGAAGTGCTGAACGGGTTGGGTTGATTTTGGTAAAGCAGTGCTTGTCCGCTTTGAGGTAAAGCACCAGATTGTGTATTACTGCGCAAGGCGGCAAGCTCGGCCTTGAGGTTTTCTACTTCATTCTGGGTGGTGCGAAGTTGTGATTCGAGCTGATTATAGCCATCACCATTGGGCATAATGGCGGTTTGGTTGCTGCGGTACACATAACCGCTGTCGTCAACTACCAGAATACGGCCTGTGCCGGCGGGCAGATCAGCTAAACGGAGTCCGCTTTTGGCCAATGTCAGACCGGCACCGTTAACCAGTCCGCAATTTACATCCAGTGTAGCAAGCGGACGATAGGGATAAGTAAATCCAATGCTCATCCGTCCGTCGCGGCGGGCGGTAATTAAACGCGTCGAACTGCCATTTACACTCGATACGAATGCCTGCACCCAGTCGCCGGTACCATCATTGTCTGTACCGATAATCCAGTCGTAATTGGTGTTGTTTGTGTTGAACGAAATAAATGCTTCATACGTACTGTTGTCCGGGCGATTGATATGGTATCGGCAGGTTCCGTCGCCGGTAGCATTTACATCAAATTGCGTAGAACCGGCCAAATGCAAACGACGCGAGGCAAAGGGCGCAGTTATGTTGATACCCAGTGTGCCGCCGGTAGTGAGCACCATTTTTTGCGTACCGTTTGTGCGGAAACGAAAATCCTGCAGGTTGTTTGTGCCAATGAAATCGGAAGCACCGGCCGTATTTCCTGTAATCAGCCATGAGTTTGAGCTGAGTGTGGATACATCGCGATAAGCTACATTACCTGATGCATCCGTTACAAGCACGCGTGTCAGCGTATTGTTTAACCCAAGTCCGTCAAAGCGGAGTGTGCCGTTGGTGTGAAACAGGGCTGTGGGCGATGAAACACCTATACCCACGGTGAGCGGTGTGAGCGACGGAGTAGAATTATATGCAATCAGACGGTTTCCCGACTGGCCAAGCCAGCCCTGGGCATAGAGGCCTGAACAGCCTGTAAGTATAGCTGCACAGGCAGCCAGAAGACGTGTAGTTTTCATGGGATAAATTGTTTTTGATTTGTTGTTGCAGAGGTGGACGAACGTTCAAAGACCACTTAACGGCAACAAATCTATATCCATGAAAATCGTTAGCCTAAGCCCAATGAGTAACTGGCGGCCGCAGTTGAGTTGTGTGCAGGATAATTGAGTGAATAGTGCGTAACAGGATTAATCTGACTCAGCTTACTTCTTTTTTGCAGCGACTTCTTTTTTGTCTTCTGTTTTTTCACCGTACAGTGTGCGGATCATACGTTTATCCCGGTCGTAAATATCCGTGTATAGTATTATTCGTCCTTCACTGTTTGGAATACAGGTAAAATAGCGCACGTGAATAGGAATGGGTTTGCGTACGGCAAGCGTGCGTTGTTTTCCTGATTTCATATATACATCGAATGTATCGCTTGGCATTTTCACACTGTCTTCACGGATAAGATAGTATGCAAGTTGCATATAGTTTTCGAGGCGCATGCAGCCGTGGCTCAGGGCGCGTGTTTCGCGGTTGAAATAGCCTTTGCTGTTGGTGTCGTGCATATATACACCATGCTTGTTGTTGAAGTTGAACTTTAAAATACCAAGTGCGTTATCGTCGCCGGTTTTCTGGCGAAATTTGTAAGGCAGGTTGTTCTGGCTGTACTTTTTCCAGTTTACGGTGTTCGGATCTACAATATTGCCCGAACGGTCAAGCACTTCGTAGCGGTTTTTGCGCAAGTAGGTACTGTCTCGTTTCACATGGGGCAGAATTTCTTTTCCGGCAATACTGTAAGGCACGTGCCAGTATGGGAAAAGAATCATCTGATTAATCTTGCTGTCGAGTTCAGGCGTTTGTGTTTTTGGGGCGCCCACCACAATTCTCGATTCCATGATCATCGAATCGCCATCCATAACGTGCATTCTGAATTCGGGAATATTCACCCATACATAGCGTTCTTCCCGTTTGGGTTCAATTCGCCAGCGTTCGAGTGTGGCAGCCATTTGGCGGATACGATCCTTATAAGTTACATTAAGTGCGCGTACCGTATTGCGGCCTGCTTTTCCATCGGGTTCAAGACCTACCCGGCGTTGAAATGATTTTAAGCCCCCGGCCACCGCCAGTGAGTCGGAACCGTTTCGCGAAGTATCGAGATCGTGTCCGTCCACAAGACGTTTCACCAGCGCCTCCCGAAAAGCCAGTGTGTCTTCTTCAATCTTTGGCAGTACTTCCCAGTTTTTTCGTTCAAACTCCTTGCGAAAACCGGGGATAAATGCGCGCAATGCTTTGTATTCGGCATATTGTGGCTCCATAGCCCTGAACGTAACCGCAGGCGATTTTTGCTTCAGCGCGTCAGTAAGCACGGCTACTAAATTCGTGTCCAGAATTTCCGCACGCCACTGCCGTTCTTCCGCCGAGTCGTTTTGCATACGGCCTACCGATACATGTACCGCAAAATTGAAGAAGGCATCAGTGAGCAGAATCTCACTGTGGGCAAGTTTATTTATGCTGTAATCTTCTTTCACCGAGTCGTAAGCCGTGCGTGCCAGACTATCAATCAGTCGCGCATGATAGTCAGCCGGTATTAGTCCCCAATCTTCAGCATTGAGTAATAGCTCACGCAACGAATCTCCCGCAGGAGTAAGTGTGCCCGAGGCTGTCCATACCGGAGCAAACCCGTTTGCCTGATAAAATTCTTTGATAAGTCCCGGTGTGGTTACCGCGTTTCCGTCAATGTTTACATTACCACTTCCCGGAAAATCCGCTACATGTTCGCTGAGGTAATTTTTCACAAGCTCGGTTACACGTGCAGGGTCATCCTCAGTAACCTGTTTTTCATTCTTGGAAATAGGTTCATTACACGATGTAATAATCCACAATAAAAGCAGAGGAGGTAAAAAATGTGTTTTCATGTAGTGTGTGCCGGAACAAAATTAGGAAAAACCACCCGGGGGCAAGTACAATTTTAGTTCCAGTTTTGGGAGTCTGACTCAGTTAACTCCTCATTTATGGGGAAAAACAAACGCCTCACCGGTTTGACGGTGAGGCGTTTATGTTTTTTTTAGACAGTAATTAGTGGCTCACATTGAATTTGCCACGGCTCAATATTTCTTTTTTCTCGTCGAGAATAGTGTAGTTATATACACCGGCGGCCATTTTCCAGGCGTCGGCATTCACTTCGCCGTTGTCAATTGCATAACGGGCAATTTCGCGGCCCGTCATGTCAAAAACCACTACTTCGCGGGCGGCAGGATTGTTTGTGCGGATGGTGGTAAACTCAGATGCCGGGTTGGGGAATACATTCACGGCGTTTAATACCATCGGATCATTCATGCCCACCCAGCCGGTAAGGCTGATATCATCCACAAACATTGAGCTGTTTACTTTGGGGTATTCATCATCTGTTGCCGAACATGCAATTACAAACGAATCGGGCTGTACATTGAGGAAAGCCGGATCGTAAAAGAAAGGCATGTTGTAAAGTGTCCAGTTGGATACAGCAGTACTAATTACGGTTCCGGCTACGCCAATGGTGTCGCGTCCTGAGCCGTTCCAGCGGGTCAGTGCGGCAAAGAAAAAGCAGGAGTCACCAGCTGCGGCAGGTGCATAGCGCATATATGACGAAATGCTGGCGGGACGTGCGCTGTATGCAAAGCCGGGGAAAATGCCCTGAGTAGGGAAAAGGGTAATGGTGCCGGTAAGGGCAATGCCAACAGTATCAGGAATCTGGCCCACAGCCGGGTTACTGGTTAATGCTGCGCTGGTAATGCGCATACAATAGGTGCCGCCGTGCGGGTTGTTTGATTCGCGGAACACGGTTATGGGGTTGCCGCCAAGTAATACATTCGACAAAATATTTACAGTTGCCCAGCCCTGCGGGTCATTGTAGGCCGGAGGGCCGGCCTGACTGGTCCATGATTCGAAATCCATGGTGGGCATCTGAGCCATTGCTGAAGTGCCGAGTACTGAAACGGCAAAAAGAGAAAGTAAGGTATGTTTCATTTTTTTTAGTTGGGTCGTGTATGACTGATGATTCAAATATACGCATAAGCCGGGCATCTGACGAGTAAAAAAAGCCCGGCTCTTACCCGTTCATCAGGTAGTTTATACAAAAACCTGCATGTCGTAGAGCTTTTTATAGGCTCCGTGTTGTTCAAGAAGTTGTGCATGGCTGCCGCGCTCGATGATCTTTCCGTGTTGGAGTACCACAATCTCATCTGCATGCTGTATGGTACTCAGGCGGTGCGCAATGATGAGTGAGGTGCGGTTGCGCATCAGGTTGTTCAGGGCATCCTGCACCAGCCGCTCCGAGCTTGTATCAAGCGCCGAGGTGGCCTCATCGAGTATGAGCAGGGGCGGATTTTTGAGTACGGCGCGCGCAATGGCAATTCGTTGCCGCTGCCCGCCCGACATTTTGCTGCCTCTGTCGCCAATGTTGGTCTGGTAGCCATCGGGCATGGCGGTAATAAAATCGTGCGCATTGGCTACACGGGCGGCGGCTTCAACCTCTTCCTGCGTGGCATTTTCCACACCAAAGGCGATGTTGTTGTACACCGTATCGTTAAAGAGTATCGACTCCTGCGATACAATGCCCATGAGTGCGCGCAAATCGTGCAGGCGGAAATTGCGGATGTTCTGGCCGTCAATCAGTACTTCGCCTTCGGTTACATCGTAGAAGCGCGGCAGCAGATCAGCCAGTGTGGTTTTGCCTGATCCTGATTGCCCCACCAGCGCAATAGTTTTGCCTTTTTGTACTGTTAAATCAATGTTACGCAGGGCATATCCGTCATCGCCACGCGTGTAGGCAAACGATACATTGCGGTACTCAATGGCTTGTTCAAAAGCCTGCAACGGAACTGGCTGCGGCGGGTCGCTGATGGTTTCTTCGGCATCCAGCACGGCGTTTATACGGTCGGCCGAGGCAAGGCCTTTCTGCACGTTATTATAAGCCTGCGAAAACTGCCGCACCGGCGTAATAAGTTGCGAAAACACCACCACGTAGCCGAAAAACTGCGCTGCCGGCAGCGTACCATCGCCATACAGCACAAGGCGGCCGCCGTAGTACATAATCACGGTCATTACGCACACAATCAGAAACTCGCTCAGCGGCGAAGCCAGATCAATGCGGCGGTAATTACGCACCATGATGCGGGTGTACTCGTCATTTTCGTTTTTGAAACGATCGCCTACTTTTTTACCCGCGTTAAAGCCTTTGATAATGCGCAGCCCGCCCAGCATTTCTTCCATAAGCGAAAGCAGCAGTCCGAGTTTGGCTTTTGCCTTGTGCGAAGTTTTTCGCAAACTTTTGGCTACAATAGCCAGCAAACCGCCCACCACCGGCGTGGCCGCCAGCACAAACAAGGTAAGTTCGGGGCTGGCCCAGATCAGGTAAATAAGAAAGCCGATAATGGTAACAGGCTCGCGGAAAATCATTTCGAGTGAACTCATAATGCTCCACTCAATTTCCTGTACGTCTGCAGTCATGCGGCTTATCAGGTCGCCTTTGCGTTCGTTGCTGTAATAGCTCAGCGGCAGGCGCAGGGCCTTGTCGTACATTTTATTGCGCAAATCGCGCACCACGCCGTTGCGGATGGTGGCCAGCGAATACATGGCCAGGTAGCGGAAAAGGCTTTTAAAGAAAATGAAAATTACTGCCGCAATACAAATGTAAATGAGCGCCTGCATTTTGGCCGCAGGCATATCGGCTGCACGGGTAATATACTCGGCCAGCTCGTAATTTACACGCGCCACAAGGCTTTTGGGCGATGTGATTTCAGGTGCACCTGCCGCCGCCACTTCCGCCAAACGCGCATCACCACCCTGAAACAAAAGATCCAGCAGCGGCATAATCGTAAGCAGCGAAAGCAAATTGAATATTACCGAAAGAATGTTGAAGAAGATATTCATGCCGGCATTACGCCAGTAACCATCCACATACTTCAGTACACCGAAGAATTTTTTCATCGGAAGCAAAGATAATCGGAATGCCGGTGGCTTCGACAAGCTCAGCCTCCGGCATTGTTACCGGTGGCTTCGACAGGCTCAGCCTCCGTTACTGCTCAAGGTGGCTGAGTTTATCGAAGCCACCGGGATATTACTTCTTCTGCTGATCAGATGCAGGCACCTGTTCCTGTTTCAGTTCAAACAGAATTAGAGTGATTTTTTTAAGCCAGAAAGCCGCTGACTTGTTTGTTTTAGGTATTGTCTATCAGTGTTTTAGTTGTTCTAAGTGGCGTTTTTTTAGTTTGTTGGGTATATTCGAAATAAATTGAAAGAAATCAAAGTGTTTTATTATGAATAGGAAAATCTGTAGAAGTATTGTCTTCAGTAAATCGCAACTCAAAACGCAATTAAAATTTGGTGATTATTTCCAAATTTATCCTTGTGAATTTAAAAATTCTCCAGTCTCTCCATACTGTAGTGATTTTCCATTGGTCATAGAATATTATGTTGATGAAGTGACTGAAGTGAAACTTCCTGATGAGTTACAAGAATTATCGCCTTGGCTCCTTGAAAGTACTCAAAAAACTAATCAGTTAAATCGGTTATTGCGATTATTGTCGGTATTGACAAATCATAGATTTTTTGTCAACCAAGAAAGTGAATTTAAATGGGGTATAGCTTTACCAAGCCATGAATTGAGCGAAAATGAGAGAGAAGACTTTAAAAGAGCATCAAGTCAGACATTTTTCCCTAAGTTTTACTATCCGAGTATTGCGGATGATTTACGCATTACCGATTTTTCAGAGCAACAATCTCCTAATGCAAAGTTGATTGCACATAGTGAATACTATCGACGTGTTCCAAGTGATGATAGAAGTATAGAGATAAATTTTCCGAACACAATTTGTCAATCAGTTGACAAGTATTTTAATTTAGATAATAGTAGAAAAAAAGTTACAAATTCCGTCATTCATCTTATTTGTAATGGTATAGAAATTAAAGACAGGATGAAGAGTTTGTCTTTCCTATCCTTTGTTTCAGCTATCGAAACAATCGTGAATTATGAATTCAAAAGCAAAAATAAAGGAATAGAATTTGAATGTAATGACTGTCAAACAATAAAAACTTCGCCATTCACTTGTTCTAAATGTCAAAGGCCTATTTGGGGAATTAAAACAAAATTCAAAGAGTTTTTGAAGACTTATGTTTCAGATACATCTAAATCAATAGAAAAGTATAATAAAATCTATGATCTTAGGTCAAAAATTGTTCATGCAGGTGTCTTGCTTTTAGGCGATGAGGAAATTGACTGGGGAGAATCTGTAAATGCGGATAAACAATACACAACTTATAATGAGTCAATGCAACTTGCGAGGCTAAGTTTATCTAATTGGTTACTAAAAGGAGCAAATAATATATCGGTTTGAGCAGCTTTAGAGTAATATAACACCAAATATTTTCATTTACTGATAGAGTTTGACTTAAAAAGAAAAAGTATGAATTCGATTAAATTATTTGAAAGCAAACAAATCAGAACAGTTTGGAACGAATCTGATCAGAAATGGTATTTCGTTGTTGCTGATGTTGTGAGTATTCTCACCGATACACCTAATCCAGCGGATTACATTAAAAAAATGCGCAAAAGAGACGAGTTGCTTTCTCAAGGGTGGGGACAACTTGTCACCCCCCTTCCTGTAAGCACAGCTGGTGGTAAACAGAAACTGAATTGTGCTCATGCTCAAGGTCTTTTAAGAATCATTCAATCTATTCCGTCACCCAAAGCTGAGCCATTTAAACTTTGGCTGGCACAAGTTGGTGCTGACCGGTTAGATGAAATTGAGAACCCTGAACTGGCGACACAACGAACCAGAGAATTATATAAACTTAAAGGCTATTCCGACGCTTGGATAGAAAAACGAATGCGGAGCATAGCCATTCGTGAAGAACTTACTGAAGAATGGAAAAACAGGGGCGTTAGAGAACAAATAGAATATGCAATACTAACCGCTGAAATTTCGAAAGCAACATTTGGCTTGACTCCTTCTGAGTATAAGAAAGTAAAAGGATTGAAGTCTGAAAATCTCCGGGATCACATGAATGATCTTGAACTGATTTTTTCAATGTTGGGTGAAGCCTCTACAACAGCTATTGTAAAAACAAGAAATCCCAAAGGATTTGCCGAAAATCGAATTGTAGCCAATGAAGGCGGATCAGTTGCCGGAAAGGCAAGGCGTGATCTGGAGCTAAAAACCGGACAAAAAGTTATTACTAACGAAAATTACTTAGCAGAATCCAAACAAAAAAAGTCCATAAAAAAAGGCAAGAAGAAATAATCAGTTCAAGGTAAACCCATTCAGACAGCTCCACATCTCACTTCTTCTGATGATCAGACGCAGGGACCTGTTCCTGTTTCAGTTCAACCGGGAAGGTCTTTCTCAATCCTAAAGCACCCGCGCGTATCCATCCTTTTACCTCCACATTAGCCTGCTTCTGTGCAATTATCTTAATGAGCGCCGGGATGCTGCGTATTACATCAGCTACTTTTGCATTTACTTTTACGTGATACACGTCTTCGGTTTTGCGCTTAATTTTAACTTTCTCATTAATTGTCACTTTTCCCAGATCAACTCCACCCACTTTTATTTCAAGTTCCGAGCCAAACAGGGTAAAGGCAATGCCGTTCGGGTTGTCGATTTTCATTCCCAGATCGAGAATAACCACGCCCTGAATCGGATCAAGTTTCAAAAACTTGATGCCTTCGATGCCTTTGGGCACAATAGGTTTCAGGCCACAGCCGCTGAGGGTGAAGACAAGTGGAAGAAGCCACAGCAGTGAAAAGCGACGTACAATTTTCATGACTGGTATTTTAGTGAAAACGAAAACCGGCACAAGATAGTACCTGTGCCGGTTTCGATAGTGTTAATGAATGCAATTACTTGCTGCTGTTTACATAATTTTTGTAAAACAGCGGAATGGTTTCAATGCCTTTGAGGTAATTGAACACGCCGTAATGTTCATTGGGCGAGTGCAGCGCGTCTGAATCAAGACCAAATCCGAAGAGGATAGAATCGAGGCCGAGCACGCTTTTGAAGAGGGCCACAATGGGAATGCTGCCACCACCACGCGTGGGCACCGGCTTTTTGCCGTAGGCTTCTTCCATGGCCGCACTGGCTGCGCGATAGGCATTGGAGTTGGTGGAAACCACCACCGGCTCGCCGCCGTGGTGATACGACACATTCACTTTCACACCGGCCGGAGCGATGCTGCGGAAATGCGCGGCAAACTTGTCGGAAATTTCTTTCGAGGTTTGATCGGGCACCAGACGCATCGAAATTTTGGCGTAGGCTTTTGAAGGCAGTACGGTTTTAGCACCTTCGCCGGTGTAGCCGCCCCAAATGCCGTTTACGTCAAGCGTAGGACGAATGCCGGTGCGTTCAATGGTTGTATAGCCTTTCTCGCCGTGTATGTCGTTAATGTCGAGATCGCGTTTGTATTCTTCCAGATCAAACGGCGCACGGTTAAGTTCGGCGCGTTCATCGGCACTCAGCTCAGCCACATTGTCGTAAAAACCCGGAATGGTTACACGGTTGTTTTCATCGTGCAGCGAAGCAATCATTTTGCAAAGAATGTTTACCGGGTTTGCCACCGCACCGCCATACACGCCTGAGTGCAGATCGCGGTTGGGGCCGGTTACTTCCACTTCCATGTACGAAAGCCCGCGCAGGCCCACGTCAATAGAAGGCGTATCGTTGGCAATGATTGATGTGTCGGAAATCAGAATCACATCGGCTTTGAGCTTTTCCTTGTGTGCACGCAGGAAATCGCCGAGGTTGGCCGAGCCAACTTCCTCTTCACCCTCAATCATAAATTTCACGTTGCAGGGAAGTGTGCCGGTTTTCAGCATCACTTCCAGTGCTTTTACGTGCATGTACATTTGTCCTTTATCATCGCACGAACCACGTGCGAAAATAGCTCCGTCGGGGTGCTTGTCGGTTTTGCGGATTACCGGCTCAAACGGCGGCGATGTCCAGAGATCCAGCGGATCGGGCGGCTGCACATCATAGTGGCCATACACAAGCACAGTGGGCAGGTTATCGCCCATGCGCTTCTCGCCATACACAATCGGGTGGCCGGGCGTGGGAATGATTTCTGCACTGTCGGCACCTGCGGCAAGCAAACTGGTTTTTACCGCTTCAGCCGTGCGTTGCACATCAGGCGCGTATTTCGGATCGGCACTCACCGAAGGAATACGTAATAATTCGAAAAGCTCGTTCAGAAAACGGTCTTTATGCTGCTGGATATAATCGCGTTGGGTTGACATGCCACAAATATAAGCCGCAACGTGCATATCTCCTTCCTGTATTGATCATGAAAAAATGCCCGTTGTCAGTTGCAGTGCTGACAACGGGCATTCGGGCCTTTCGGGCTGGTTAAATTAATACAGTACGAGTTTTTGAACGTTTACTTCGTTTTGCTGTTGCACGCGCACCATGTACACACCTTTAGCCAGTGTGCTCAGGTCGAGTGTGCTGCGCTGCACACCGGCAGCGGCCTGCGTTAGCAGTACCAATTCGCCCTGCGCATTCCAAATACTTATTTCTGCCGGTTTGGTGTTTTCCTGTGGCAGCGTGATGGTAATTTCGCCGTTTGCCGGATTGGGATATACAGTAAACGTATTGGTTTGAACAGGCTGCTGCGCTGTGCCAAGCGGTGTGGAAAGGTCCGCTTCCCAGATACCACGTCCATACGTTCCGGCGCGGAGTTTCATGGTGGGGTAATAAATTTCGAGATCCGTTACCGATGTTTTGGGTAACCCCGTACCCCATGCCATCCACGTATTACTCAGCGTATCGCGGGCAAACACGCCGGCATCCGTGCCCACATACACCACGCCACCCGGGCCCTGCTGATAAATGAACGTATTCACCGCCACGTTGGGCAGGCCCGTACTCCAGTTTTGCCACGTGGTACCGCCGTTTATGGAATGAAATACTTTAGACGTACTTACATAACCGCCTCGCGTAATCCATACTTCCTGTGCATTGGCCGGGTGTATGGTAATGGAGGTAATGGGCGCCGTGCCGGGTACTGAAACGGTTGACCAGCTTCCGCCCCGGTTCGTGGTTTTGTAAAGGTTATCGCCTTCCGATACAAAAATGATATTTGGGTTGGAGGCCGAAATCATCAGGCATTCGAGCGTATTGCCACCGGCAATGTTGCTGCTCAGCGCAGTCCATGTATTGCCCTGGTCGGTGGTTTGCCACACATCGTCGTAACCGGCCACAAGGGTGAGATGGTCTGATGGATCGAGCATGTAAGGAGCTACCCAGCTTCCGTTTGGTGTGCCCCCGGGTATGTTTGCGCTTATTCCGTTGTAGGTGTCGTTGGTCCACTGATCGTATGAACGGTAAAGAATGCCGTTTATGTAAGTGGTGTAAATGGTATTGTTGTTTACCGGGTCAATGGCTACTTCCATGGCATCGCCGCCGTTGGTGGCACGCCACTGGCCGTTGTTCATGCGTAGGCGGCCGCCGTTGTCCTGTGTGCCGCCAATAATGAGTTGTGCGTTGGTGCCGGATGCCGCAATTTTGTAAAACTGCGTGATAAGGAGGCCGTTTGAAAGTTCGGTAAATGAATCGCCGCTTTCGGAGTAGCTGTACACGCCGCCATCGTTGCAGAAATAAATCATGTTGGGATTGAGCGGGTGAAAAGCCACGTTGCGCTGGTCGGCATGTACTTCGGGATAGGGCGGGTTGTAGAACCAGTAGCTTTTCGTGTTCCAGTTGGCGCCGCCATCGGTTGACTGATACACATACACGGCGCCGCAGTATATAATGCTGGCGTTGTTGGGCGAAATAAGCAGGATGTCGGTTTCGGGGCAGTCTGAAACGTAGTTGAGGTTTGCGCCGTAGTTGTAAGATACGTACAGGGGTTTGTTTCCCGAAGAAAGCTGTACAGCCAGCATGGCCGCATTGGCCGGTGTTACAGCAATGCGAATCCAGTTGTAATTTTGCGCAAAGCTGCTGAGTTGTGTCCATGTGGCGCCGCCGTCGGTTGAGCGGAATACTTCGCTTGAGCCCCAGTAATCGTGCAGGGCGGCATATACGTTTGAAGTGCCCGGCTCCATTTCCACATCCGAATAGTAGCCGGCACGCACTACAGTCCAGTTTGTGCCGCCATTGGTGGTTTTGTAAAGGCCGTTTGAGGTGGCGGCATAGATGATCTGCGCATTATTCGGATCCATTACCATGCCCGAAATAGCACGCCCCTGCGAAAGCTGCCAGTTTAAACCGGTTACATTCCATGTAGCGCCGCCGTCGGTACTTTTGTAAATGCCGAGGCTGTAGTTCCACCAGCCCTGATGGTCGCCTACGGAAATGTAAAGGGTGTTGGGATTGGTAGGGTCCACAAGGCAGCTTCCAACGCTTACGTAAGGCAAAGCATCGGTGAGCGGTGTGTAGCTCTGGCCGCCGTCGGTTGTTTTCCAGAGGCCGCCAATGGGAGCGCCCACAAAAAACGTGTTTGCATTGGTAGGATGAAAGGCAATGCAGGTGGTGCGGCCCATGCCGTTGTAGCCGCCATCGCCCACGGTTTGCGAAATGAATGTCCAGGGCGGATTTACAGCCACCCGCTGGTTGCTGCGCATGGCATCGGCTTCGGCCTGTGCGGCCACCACATCAGGGAAATTGCCGTTCTGGTCGAGGCGGGTGTGCCAGTACCATTTCCAGCGCTGGTAGGCATGATAAGCATTGTCGGTAAACGGCGGCGCATTGTTGGCTGTGGCTACCGGGCCCTGACGGCTCCAGTGCGCATCAGCTTTTGCACAGATTTGCGCAAAGTTGTCGCCCTCATTTACTCCTATTTGCTGGCGGAAATCCTGTGCTGCCAGATTCAGCATCACAAAACAGCCGGATAAAATTGTCCCGATTTTTTTCATAGCCTGAATTTATGCTGCAAATGGCAAAATAAATCAAGTGGCGGTAAAAGTGGTCAGTATTTGCAAATTATCGGATAATATTTACATGACCGGTTTTTTTACGGCGGCTGAGCGAACAGTTGGTTTGATATTCGACCACATACACATAGGTGTCTTGCTGCACCACATTGCCGTTGCAGGCGCCGTTCCAGCCGGTGGCAGGGTCTGATGTTTCGAAAATATGCTCTCCCCAGCGGTTGAAGATTTTCAGATTGAAATACGAAAAGCCTGCGCTGTAAGCAGTAAATAAATCGTTCAGGTTGTCGCCGTTTGGTGTAATTGTGTTGGGAATGTAAACAGGGCCTTCGCTCAGCGCGGCGTCAATATTGATGGATGCTCCCGATGTAATGCACGCACTGTCGGGCGAAAAAAGCTGATACTGATAGTTGCTGTTTGGTGCAACACCAGAAGCCACTACCAGCAGCGAATCGCCGCTCACAACAGATCCGTTAGGCAACAGCCACTGGCCGTTAAGCACGCAGTTGCTTTGTGGTAAACTGGCCGTAAGCCACACCGGATCGCCACATTGCGCAGGGCCGGTAGTAACAAGCTGCACCTGTGGCTGTAAGGCATTAACCGTAATGCTCAGTGTATCGCCCGCACTTTGCGGCGAACAGGCATTGGGGCAACCCGCAGGGGCATTTACAATAGCAGTGTATGTAGTGGTGCTGCATGGTGCGGCGGTTACACAGTTGCCGGTAACGGTGTTAAGTGCAAATGCCGGCTGCCAGTTTACGGTGGCACCCTGCGGCAAATTGGCTACACATAGCTGCGTGCTGCCACACCAGTCAATGGGATTTTGTGTGCTGCTTATAGTGTAATTGCCACCGCCCGAACCGGGTGGCGTAATGCGGATATCATCAATTTGCAATTCGTATTGCAGGTTATTGATGGGCGGCCCCGACATGAAGGGATAAATGAGCAGCGTGTTGAAATTGGCTGTGGGTGTAATGGTAAAACTTAACTGCACCCAGTTCTGGTTGTTGATGAACGACGAATCAATCAATTGCCCGGTTACATTTTGCGGCGGCAATGAAAAACCATTCTGGTACTCGGAAAAATTATTGGTCATCCAGATTTGCAAATGTCCGTTGCCGGTAATGGCATTGGTATTGCGTACCCAAAAACAAAGCTCATACGTTTGCCCCGCCTGAAAATTGTAGCAGGTAAACACACCCTCGCCACCACCCGAATACGACCACATCCAGATGGAGCAATTATTTGTACTCGTCGGACAGTCGTTGCCAAACAGTGTTGGCGTGCCGTGCGATACATACCAGCCGTTTACCAAATTTCCCGGGGTTGAGTTCATATCGCCATTGGGTTGCGGTGCACCTACTTCGTTATTCACAATACAGTTTGGCGGCACCGTGCAGGGCGATTGCGCCTTTACCCGCATACAGAATGAAGCAAAAGCCAGTATCAACAGAAAGAATAACCCGGGTTGTTTGTGGCTCATGGAAATCGAATCGGATTTAACATTGAGTTATTTCAACACATTAACAACCGTTAAGGTATAAAATAGTTGATGTGAAAGAATTAAATTTAGCGATGTTTAGTATTGTTAGTTATGCTAAGTAAACTGATTTATGTGGAAAATAAATCGCGCGGACTTTCGGGTAAAGCGTGGATTGGCCGTGGCTTTTTTACGCGAAGCCGTCAGACGGTTTATTTCAACGGAAAAGTATTTCAGCGCACACAAGGCTACAAATACAATCATTTTGATGTGGAAACAGGTGAGGAATACTGGATATCGGGCGTTAAAAAAGACGGTACAGACCGTTTGTACAACGAACGGGTGCCGATAACTATGGATGAAAGTGTGGTAAGTGAATATCTTGATTTTACTGGGTTAAGTGAATTGCCCAAAAATAAATTTGTGTTGAAAAAACTCAATAACGTGCCTGCTAAATCAATTGCAGAGGAAGCGTTTAATTCAACTTACGAGCCGAGTGCGGAAGAATTGGCTCATACACCGTTATATAAATTATCGGAGGGAGAACTCAGAAAACTTGCCCTGCATTATGAACAGGTAATTGCCGAAGTGCATAAAAAGGCCAGAAAAAACTATATCCGTTATTACAACGAAATAAAGCAGGAGCTTGAAAAAAGAGGAAAAGAGATCTTTACCTGAAGACTAAGCTGCACTTGAGGTTTTCCAGCGTGTACGCAGCCGCTCAAAAATCCACGTTACGCCAAGCAGCATAATCAGATTATACAACAAATCATCGGCCGGAATGGTCCACATTCTGATGCCCAGATTCTCCGCATCATTATACCACACTACCGGCTTTGAAGTAAGTATGCCGTTGCAGATAAAAAACGGCAACAGCACCACCACATAACTCATCCAGAAACGCCCCATCCATTTTGCTTTTTCCACAAAAAGCAAATACGCCAGCAACACACCCGAAATCAATCCCGTCCACGAAGTGTAGTAACGGTCGAAATATAAAAAGCCGAGTGTGAAGGCAATGAGCATTACCATTCCGGTAATCCAGCGGTGTACATTGGTAAAATAATCGCGCTTGATATACGCTTCAAGACAGGCGTAAATAAAAATGCAGCAATAGGGAATGGTAATGAAGAAAAGAACTTCTTCGAGCGGAAGGTTAACCAGATAATAGCCAAGCACATATTCCGGCGTAAAACCCCACACGCCGAGTTTGGTAAAATAAATATCCCACGCTACAAACAGTGCGGCTACCACTAATATTGCAGGAAACAAAAACTTCCAGCTGCGCCAGAATGCTACTTTTTTATCGAAGCTGAGCAGAAACGGAAACGTAAATGCGCCCGCATGCAGCATGATGTAGGTGAGGTTGGGACTCATCAGGCCTGTTCTTTGTAACCCTGACGGAAGTAGCGCATGGGGACGATGAGCATGCCGAAATTTTCGCCGTCTTCCTTGCCCAGATACTTGTGGTGAATTTTATGTGCGCGGCGGATGCCAAGCACATATTTATTGTCCCACTTGCGCCAGATTTTGAAACGCTGGTGAATGATGATGTCGTGAACAAGGAAGTAGCACAAGCCGTAAAGCGCAATGCCAATGCCGATGAACAAACGAAAATCATTGTACATGATGCCGGTCATGAAACAATATGCGCTGGGCACGGCGAAGATGAGGAAGAACGAATCGTTTTTTTCGAACCAGCCTTCCTTGCCCTGATGATGATCGCGGTGGAGGTACCAGAGAAAGCCGTGCATCACAAACTTGTGCGTAAACCAGGCCATGAATTCCATGAAGAAAAACGTAGCCAGTACAATGCCAATGTTAAGTAATATGTTCATGTGGTGTAAATGCGGAATGGAATTACCACAAAGATGAACAGATTTCAGCTAAAAATGTTCACGGCATTGAGTACAATAAAAAGCAGGGCCTGAAGGCAAAATACGGCCACAGCAAGCGGATTGCGCGGATTTACACCCAGCGTAATGCCCATAAGCTGCAGAAAAAAGCCCATACCGAACCAGGCCATGTAGTTGCGCAGCGGCGCCAGACCGCCCTCGAAATACCAGAAATTGAGCGGTGTGGCCATAGGCTCAATCAGCGCGTCGAGAAAAGTCATGAGGGCGGCGCCCAGCAGTGCGCGCACCCAGGTGTGGCTGCTTATGCGTGCGGCAATGGCAAAGGCGCACACGGCTGTCATCCACCAGTTTACGGCAATCATAAGCGGCACACCGCCGGCGGCAATGCCCAGACTGGGGCCGTAGGTGTACTGCCCGAAAATGACACCCGTGCGCACGCCCATAAGCTCAATGCCAAAGCCGGCGGCGGCACAAAGCAGACTCCAGCGCAGGTAGTTCACATCGGCACCCGGCAGCACGGCGATGAGCAGCCCTGCATTGAGCAGCAGGTTGAGCGGGGTGAGGCGCGGAAACCAGTCGGGAAAAAGCAGCATGCCGCCAATGCCCACCGCAGTGAAAATGATAAGCACAATGCGGGCGTGGAGCAAAAAACGGTCGGGCAGGAGAGGAAGTGTCAGTTTCACGCAGAATAATGTTCGGCCACAAGCTGGGCGGTTATTTTGCCCGAAAGCAGGCAAAGCGGTATGCCTCCGCCGGGATGCACACTGCCGCCGCAAAAATACAGGCCTTTTATGGAATCGGAAAAATTGCGGTGCCGCAAAAAGGCCGCCATTTTTGAATTGGATGCATTGCCGTAAAGCGAACCGCGGTACGAAGAAGTTAATTCCTCAATGCCCTGCGGCGTCCACACGGTTTCTTCGGCAATGTGCGCGCCCACATCGGTATGCAGGGCGGCGCTGAGTTTTTTGAGAATATGCTGCCGCGCCTGCGCCACGCGTTCGTCCCACGGCTGATTGTCGTGATTAGGCACATTAATCATCACAAACCAGTTTTCGCAGCCGGGAGGCGCATCGTCGGGTTTTTCTTTAGATGTGATGTTGATGTACACGGTAGGATCGTGGTAAAGCGCGCGCGCTTCAAACAGGCTGCGGAACTCGGCTTCGTAGTCGGCCGCGAAAAAGATGTTGTGCAGATGCAACTCGGCAAATGTGCGGCTGATGCCCCAGTAGAAGATGAGTGCCGAGGAGGATTTTTCCTGCTTCAGCAGTTTTTCCGGCGCTTTTTGCGTGGGCAGCAGCTTGCGGTAGGTGGGCGTCATGTCCATGTTGCTCACCACAATATCGGCCGCAAGTGTTTCGCTGCCGGTGCGCACGCCGGTGGCTTTGCCGTGTTGCACAATAATTTCCTCAGCACGGGTGTTGAAGCGGAACTGCACACCCTGCCGCAAGGCAAGTTCGTAAATGCTGCGCGTAATATCGAACATGCCTTTGCGCGGAAAGAATGCGCCGATGCCGTGTTCGATATGCGGAATGACATGCAGCATGGCCGGTGCGCGGTACGGATCGCTGCCGTTGTAGGTGGCAAAGCGGTTGAAGTATTGCACCAGGCGCTTATCGTTTAATTTGGCCGTGTTGAGCTGGTGCAGCGTGCTGCTGAGTTTGTAAAAGGGCAGGCGCAGCAGGGCTTTCAGCGTATCGCGGTCGAGGAAGTTGCGCAGTTCGAGGCTGCGCTCCATAAAAAGGCGGCCGGTGAGCTGGTAAATTTTTTCGCTGCGCTGCAGGTGTGCCAGTGCCGGAGCCGGATCGATGCCGAGTTTGTGTTGCAGTTCGGCCGCAAATGCCTGGCGGTTGGCGAGGGCGTGAAAGCGGGTGCCGTCTTCGTAAAAATACGCGCAGTTTACCTCCAGCTTTTTGTATTGAAACTGCGCCGGATCTTCGCCGCAGCATTCAAAAAGCTCGGTTACATACTGCGGCATGGTAAACAGCGAAGGGCCGCGGTCGAACCGGTAAGGCCCCACGTAAAACTCGCTGAGCTTACCGCCCGGGCCGGCTGCTGCTTCGAGCACGGTAACAGCATGCCCAGCCCGCGCCAGCCGCACTGCGGTGGACAAGCCGGCAATGCCGCTGCCGATGATTACTGCTTTCATACTGCGATGTTACACAAAACCGCAGGAGGAACAGCTGAAAGGGGAAAATGTTTTGCCACACTGTCTGCGTGAGGGATGGAGGCGGCAGCTTTTGCGGGGCGGGCTTTGTGATGCCGCAGCGAGGAGGCTTTGCTTTTTCAGGAAAGACCCCGCAGCGCGAGCAGCACATAGCCTGCCCCGCGAAACTACAGCCGACAGCGCGGTTCCGGGCCTTTTCCGGCCCGGAACACGCCCTGAAAAGGAGTATGAGTGTATTGTGGGATGTGCGCTTAGCGTTAATTTTAAGCGCGCTGAAAATGGGAGGATAGATATTCCCATTATTCGAAACGATTACAAAGACATTTTGCAGGTATGGGATACTGTCTTTTCATAACCAGAAAAGAGAATTGGTTTGATCCGGAAACAGTAAACAGTATTACTGCAAAGGAATGGATTAATGTTTTCCTGAATGATAAGGAGTTAAAACCTGATTTAAGCGGTAAAGAAAGTGCGAAAGACCGTCCACCCCTGCCTGACGGGAAGGAATTTGTGTTTTGGAAAAATCCGGAAGCTGATGATTCGGGTGATGAGGCCGGTATGTATTATGGAGATGGAAACATTGAATGTAAAAATCCGCACGATGCAATGATAATAAAGCTTGTGCGTATTGCTGAAAAGCTGGGTGCAAAAGTGCAGGGTGAAGAATGTGAAATTTATGCTTTGGATGGTGAGGGCCGATTGATCAGTTACCCGGCTTTACAGAATGAAAGAGATGCACACAAAAACTCAAAACCGTGGTGGAAATTCTGGTGATGTATTTGAGGTGCGTGCCGTAACAACAATAATTTATTTCCCCACCGCCTCTTTCGTTTGCCGCGCACTTAACTCCTCCACCACCTGCTCATAAATTTTATCCAGCACATCGGGCTGCGCGGCGTACCAGTTCATGCTGCTTTCGTACTGCTTCCACGTAACGCCATGCTGCTTGAAAATATTGTAGTAGCCAAGCTGGTTGCCGCTGCCTGGAGCAGGAACGGGTGTAACCGGCTGGTTGGGTTTGGTTAAATCGGCCGGGCGGAGCGGGCGCGAGACCATTACCGGGCTGCGCATGCCCAGTGCCGCTTCGAGCAAATGCACATCGGCCAGCACGTTTACCAGCTTATCCTGCTCAATTAAATCATCGGGTTGGGGCGGGAGTTTTGTGCCTTCGGGACTTGAGCAGCCGAGGGTAAACAGTAAAAGCAGCCATGCAAAATACCTGCGCATGGCACAAAGGTACGGAAATGAATATCTTTGAGCATAAACCAAGCCCGAAACCAATGAAACGCATCCTGCTTTCTGCCTCTTTACTGGCCGCCGGCCTTACGCTCAATGCCCAGATTGATATGGGCGTGCCCGCGGCCACCGGTAAAGGCGGCGTGTCAACCGCGCTGCTGCAAAACTGGGAAGTAATAGGCATAAACCCCGCCAACTTAGGCTGGAGCACCAATTACAAATTCTCCATAGGCCTGCTCAACTTTGGTTTCACGGCACAGTCGCGCGCGCTGGATATGCCCACGCTGCGCAAAGCGTTCACCAATCCTTCGGCCCAGTTTACCCCGCAGCAGAAACAGGAATTTGCCAACTTGTTTTCTACGCAGGACGGACTCAATATGCAGCTGCATGTAAACTGGCTGGCGGCATCCATTGCGTTCCCGAAATTTGGCGGGCTGGCCATAAACGTGCGCGACCGCGCTTTTGCTCACGTAGGGCTGAACAAAGACGGCGCCGATATTCTGTTCAACGGCATCAACTCAGCCGCCTATCAGGACAGCACCATTCTTGCCAAAAACATTTCAACCGTATTTGACGGCACCAATGCCAGCCTGCTGCACTACCGCGAACTGAACTTAGCCTACGGCCGCCGCATACTTAAAGCCGGTACCGAAGATGCCGACGGTGTACCCGCCGTGCAGCTTTTTGCCGGGGTGGGTGCAAAATATGTGTGGGGACTTGGCAATATGGATGTGGAAGTAAAAGACGGTAAACTCAACGGGCATGCCTCGTTTGTAAACAGCTACAACATTAACTACGGCAACCTGCAAAACTTTACGCCGCAAAGCACCGATCTGCTTTTTGATGCCGTGGGTAAAGGACTTGGTTTTGATGCCGGTGCATCACTCATTCTCAACAACAAATTCCGCTTCGGCGCTTCCATTACCGACATAGGCTCCATAACCTGGGGCAACAACGTGCTCATTACAAGCGATACACTGATGCCCGCGCTCGACAGCACCAGCACCGGACTCAACTCGTGGCAGCTGGGCAGCCAGAGCGGAAATCTGTTCGGGCAGAATGGTTTGCTGAACATGACGCCCGGCCCCGATTACACCACCGCGCTGCCCGCCCGCCTGCGACTGGGCGCCAGCATGCGCGTAGGTAAACGCATTGACATTGGCGCCGATTACGTGATTCCGCTCAACAACGAACTCTTCAACCTCGGCAAGCCTTATCTGGCCATTGGCGGCGAAGTAAATGTATTTGGTACCGCCAAACTCAGCCTCGGCGTATCAGGCAACAGCGAGCTTGGCTGGTCGGTACCGGCAGGTTTCACAATAGGTACGTTTGGAATTTTTGAAGTGTACGTAGCCACGGGCGATGTACTTTCGTTCTTTACCAAAACCGATAATCCGCACCTCTCGGTAGCCGTGGGTGTGCTGCGTTTCAATCTCAAAAATCCGCTCGATAACGATAACAAGTAAGCGAGGATACGATTTATTTGCCAATGAGTTTTTCTGATAAAGTAGTATGGATTACCGGCGCCTCGTCGGGCATTGGTGAGGCGCTGGCGGTGGAATTTGCACGGCAGGGTGCCAGGCTTGTACTTTCGTCGCGCCGGCAAAGTGAACTGGAGCGGGTGCAAAAAGCCTGCGGATTAAGCAACGACCGCTGCCTGATTCTTCCGCTTGATCTGGCCGATACGTCGGGCGTGGATGCGTTGACGCAGCAGGTGGTAAATGCATTTGGCCGCATTGATGTGCTGGTAAACAACGGCGGTATTTCGCAACGTGCGCTGGCTAAGGATGCTCCGGTAGAAATTGACCGGCGCATTATGGAAGTAAATTTCTTCGGGCAGGTGGCGCTTACCAAAAGCGTGCTGCCGGTAATGCTGAAACAGCGCAGCGGACATATTGTAGTGATGAGCAGCATTGCGGGTAAGTTTGGTTTCTGGTACCGCACGGCTTACTCGGCCTCCAAGCATGCGCTGCACGGCTTTTTCGAATCGCTGCGTATGGAAGTGGAGGGCGATGGTTTGCAGGTACTCATTGCCTGCCCCGGAAAAATACGCACCGATATTTCGCTGCACGCCCTGCGGCCCGATGGCACTGCGCATAATGTGATGGATAAAAGTCAGGAGCTTGGCATGCCCGCCGATGAGTGTGCGCGGCAGATTATTTCAGCCATGCGCAAAGGCAAGGAAGAAGTGCTGATTGGCGGCCGCGAAATAAAAGCGGTTTGGATAAAGCGGCATTTCCCGGCGTTGTTTGCGCGGATTATCCGCAAACAGCCGAAAGAGTGAAAAGCAGTAAAGCAGATACGGTGTTTTCGACAAGCTCAACCACCGTATGGCCGTGAGGGAGAGTCTTTTCCCGGCGTGTGAGTCTCCGCAGGCTTGCGAGGACTCACACATTGCATGGCAGTTTTTTATTTGTGCGTTTGCCTTCGGGACTAACGGGAATTTTACTGTTTTTTTGATGCGTGGAAGGTATTTAACCTAGCCCTGATTGCAGCGGAAATTAACTAAAACAAAAAACGGGTAGTACCCCTACGAGGTCTTTAAGACCTCGTAGGGGTGAAGGCCGGAATTCTATTTTTGTTTTAGTTAATTGGAGCGGAAAGCAGGAGCCGAACGGAACTTTAATGAACCCTACTTTCGCTCCTTATTATTATTCGCTGTGCATTTTGCGACACAAAATCACAATTGAAATTATGCACTACGCCGCAGGCATCCAACGCATAAAGCGAATTAGATAGCCTTCACGCACCTGCCAGGTATCAAAAATTTCGAAGCCGCGTTTTTCATAAAACGGAATATTCTTTTCTACCGAAGTTTCGAGATACACTTCTTTTCCTTCTTGCTGTGCGCGCTGAAGTAACTGAGCAAGCAATTTACTGCCCGATCCTGTGCCTTGTGCAGCGGGATGCGTGCCAAGCAGAAAAAGGTAGTAATGCGGATATGCCGGGCGACGTGAAGAAACCTGCTTGTCTTTTTTAGCGATGTAAAACAAGCGGTTCCAGCCAATGACCCTGTGTACGAGTTTGAGTTGGGCAAGCGTTTCGGTGAGGAACGATGTGCGCTGCGTGGGGTCGAAACACACGGCTACCGAATGTTCATCGCTGCTGATGTGTAAGCCGTTGCGGCGTTTGCCTAACGCTACCGAGTAACGCATGAGTTCGAGTAAACGTGCATCGCGTTTTTCATCGTTGCGCACGGTATCGTTTACGCTGAGGTTGGTTTGAAAAGCAGCGGCGAGAATTTTTGCGGCAGATTCGTGAGTCACGTGCGTTCCGGAATTAATTACCCGTTGTTATTTCTTCGGCTTCAAAGAGGCGTATGAGTTCTTTCTTGGCGCGGGTGGCTTCGTAAATGAAAAAGCCAACGATGATGCTGTAAAAAACAAAGGGCATCAGTAAGGGTAAAAGCATTTCGGGACTGAATTTATTTTCCGGCACTGCGTTGATGTTGAAGATTATTCCAAGTGGAATAATGATCATTAATGGAATAAAAATGAAATAAATGAATTTGTATAAACGCATTTTGATTTTTATACGTGTACGATTTCCCGCAACATCATATTCGCCATCAATTACAGGTAAAAAACTGTTTCTGTAATTGATAATTCTGCGTATCAGAAAGTGCTGGTCGGTGTACCGGCCTTCATACAAATGTTGTTGTTGTTTGGTTACAAATCCCCAAAAGAAATTATCTCGTTTCAATACATAATGCTGAAGTTTGTAATACACTTCATTTTTAGAAAGGCGCGTTTCGAGCGTGAGTTTGTCGTAGAAGAGAAATTTCATGGTTGAGTTGTATAGCTAAAGCATTTTAATGAAAAAAGATTCCCCATTACTTCACCAGAATCCGCGCTTCCAGCATATCGCGCATGGCATACGCCACGCCTTCGCGGCCAAGGCCGGAGTCTTTTACACCGCCATAAGGCATGTGATCGACGCGGAACGTGGGGACATCATTCAAAATAATTCCACCGGCTTCGATGTTTGCGAAAGCATAATCCATTTCGCGCACATCGTTGGTAAACACACCGGCCTGCAAACCAAAACGTGAGTCGTTTATCATGCGCAGCGCATCGTCGAACGTTTCATACGCTTCAAGAATCACCACCGGGCCAAACACTTCTTCGCACACCACTTTCATGCTTGTGTGTGTGCGCGTGAGCACGGTGGGCGCGTAGAATGCACCTTGGCGTGTGCCGCCGCAAAGCAGCTGTGCGCCTGCGGCCACGGCTTCGTTCACCCAGCTTTCCACACGCAGGGCATTGGCCTCGTCAATCATTACCGATACATCCACGCCGTCAATTTCGGGCTCGCCTTTGCGCAGGCCCTGTACGCGTTGCACAAATGCCCCGGCAAACGCGTGAAAGATTTCCTGCTGCACAAAAATGCGCTGGGCATGAATGCAGATTTGTCCCGAATAGGCAAAGCCGCCGTTTACGCATTTGCTCACGGCCTGCTGCATATCGGCCGTGGGTGCTACAATTACGCCGGCATTGCCACCAAGTTCAAGCACCACTTTTTTCTTGCCGGCCTGCGCTTTCATTTTCCAGCCCACCTCGGGCGAACCGGTAAAACTAAGCAGCGCAAAACGTTGGTCGGTGACAAGCTGGTTGCCGGCCGTGCGGTTCATGGGCAAAACGGATACTGCGCCTTTGGGCAGTTCCGTTTCATCAATAATCTTTGCCAGCTCAAGCGTAGAGAGCGGAGTTGACGAAGCCGGCTTGAGCACAATGGGGCAACCCGCTGCAATGGCCGGTGCAATTTTATGCACAGCCAGATTGAGCGGAAAGTTGAACGGCGCAATGCCGGCCACAATACCCACCGGGAAATATTTTACCCAGCCCTCAAGGTTTTGCCCGGCGGCAGTGCGGTCTAAAGCCATATACTCGCCGGGCATGCGCTTGGCTTCTTCGGCTGCATCCAGAAACGTTTGCGCCGCACGCAAAATTTCGGCCCGCGCATACCGCATCGGCTTGCCCGATTCGCGGCAAAGCACCAGCGCCAGCCGGTCCTGATGCGCAAGAATGCTGTCGGAAATTTGCCGCAACGCCTGAAATTTTTTCCACGCAGGCAACCGCTGCATTTCTTTGCGCACCGCCTGCGCCGCTTCAATGGCTGCATTCAGCTCAGCCTCACCTGCCAGCGAAGTAGTGGCCAGCAGCAGGCCGGTGTATGGATTAATTACTTCAAGCGGTGTTGACGTGTCGGTAAATTTTCCACCCACGTAAATCGGATAATGCGGTGCGGCCATGTAAGTTAGTTTGCCTGATAAACCTGCGTTTCGTTAATAGCGGCTTTCACCGTGTCGGCCTGCAGCACGGTTTCGTCAATATCCAGTTCGGCAAGGCCAGATTTATGGTCAACTGCCACGTTTGCCGTGCCGGGCATTTCGGCAATAATTCCTTTTACAAAATTTTCGCAGTGTCCGCAGGTCATGCCGGTGATATGGAGTGTGAGATGTTTCATACGGTAAAGGTATAAATCAGGCGCGTTGAATGGTATGCTTTGCGCCAGTGTTCAATTAATTCGCGCAAAGCAAACAGCCCAACGCGGCAACACAGTATCTTTGCCGCTTATGCAGCAGCGCAGCGTTTTACACTGGGTCATTTTTATTGCACTTGCCTTAACCTGGGGCAGTTCGTTCATCCTCATGAAACGCGGGCTCGATGTGTATTCGCCCGATCAGGTGGCGGCGCTGCGTATCGGTATTGCATTTTTGTTTCTGCTGCCGCTGGCTTACCGTTATTTCCGCAGCATTAATCCGAAGCCGTGGGCGGGTCTCATCGGCATGGGGGTTACCGGCAATCTCATTCCGGCTTTCCTGTTTACCAAGGCCGAAACCATGATAAGCAGTTCGCTCACCGGCATGCTCAATTCGCTTACGCCGCTGTTTACGCTGCTGGTGGGGTTGAGTATGTTTAAGCGTAAAACCAATGCGTGGCAGGTAGCCGGTACGTTTATTGGTTTGGCCGGTGCGCTTACATTAATTGCTACAGGTAAACAGGACGAGCATCCGGGCAATGTATGGCTGGGCAGTGTGCTGGTAATTATTGCCACGTTTTTCTATGGTGTAAGCGTAAACATAATCAAGGCAAAGCTCGACGGGGTGAATGCCGTGGGCGCAACCGTGCTGGCTATGTGCATCATCGGGCCGGTGGCACTCGGCTATTTGTTTACTACCGATTTTATTCACCGCCTCACCACACATCCGCAGGCAATTAATTCGCTGCTGTTTGTGTGCATACTTGCCGTGTTTGGCACCGCGCTCAGCGTTATTGTGTATAACATGCTCATACGCGATGCAGGGCCGCTGTTTGCCGCTTCGGTGGCTTACCTCATTCCGGCTGTGGCCATAGCGTGGGGCATGACAGACGGCGAGGCGTTTGGTTTGCTTCCGCTCCTGTGCATCGGCGTAATTCTCACCGGGGTGTGGATGGTGAACCGGAAGTAAACGCAATTTTTCAAACCAGCTTAGGCAGCTTCAATGCGTTTCCGTCTTCCTCTTTGCGGATACCCACCAGCATTATCGCTGCAATAAAACATAGCGCCGGAAACAGCATTGCACGCGGCGGCGCCACATCCGAAAGCAGCCAGCAGGTAATAAACAAGTGCAAAAAGCCCATTGCCGTAGCCACCAGCGACCAGGGCAAATAAGCTTTCCATACATGAAACGGTGCCACATCGCGCACAGCCAGATTCAGTACAAAACGCATCAGTATTATCATTCCCACTATTCCCGAATCATCCGCAATCAGCCAGAACGCGTGCAGCGTATTTTTTACAGCCTGCCAGAACCTGAAATCAGGCAGCTGTGCCAGCCGCACCTCCACACCCGGCGAAAGCATGTTTACCAGCAACGCAGCCACTAATCCCAGAAACACCACCAGCAAGCGCAAACGCAGCGTTGTGTCTTTTTTGAAATACACAATCAGAAAAATAAAAACAGTAACCAACGCAGTAAGTAAGGTGGCTTCTGAAAATCCGCCCGCCACAAAAAATAAAATGAACATCGCCACATTGGCTGCAACTACCTTTTTATGGTTGCGTTTCAGTACAAAACCAATTCCTGCAAGCATCAGTAATATTGGCACAGTGTGCACCATGCTTCCCGCAATCCAGAATATGGCTTCGCCGGTTATTGTTTTAAAAGAAAAAGTGATCAGTGTAAAACACAGAAGTGCGGTAATCCATAAATCGCTTCGTGAATAGGAAATACCGGTAATTGCCACAGAAATATGCTTTACTGCATTCCTCAGCATCACAATTAATCCTCCGGTAATCACAGCTGTCCACACATAAAAAATCCCGCTCCATTTCAGGCCAAGTGCATAAACCCAGCAGCAAAGTATATGCGCGGCAAGGCGGCCGTTTTGTTCGGCGTAAAAGAAACTTACCGCATTGTAAATGCCCTTTTCCTTTACTTGTGCAGTAAAGAACAGATCATCTTCCGAAAAACGGTAATGGCACAGCTTCTCGTAAAGCCTGTAGCCCAGAAATACCAGGCAAACAGCAAATATCAGATACTGCCACAAGTTTTTGTTCCGCTTCATCAGAAGCGGCTAATGTAGTTATTCTGAAAATAAATGGAGGAGGAGCGGACCGTATGGTGCAGCTAAAAATTGCTTGGCTCGGGCTTTTCGTTCCAATTAACTAAAACAAAAAATAGAATTCCGGCCTTCACCCCTACGAGGTCTTTAAGACCTCGTAGGGGTACTACCCGTTTTTTTGTTTTAGTTAATTTCCACTCCAATCCCGGCTAGATATTCAAACCGTCCGTAGCAGTAAAAATCAGTTCCCCCCGCACAGCGCCTTGCGCGCCTCGGCATACTCACGCATCATCCGCTCCACAATTTCTTCGCAGGGAATTATTTCACCAATAAGTTCAGCCGATTTACCTGCACACCACAAACGCTTATAGTTATTAGGCAGCACCGATTGTTCGAGGCGTTTCATGCCGCGCACGTGTACAATTGTTTTAAACCATTTTTTTGTGCGCGGGTTGTTGCTCATAAAACGCTCAAACCAGTTTTGCTCGTAGCCCATGCGTTTGGCCTCGGGCGTATCAATAATGGTGCAGGGTGTGCCCGAGAGTTTGGTGGTCATTACAATATCATCCATGCCGGCATTCACCACAGCCTGTTTGTACGCATCATTTACGCCTGCTTCGGTGCTGGCAATAAAACGTGTGCCTACCGAAACAGCATCGGCCCCAAGCACTTCCACCGAAAGCATGCCGCGCCCGTCGGCTATGCCGCCGGCTGCTATTACCAGCTTGTCCGGAAATTCTTTCTTCAGCGCCGGCACAAGTATTTGCAGCGGATGCGGCCCGGCATGTCCGCCCGCGCCCTGTCCCACGGCAATAAACCCGTGGCAGCCCAGTGCAGCAGCTTTTCGCGCATGCGTCAGGTTGGTTACATCACAAAGCACCAGAGCGCCGTAGCTGTTTGCCGTTTCAATCACTTCCTTCGGGCTGCCCAGCGACGTAATATATACCGGCACTTTAGCCGCTGCGCAAATGGCCAGGTGCTTTTTATATAACGGATTGGATTGCTGCGTAATCAGATTCACCGCATAGCTTCCGCCCGCGTGGGCTGCCTTAAATGCATTCAGCCGCTGCAACACGGCTTCCAGCTCGCCCTCGTTCCGGTAATTGAGCGTGGGAAAGGCCGCCAGCACACCGGCCTTCATTCCGGCTTCCAGCATGGCGGCATTGGTCACCAAAAACATCGGAGCCATAATAAGCGGATGCGTAATGCCCGCCATTTCAGTAAAACTGCGCTTCATGAGATAAAACTACAAAAATTTAATAGAATTTTATGCGTGCATAATAAAATTTTTCCTAACATTGTTTTAAGCTATGTCAAAGAAACATACAGAAACGGTCGATTCGAAGCTTAAAACAGCCTGGCAGGTTGTGAGCAGGATGTACAATGCCGAAGCGGCTTTGCGCGATGCAACCATTGCCATGGCGCACTTCCTGCTTAATGTGGACAGTACCGAGGGTTCGTACGCTTCAGATATTGCCCCGCAGCTGGGCATGGAGCAAACCTCGCTTACCCGCCTTATCAATTCGCTCGAAGAAAAGGAACTTATTATTCGTGAGGCTGATAAGGACGACCGCCGCAAAACACTTATCCGCCTTACCGAAAAAGGTATTCAGCAAAAGAATGAAGCCAAGCAGGTAGTGCGTGAGTTTAACCGCGAACTTGAAAAGCGCATCGGCGCAGCCAAAATCGCGGCCTTCTTCAAAACCATTGATCAGATCACAGAATTTGCCGAAGAACGTTACCGGCTAAACATACAAACCGAACGAAGCAATGAAGCGCAATATTCATAAAATAGCCGTGCTCGGCTCCGGGGTTATGGGATCCCGCATTGCCTGTCACTTTGCCAATATCGGCTGCGAAGTGCTGCTGCTTGATATTGTACCTAAAGAGCCAAACGATGCCGAAAAAGCCAAAGGACTCACGCTCGAAAGCAAAGCCGTGCGCAACCGTATTGTAAACGACGCACTGCAGTTTGCCCTCAAGTCAAACCCTTCGCCCATTTATCACAAGTCGTTTGCCGCACGCATCACTACAGGCAATTTCGACGATGATATGCCGAAAATTGCAGCCTGCGACTGGGTGATTGAAGTGGTGGTTGAAAATCTCGCCATCAAAAAAACGGTGTTCGAAAAAGTAGAGCAGTTCCGCAAGCCCGGCACACTCATTACGTCAAACACCTCGGGCATTCCCATTCACCTCATGACCGAGGGTCGCAGCGACGATTTTAAAGCGCATTTCTGCGGTACTCACTTCTTCAACCCGCCGCGCTACCTGCGTCTGCTCGAAATTATTCCCACCCCGCACACCAGTGCCGATGTGGTTTCCTTCCTGATGAATTACGGCGAGCAATTCCTCGGCAAAACCACCGTGCTCTGTAAAGACACGCCGGCCTTTATCGCCAACCGCGTAGGCGTATTCGGTATGATGGCCACGCTGCACATTGCGCAGCAAATGAAACTCACAGTTGAGGAAATTGATAAACTCACCGGCCCTGTGCTGGGCCGCCCCAAGTCGGCCACTTTCCGCACGGCCGATGTGGTGGGGCTTGATACGCTGGTCATGGTGGCCAACGGCCTTACGCAGAATTGCCCAAACGACGAAGCAAAAGACCTTTTTGTGCTGCCTGCATTTTTGCAGAAAATGATTGAGCAGAAATGGCTGGGCGATAAAACCGGCCAAGGCTTTTACAAAAAAGTAAAAGGCGCAGGCAAATCAGAAATTCATGCGCTCGACCTCGAAACGCTCGAGTACAAGCCTTCGCAAAAAGTAAAGTTTGCTACATTAGAACAAACCAAACCCATTGAAAACCTCCGCGACAGAATCAAAATACTGGTAAGCGGAAAAGACAAAGCCGGCGATTTTTACCGTGCCACCTTTGCCGGGTTGTTCCAATACGTATCAAACCGCATTCCCGAAATTTCCGACGAACTTTACAAAATTGATGATGCGCTGAAAGCCGGATTTGCCTGGGAACTCGGCCCGTTTGAATATTGGGATGCCATTGGCGTAAAACAGGCTGCCGAACTTATGACGCAGTCCGGAAAAGCACCGGCGGCATGGGTTACTGAAATGCTTGCTGCCGGTTGTGATACGTTTTATAAGGTAGAAGACGGGGCGAAAAAGTATTACGACATTCCGTCTAAATCATATAAAACAATTCCGGGCACCGAAAATTTCATTTCACTCGAAAATATCCGCAGCACACGCACGGTATGGAAAAATGCGGGTGTAACCCTTACCGATCTCGGCGATGGTATTCTGAATTGTGAATTCCATACAAAAATGAATACCATTGGCGGCGAAGTGCTTTCGGGCATTAACAAGGCCATTGATATTGCCGAGAAAGACTATCGCGGACTTGTAATCAGCAACGAAGGGGCAAACTTCTCGGCAGGCGCAAACGTGGGCATGATCTTTATGCTGGCGGTAGAGCAGGAGTGGGACGAACTGAACATGGCTGTGCGCATGTTTCAGAACACCACTATGCGTATCCGCTATTCATCCATACCGGTAGTGGTGGCGCCGCACAACCTTACGCTGGGCGGCGGCTGCGAAATTTGTTTGCATGCCGATGCGGTGGTGGCTCACGCCGAAACATATATTGGTCTGGTTGAATTTGGTGTAGGTGTAATTCCCGGCGGCGGCGGTACCAAAGAGTTTGCCGTGCGTCTGAGCGATGCCCTGCGCGAAGGTGATGTGGAACTGAATACCTTCCGCGAAAAATTCCTCACCATTGGCCAGGCCAAAGTAGCCACCTCTGCACACGAAGCATTCGACCTCGGTATTTTCCGCAAAGGAATTGACCGTGTGGTGGTATCGCGCAGCAGGCAGCTGGCCGAAGCCAAAGCCGAGTGCCTGCGCCTTGCTGATGAAGGCTACACCATGCCTGCCCGGCGCAAAGATATACGCGTGCTCGGACAGCAGGCACTTGGTCTGGTGTATGTGGGCGCAAACACCATGCGCAGCGGCAACTACATCAGCGAGCATGATCAGAAAATTTCCGAAAAGCTTGGCTACGTACTTGCAGGCGGAAATCTTTCACAGCCCACGCTTGTATCTGAGCAATACCTGCTCGATCTGGAGCGCGAAACATTCTTGCAGCTCTGTACTGAACGCAAAACACTCGAACGCCTGCAAAGCATTGTAAGCGGCGGCAAAGTACTTCGCAATTAACGCATTAAAACAGTATTCCGATGAATGCATATATCGTAGCCGGTTTCCGCACAGCCGTGGGCAAAGCACCACGTGGCATGTTTCGTTTCTACCGGCCTGATGATCTTGCCGCCGTGGTAATCCGCCATCTGGTGAATTCTATTCCCGGCTTCGACAACAACCTCATTGAAGATGTAATTGTGGGCAATGCCATGCCCGAAGCCGAACACGGCCTCAACGTGGGCAGGCTCATTTCGCTGCTTGCGCTGGATACCGACAAGGTGCCCGGCCAGACCGTAAACCGCTACTGCGCATCGGGGCTGGAAACCATTGCCATTGCAAGCGCAAAAATTCACGCCGGTATGGCCGACTGTATTGTGGCCGGCGGCGTGGAAAGCATGAGCCTGATCCCGATGGGTGGCTGGCGCGTAATTCCAAATCCGCAGATAGCCAAAGCGCATGCCGACTGGTATTGGGGCATGGGTCTCACTGCCGAAGCGGTGGCCAAAGAATACAATGTATCGCGCGAGGATCAGGATGCGTTTGGATTTAATTCGCACCAGAAAGCAATTGCTGCAATCAGCTCGGGTAAATTCAAAGATGAGATTGTACCGGTAACAATTACCGAAACCTATCTCGATGCGAATGAAAAGCGCAAAACCCGCGAATACATTGCCGATACCGACGAAGGCCCGCGTGCCGATACATCTATCGAAGCATTGGCCAAACTCAAACCGGTATTCGCAGCTGATGGTTCGGTAACCGCCGGCAATTCCTCGCAAACCAGCGACGGTGCTGCGTTTGTAATGGTGGTAAGCGAGCGTTTCCTCAAGCAGCACAATCTTAAACCCATTGCCCGCCTCGTATCGCATGCGCTGGCCGGGGTGCCTCCGCGCATCATGGGTATCGGGCCGCTGTATGCCATCCCGAAAGCACTTGAAAAGGCCGGACTCAAAGCCTCCGACATTGATCTGTTTGAGCTTAATGAAGCTTTCGCTTCACAGTCGCTGGCTGTTATCCGCGGCCTCGAACTTGATCCGTCAAAGATCAATGTAAACGGCGGTGCTATTTCGCTTGGCCACCCGCTCGGCTGCAGCGGCGCCAAACTTTCGGTGCAGCTTTTCAACGAGCTGCGCCGCCAGAATAAAAAATACGGAGTTGTTACTATGTGCGTAGGCACCGGTCAGGGTGCGGCAGGTGTATTCGAACTCCTTTAATCATAATCACATTTATAACTGTAATTACTTTTATTATGGCAACCAATTCAACCAAAGGCGGCGAGTTTCTGATTAAAGAAACACCGGCACAGGATATTTTCATTCCCGAGCAGTGGAACGAGGAGCAACTGATGATGAAAAAGACCTGTGAAGATTTCATCGCGCAGGAAGTATATCCTTTTTTAGACCGCATCGACAATCAGGAAGAAGGGCTGGTGCCTTCAATTCTTGATAAAGCGGGCGAACTGGGTATTCTTGGTATTTCGGTACCCGAAGAATACGGCGGAATGGGTGCCGATTTTGTGACTTCAATGCTCACAACAGAAGTTATTGGTACAGGGCATTCAATAGCTGTTTCAATTGCTGCGCATACAGGTATCGGTATTCTTCCGGTATTGTATTATGGCAATGAGGAGCAGAAGAAAAAGTATGTTCCGAAAATGGCTTCGGGCGAATGGAAGGCCTGCTACTGCTTAACTGAGCCTGGAAGCGGTTCGGATGCCAACAGCGGAAAAACTTCGGCAAAACTTTCGGCCGACGGGAAGCATTATATACTGAACGGTCAGAAGATGTGGATCACCAACGGTGGTTTTGCAGAAATTTTTACTGTATTCGCAAAGATTGATGATGATGAAAATCTTTCTGCATTCATCGTGGAAAAATCTTTTGGCGGTATTACATTGAATCCCGAAGAACACAAGATGGGCATCAAGGGAAGTTCTACCCGTCAGGTGTTTTTCAACGATTGTATGGTGCCGGTTGAAAATCTGCTTTCAGAGCGCGGTAATGGTTTTAAGATTGCTGTAAATATCCTGAACATTGGTCGTATTAAGCTTGCCGGTGCATCGCTTGGTGGTTGCAAAGCAGTTGTTACACATGGTGTGCAATATGCAAACGAACGTCAGCAGTTTGGCCGTCCGATTTCAAAATATGGTGCAATACGGTTCAAACTAGCCGAGCAGGCTATCCGCACATTTGCGTCTGAAAGTGCAACGTATCGTGCTTCGCAAAATATGGAAGATGCAATTGCAGCACTCAAGGCTTCGGGCATGGATGATGCAAAAGCAAAGCTGAAAGGCATTGAGCAGTTTGCTGTGGAAGCGGCGCTGCTGAAAGTACACGCTTCGGAAGTACTCGACTATGTGGTGGATGAAGGTGTGCAGATTTACGGCGGTATGGGCTACAGTGCCGAAGCGCCTATGGATCGTGCGTATCGTGATGCCCGTATCAATCGGATTTTTGAAGGCACAAATGAAATCAACCGCCTGCTTATTGTGGATATGCTGCTCAAGCGCGCCATGAAAGGCGAGCTTGATCTGATGGGCCCGGCACAGGCTGTGGCTGCCGAACTGATGAGCATTCCCGATTTCAGCGAGCCTGATGAAACTTTGTTTGCTGCTGAGAAAGTAATGGTGGCCAATTTCAAAAAGGCAGTGCTTATGGTAGCCGGTTCGGCCGTGCAGAAGCTGATGATGTCGCTCAGCAAAGAGCAGGAAATACTTATGAATATTGCCGACATGGGTATTGAAACCTATGTGGCCGAATCAGTATTGCTGCGCACGGAGAAACTGGTGAGCATGCGTGGTGCTGATGCCTGCAAGGAGCAGATAGCCATGATGCGTGTGTACATCAGCCGTGCGGCTGATATTATTTCGCTTTCGGGCCGTGATGCGCTTAACAGCTTTGCCGAAGGCGATGAACTGCGTATGATGCTTATGGGCTTGCGCCGTTTCACTAAGCAGCAGCCGTTTAATGTGAAGGAAGCACGGCAGCTTGTGGCACAGAAACTCATTGCCGAAAACCGTTATTGCTTTTAAGTATGAACGGTAAACGTGTTTTCTTCCAGAGCCAGGTGCTATGGTCGCAGGTTGATTCCAACCGGCATCTCCGCCATTCGGCTTACGCCGATTTTGGGGCGCAGGCACGTATTGAGGCACTGAAAAGTATTGGTATTACTGAAGAAACATTTCGTGAGCATCATATCGGACCGATTCTTTTTCGTGAGGAACTGATTTACCTGCGCGAAGTGCATCCGGGCGATACGCTTTCGGTAACCTGCGAAATACGCAGCATGCGCAGCGACGGTTCACGCTGGTCGTTTATACAGGAAATTTACCGCAACGATGGTGTAAAAGCTGCGCAGATAAATACCGACGGAGCGTGGCTGGATACGCGTCACCGCAAGCTCACCGCCATTCCCGAACAGCTTCGCTCGCAGTTTCACACCCTGCCACGCAGCGAAGCATACACTGAAACTGAATAACAATGGATACGGCACAACTCATTCGCAAAGCAAAAACATCGGCCTTTTACAGGAAGCTGCTCAATTTTGCCTTATGGCGGGTTGTGCCGTTCAACAAAACGCATCGTCCTCAGATAACAGCACTAACCGATGATGAAGTGCTTATGATGATGCCGTTTATCCGCGCCAACAAAAATCACGTAGGCGGCATTCACGCCTGTGCGCTGGCCACACTCTGCGAGTATGTTTGCGGACTTTGCCTGCTAATGAATCTCAATCCGAAAGAATACCGCATTGTGATGAAAAGTCTGCAAATGACTTATCACTATCAGGCAAAAACAGCTGTGAAAGCCAGATTCCGGCTTTCGCACGAATGGATTGAAAAGGAAATTCTGAACCCGCTTCAGCAGGCCGAAAGTGTGTTCAATGAGTTTGTGGTGGATGTGTATGATGAAAACGAAGTACACATTTGTACCGGAACCATCAACTGGCAAATAAAATCGTGGGTCAAAGTGCGCACTGCAAAATAATTCATAAATAAACCTTAGTACTGTGTGAAATGTATTGATTGTATTCAATATATTGCACATTAACCACCAATACCAAAACTACACACAAATGAAAAAACAACTCCTTACAACAGCATTATGGCTGGGGGCAGGTTTAGCGGGCTGTGTTTCGGCACAGGGCTTTCAGGTAAACCTGCAGGGACAAAAGCAACAGGCTATGGGTAGCGCCGGAACTGCGCTGCCGATGGACGGGGCTGCTGTTTTCTTTAACCCGGGCAGTATTTCTTTTCTCGAAAAAAATCACATCACTGCCGGTGCCAGCGCCACTATCGGGAATACTGCTTTTCAGGATGCCAACACAAATGCAGTTTACCGTACCAATTCGCCCGTAGGCACGCCGTTTGCCGCTTATGCCGTTTACGGTATGCCCGAAAGCAAACTCAAATTCGGTCTTGGTGCCTATACGCCTTTCGGAAGCACAGTTAGCTGGGAAGATGGCTGGACAGGCCGTTTCATTCTTACACAACTTCAGCTTCAAACTATTTTTATTCAGCCTACAGTAAGCTACAAAATCACCGATAAAATTGGTTTCGGTGCCGGTTTTGTAATTGCTCCGGGTAAAGTAAATCTGCAGCGCGATATACCTGTGTTCAATGGTACAGACTATTCACATGCCGAACTCGACGGAAGTGCACTTGGCTATGGATTCAATGCAGGTCTTTATTTTCAGGCCACTGAAAAACTTTCGCTTGGTCTTACCTATCGTTCGGCTGTGAAAATGAAAGTAACTGATGGTACGGCTACATTTACCGTACCGCCGTCGCTTGATGCAAATTTCCCCGACGGTACTTTCTCTGCCACACTGCCGCTTCCGCAAATTATTTCGCTGGGTGTAGGTTATAAGGCTTCCGACAAACTCAAACTGGCGTTTGATTTTAATTTCGGCGACTGGAGTGCATACGATACACTTGCTTTCGATTATGCCACCAACACCTCATCGCTCGAAGACACCAAATCGGCACGTATGTATGAAAGTTCGTTTGCATTTCGCCTCGGTGCGCAGTATGCGCTTACACAATCGTTCATGCTTCGCGCGGGTGCGGGTTATGCCATTTCTCCGATTCAGGATGGCTACGTTACACCCGAAAGTACAGATGCAAACCGTCTGAACCTTACCGCTGGTTTGGGTTATAACATTGGTGAGCACCTGAGTGTGGATGCTTCATTCACATTCACCCAGCTCAGCCGAAAAGACAAAAACCTGGAAAGTAACCTCGACGGAACGTTTAAAACGTATGCAAACATTCCCGGTCTTTCCGTATCGTATCACTTTTAATGCCTGCCCAGATGAAACAGTTGAAAACATTTTCGCTTGTGCTGTTGAGCAGCGCAGTACTCGTGCAATCATGCAAACCCGAGTTTGACGAAATAACGCCCGACAAAGGCAACCTGAATGCTGCAAAATATGTGGCCATCGGAAACTCAATTACTGCCGGTTATGCCGATAATGGTCTTTACTACAAAGGCCAGCAGGTATCATATGCCAACCTGCTTGCAGAGCAACTTAAGCTGGTGGGCGGCGGCGAATTTAAAATGCCGTATGTCCCCGAAACATCGGTAGGTGTGGGCGGATCGCTGAATGCGCCGCTTAAATTGGGTTATGCAACCGACTGCCGCGGCATTACCGGTCTTGCTCCGGTACCCGTTGCTGCCAGTGGCGATGTCAATATTTTCCTCAACAGCATTGCTGCAAACGGCCCGTACAACTGTGTAGGTGTGCCCGGTGCGCGTGCAATTGAGGTAGTATATCCCGGCTTTGGTAATCCGGCTAATGGTCCCGGATTGTTCAACCCGTTCTTCACCCGTTTTACAGACGATCCGGCGAATTCATCAATGATGTCGTATGCCGCCGCGCAGAATCCTACTTTCTTCTCGCTGTTTATCGGTAACAACGATGTGCTTGGTTATGCGCTTTCGGGCGGAACTACAGGTGCGGTAACGCCTTCGGCTGGTCCGGCAGGTGTGGGTTTTGATGCGTCTATTGACCTTACTGTAAATACAATGACCGCCAATGGTGCGCAGGGTGTAATTGGTAATGTGCCCGACATTACTTCAATTCCTTATTTTACTACAGTGCCGTGGAATGGGTTAACCCTTGATGCGACTTCGGCCGCTCAGCTTTCTGCGGCCTATGCTGCGCTGGGCATTACGTTTACAGCCGGTGCCAATGGATTTATCATTGAAGACGCTGCTGCACCTGCGGGTTTCCGCCAGATTCAGCAGGGCGAACTTGTACTGCTTTCTGTACCGCAGGATTCGCTCAAGTGCGCCGGCTGGGGTTCTACACGCCCCATTCCCGACCGCTATGTACTTGATGCCGGTGAAATTGCGCCCATCAATGCAGCAGTGGCCGCATACAATGTAAAACTTCGCAACGTGGCCGATGCAAAAGGTCTTGCCTTTGTGGATGTAAACGCATTCCTTGGTGCAGCCCGCACAAGTATTGTATATAACGGCGTTGAAGTAACAACCACATTTGTTTCGGGCGGCGGCTTCTCGCTCGATGGTGTACATCTTACTCCGCGCGGAAATGCGTTGCTTTGCAATGAATTTATCAAAGCAATCAATCTCAAATACAATTCAACCATTCCGCAGGTTGATGCTACAAAATACACGGGTGTTGTTTTCCCGGCTAACTAATTAATAAGTACACTTACAAAAGAGTGGCGGATTCATTTTTGAATCCGCCACTCTTTTGTGCTTTCAATTATACAGCCACTACCGAGATAAGATCTTTACGTACAAAACGAGTGAAATTGTCGGGTGTGGTACCGCTGATGTTGATCACAGCATTGTATGTACCGGTGTTGCGTAAGGTAAAAGAGGTGTTAAACACAGGGCCGTTGACCAGTTTAGGTAATTTCTGGCCTGATGCTTTGAGCAACTCGGGCAGGGTTGTGTTGTTTACTTTTTCTTTTAGCGATGAATAGGTAATGGTAGGAATTGTTTCGGAGCCGGCACTGAAAATGCCCGGTTTCCCTGCTTTAATATACTCGGCATTGAGAAGTTGAAGTTTGCGGAAATCGGCATTGGCATCTTTGTCGATTTTGCCCGGATCAATTTTTTTGAGTTCGGCTGCATATTTCTGAAGCAATGCCTTTACGTTGCCTGCCGGTATATTCAGGTTTACTTTGAAGTTGCCGGCAGAAAAGGCGGTGTCTCCGTAAAGCAATTGTGATACAAGATTGAAGCTGGTTCCGGCTTTCATGAGCTGCACACTATTGGGTATGTAGAGCTTGATTGGTGATTTAACAAATCCGCCTACGGTAAAGCGGGTGTGCGTTTTAAGTGTGGTTTCCACTTCAATGGTCCAGTTGCCGGCGGCCGGTTCTTCGATGCGGAGCACTACATAACTTTTACCCACTGTGCGTGCAACGAGTGTAGATTGCGGGTGTACCTTGCGACCTTTCGGATCGATAAGCCGCACCGAAATCTGACTTGTGCTTTTAGGCGCGTGTGGTGTAAACTTCAGTGCCTCGGTAAACCAGTTTACGGAGAACGTTACACATTTAGCTCCTTTTTCTACAAATGATTTTACTGTGGCGTAAGATGCAAACGCCGATGTGTTTGTGATGATGCTTTCGTCGGTATCGGCAACCTGACCGCGAATGTAGTTGTAAATTTCGCCAAGGTCTTCAATCTCAGGCATCATGTAATAGCGGCCGTTTGTACGTGTGGCAATTTCCTGCAGGCTCACTGCATCGGCAGCGGCCCCCATTGCACAGGTGTAAACCGGCATGTTTGCAGGCCAGCCCGCACTTACAATACTCAGTGCGGTTGGATTGGCCGAATTGCAGCCGCCATTGTCATATCCGTCGCTAAGCAGCACAATGGCTTTTTCCTGATCGGCCGGACCTGTATTCAGCAACGCACGCCCGTTTTGCAGACCTTGTCCCATGTAGGTGCAACCACCAAAGGCAATCGCATCAACAGCATTCTTTGCATTGTCTTTTTCGGTGTTGCTTACAATCTGTACAATATTGCCGGCATTGTGATACTCGTTTACTGCCGTGCTGCCAAAGCTCACCACAGCGGTTGAATCATTTACCGACATGAGGTCGATAAAGTTTTTGGTGGTAACGCGTGTGGTATCTACATAACCATACGAAATCATACTTCCTGAGCGGTCGAGCACAGGCACCACACACACCGGGTTTTCAACCGTACGTATGGCATTGTCAATTACATATGCAAAATCCTGCCACGGCGTTGCATTGGTAAACGGAGGCTGTGCATTGAATGTAACGCTCGTGGCTACAATCCGCATGCGGTAGCGGCTTATCGGGTTTTGAATATACACGCATTCCAGGTTGTTGCGCGCATCGGCTGCACCGCCGGTTACAGAAAATCCGGCGGCATTAAACGTATTACCCAGATAAAGCAGGCCGGTTGTGCCGTCGGGTAAAATTTCCTCAACTTCGAGATTCAGGTTGTTTACCAGTGCCGGATTTGCATTGGCTGCACCGGGACAATCGGAGTAGGCCATAGTAATGCGCAATGGTTTATTGTGGTCAACCACTACAATTTCGCGCACATACGATTGGCCGTTTGCGGTAAACACCACATCGGCAGTATTGCGGTCGAAGAAAATTTTTGGCCCCCGGTCGGTCGTTTGGATCAGCATGTTTTCAAGGCTCACACGGCCCCAGCCCTGATCGTTGTTGGGAATGGCGGCAACAGCAACCGGATGAAGTGCATTTACCGAGCCTACGACTGACGAACCACTTCCGGGGTTTGCATTTCCACTCAGCCATACATATAAAATTTGTGCTGCATTATCATAAAACCACTGGCCTGCTCCTGTTACGTTAATTAAACTGGCTTGCTGAGTCATGGCAGTATTCCCGAAAAGTAATTGAGCTGGGGCGTAGGGCAGGGGCCTGCGGTAAATGCTGCCCGAGTGATTTACCCAGCTGGCTGTATCGTTAGGGCTGGAAGAATTGTTAAGTCGCTTCCAGTTTTGTCCGCCCGATACATCAATTGCTGCATTTACAATTGCCGCTTTCGCCAGAGCCGGAGAAGGATTTACACCTCCGGTTCTGTTTCTCCACCATTCGGTAAAAAGAGCTGCAAGACCCGAAACAACTGGTGCAGCCATTGATGTACCTGTTTTTGATGTGTGTTGTGCATGTGCCGTGCCACCTGTGTCGGAATATTGACTGTTGGTGCTTGCCGATGAACGGGTTGACACAATATCAGTTCCGGGTGCAATTACAGTAGGGAAAATCCTTCCGTCGGCCGAAGGCCCGCGACCGGATGACGGATTGATGCCGCGTATATCATCAGACGGGAAGCCTTCACCGGCTCTGCTGTTTAACGAATTTCCAACCACAATACTGTTTTTGGCAGCATCGGGCGAAAGCAGTGTACTGTTTGCACTATCACCTGCATTGCCTGATGCAAACACTATACAAAGAGGTTGGTTTCCAGCGGTATTCGAGTTGCCGTCGCGTGTGCCTGAATCCACCTCGCGGCATCGGCTGTCGTAGTTGTTGTTAATACTTGTACTTCCCCAGCTGTTATTCATTATTACCGCACCATTGTTGCCTGATGCCTGAATGCGTTGGGTAACAGTTGTGCTTGCACCCGTGTCGATGGCATTTACACTTCCGAGTTGTGCTTCGGGTGCAATTCCCTGTCCGAGAATAAAGCCTTGAGGGTCGGTATCGCCTGTTGCACCGTTACCAGCAATGATGCCGGCTACATGCGTGCCATGTCCATTCGTATCTGTGGTTACATTTCCAGCAGTTACATCATTAAAAAATACAAAACGGCCACGTATATCGGCATGTATTGTAGGATTTCCCGGGTTCAGATCGTGCGTATCAATACCACTGTCGCAAACAGAAATGATTACGCCGGTTCCGCCGGTTAGTCCGAATTCATTGAGTTTATTGTTGAATCCGGTAACCGGTGCCGTATTCGGAGCCGCTACGTTGTTCAGCGCCTCGGCAGTAATTGAAGCAGTGCGTTCATCGGTTCCTACCGGGTCATCATCATATTCAATCCATCTTACATCAGGATTTAATGCAAGAGTTTGCACAAGCAGGGCATCGCCCAAAACACGAAATACATGATAGTGATTGCCCTGTACTGTGTTGGGTAGTGTTTCAAGAACAATTTTGGCTTTTTTGTCTGTAATTATTTTCCGTACTTCAGTTATTGCAGTGCTGCCCATTACTGCAATGCCGAGATACTTTATTTTACCCTTCATTTTCAGCAATTCCGGCTGCACACGGTAAGCGGGTTCAAACGGTCCCCACCACGCAATGGTGTCAAGTTCTTTCAGGCGTGCAATGGTAGCGGCATTAGCAGTGACAAACAAACCGCACTCGCCCATTTTCTCAATTACATTAATGCCCAGTGCTTCCACTCCTTTGATCCAGGTTTGTACTGGCGGCGCCACAAATTGCACGAGGTAGTGTGTCCAGTTCTGGAGCGCCGTTTTAGTAAGTGCAAGTTCCTTTGGCAGTGCCGTACTTTTCTTTGTATCGGCAGTATTAATGGTGTAATTGCCAATGCGCATCAGGTGCACATCGGGCAGGAGTTGTACGCGGTAGCCCAGTTTTTCAATGGTGCTCACCTGTTGTGTATCCAGTTCGGTAAGAAAGCCTTGCGGCATTTCGCGCAATACCGGCAAAGCCAGTTTACTCAGTTTGGTTTTGCTGAATACCGGCCCTGTTATTTTTTCATTCTGGCCGCTTCGTTGTGAAATGATTGCTTTTGTTTTCATTGCAGAGGTTTTTTGCAATAATAAAAAGACCGTATATGCGTTACCGGAAAATGCAGGGCATACTTTTTAACCGAAATACTTTACCAGCCTGCAGATTCATCAGATGGCCTTTGTTTACTGGCAGTGTAAAGTAGTTCTGTTGATTTTTTTCCGGTATAGTCAATCCGGCATTCAATCCCGGGCAGCCTCACACCAGCAATAAACTTCGTTGTATCTTTACATAAGGCAACACATTTTGAGACATGAAACTTTACCGGTATTTTATTTTATTCCTGCTCCCGGCATTTTATTTCACCAATGTATTTGCGCAAACGCGCGAACATTATATTACCGGTGGAGCCAACGTGGGAATTTTTGGCTGGGCACCCTCGCCAATGACAAAAATCAGCGGCAACCGGCATTACAGCCGCACACTCAACCCGGTAGTGGGTTCTGTGATTGATAACAACGGCAGGGCGCATTTTTCACTGCTTACCAATTCAACCGCCGGGCTTACGGGAGGTTACATCAGGCGTAACGGAATAAGCAAAAGCTACACCGGTTTTTTTGCCGAAGTACAGGCCAACCGCATTTGTTATTCGTTTGATCCGCCCTTTACATTTTCTGTGCAGGGCGATACATTTGGCGGCTGGCTGCAAACCGACCGGTACCTGAAATATGGCGTGGGTGTTGAGTTTTCGTGGTATCGTGGAAATACGAGTACAGGCGATGGGGAACAGTTCCTCTACAGCCGGCTCGGTTTCAGTCAAACCAATTTCCACCGTAATTTCGATCGTAAAATTGAACTCGGATACGTGGAAGATTGGCGCGAAAACGGCCGCGGCATGGTATCGCGCATTATTGCCTATAATCCGCAAAGTTTTATGATCAGTGCCGAATTCGGTATGCGCAATTTTGCCTTCGACCGCAGCCGGATGCTCGATTTTGGCGTGGCGGTACATGTGCCGTTTAAACATACATACACCGAGGAATATGAGTTTTATGAAGGCAATGTATCGGTAGGGAAAGGTCAGTTGAAGTATCTCGGCGGTTCGCTCAACTTCAGTATTCGCTATTCATTTAATTATGAGCTGCCCGAACCCAAACCCCGGCCCGAGAAAACAGAAAAGCCGGATACCACCTTCCTTGCCACCGTAGATACTACAGGTATGAACCTCGACGTGCAGGGACAAATGACCAGCGGCGAACAGGAAATTGAAATTGCAGTGTGGGATAAAAACGAAATAGACGGCGACCGAATAACGCTTATCGTGAATGGCGAAGTGGTACTTTCTGACTATACACTCAAACGCCGTAAAAAAGTAGTGAAAGTTAAGCTCAAGCCCGGACAGAATTATGTGGTAATGCGTGCCGAAAATCTTGGTACACGTCCGCCCAATACCGCAGCAGTGGAGGTGCGCACCAAAGACAAGCGGCGAAATGTAACGCTGGTATCCACCAAAGAAAAGAGTGGTGCGCTGGAAATTACGTACAATCCCTGAACAGGTTCAATACTTACTGTCGGGATTCTTCATTCATGAAGCGGGTTTGTGGCAGGTTATGCGCATTCACTTGCTTTCGTTTGTAATGATATGCAGAGGTGCATTCTTCTCTATCTGTGCAATTGGTTTAACTCAATCCCTTTTTACAATATTACAGACAGCCCGCTTGAGGGTTGGGGTTGATTGTTAAATCCGGCATAAATAAGTAATGAGGGGAAGACATTTGCCTGAGACGAACCGGATATAAAAAATGAAACAGCGCGTCTAACCCCTTAAACGCGCTGTTCCGAGAAGATGGTTGATGCACCTAACCCCTTAAATGCATCAAACCTTTTTCGATTACCGGGCGGTAATCACTACAAAAATAATCATAAAACAATAGTAATACTATCTAATCGTTGTTTTTTCTATTAAATAAGGGTTTACCAGTAATCGCATTCACAGAAAATTGATGCATTGTGAACCTTCGTTTACTGGGGAAATTGCTGTAAATAGAGGGTTTTCATTACAGTGAATGTGTTGAGTGTCGTTTTGTGTGCTAAGCTTGATCTGTTGAAAACTTATGCTTTTTTTCTAAGCTAAAAAACGTGGTATTTGTCACAAAGGATTCCAAAAAAGTAAAATATCTATGAAAAAGCACCATTTTTGGGCCCCATTCGGGCTTTGTTTGATCGGAGCGGGGGTGAGTATGGCTATTGATGCCGGTTTTGTCAGATCGGGCGGAGGCAGCTGGTTTTGGTACGGAACGCTTGCGCTTGTTGTGCTGAACAGCGGGATTTGTGTTTTTGGTAAAGCGGTGGTAGAACAGCTTCGTGCCGAACGCAGGAATTGATTTGCAGCAGGGTTTCTTACCTTTGCGGCATGCATAAAGCCGGATTTGTAAATATTGTAGGCAACCCCAATGCCGGGAAGAGCACGCTGATGAATGTGCTGGTGGGTGAACGTCTTTCTATTATTACCCCCAAAGCACAAACAACCCGCCACCGTATTCTGGGTATTGTTAACGCCGATGATTACCAGATTGTGTATTCCGATACGCCCGGCATGCTTCGTCCGCGCTACAAAATGCACGAAGGCATGATGCAGTTTGTGGGTACGGCTATTTCCGACGCCGATGTGCTGCTGTTTATGGTAGATCTTACCGATGATGAACCTTTTCCGGAAGAATATTATAAACGTATAGTAAACGGTAAGGCACCCTTGCTTTTGCTGCTCAATAAAATTGATGCGGTTAGCGACGAACAGGTGAATGCCGCAATTGCCCACTGGAAAACTGAATTGCCACGGGCGGAAATATTTACACTTTCGGCACTTAAAGGTATTCATGTGGAGCAAGTTCTGGCCCGCATCCTGGAGCTGCTGCCCGAGCATCCGGCCTATTATCCGAAAGATGAACTTACCGACCGCCCCGAGCGTTTCTTTGTATCAGAAATAATCCGCGGTAAGGCGTTGGAGATTTACGACAAGGAAATACCCTATTCGATAGAGGTGGTGGTGGAGGAATTCAAGGAAACTGAACAAATTATCCGCATCCGTGCACAGATTTATACGATGCGTGAAACGCAGAAAGCAATCATTATCGGACACCAGGGCAAGGCCATAAAAGAACTTGGGACCCGCGCCCGGCTTGCGATGGAGGAGTTTCTTCAAAAGAAGGTATTTCTGGAAATGCATGTGAAAGTGGACAAGGACTGGCGCGACAGTGAGCGGCGTTTGAAGGCATACGGCTACCTGCCGCGGTAAGCATTGCCCGTTTTACGTTACCTTTGCGGCCATGTCGAATCTTGTGGCCATAGTAGGCCGCCCCAATGTGGGCAAGTCAACCATCTTTAACCGCCTCACCGGATCGCGTCAGGCTATTGTCGATCCCACTGCCGGCGTAACCCGCGATCGTCATTATGGTCATGCCGAGTGGAATGGCCGCCGGTTCTCGCTGGTGGATACGGGCGGCTATGTTCAAGGCTCCGACGATATTTTTGAAGACGAAATCCGCCGTCAGGTAAAAATCGCTATCGAAGAAGCGGCCATTCTGCTTTTTGTGGTGGATGCCGTGGAGGGCATTACCCCGCTCGACGAAGCCGTGGCCGATTTGATTCGCCGCAGCAAAAAGCCCGCTTTGCTGGTTACCAACAAAGTGGATACACCCGAACGTCTGGCCCTTTCGGCCGAGTTCTACAGCCTCGGACTCGGCGATCCGTACAGTATTTCGGGCATTAACGGCTCGGGTACGGGCGAACTGCTCGACGAACTTGTGGCGCAGCTTGGGCCTGAACCCGAAGAAGAGCAGGATAATCTGCCCCGCTTAGCTATTGTGGGGCGTCCCAACGTGGGCAAATCATCGTTTGTAAACGCGCTCATCGGCGAAAACCGCCACATTGTAACCGACATTGCCGGCACCACCCGCGATGCCATTGATACCCGCTTTACCGGTTTTGGCTTTGACGTGCGCCTGATTGATACAGCCGGTTTGCGCAAGAAAAGCAAAGTACACGAAGATCTTGAGTTCTACTCGGTAATGCGCACCCTGCGTGCCGTAGAAGACTGCGATGTATGCCTGCTGATGATTGATGCCACACAAGGCCTCGAAGCGCAGGATATGAATATTTTCCACCTCGCCATCAAAAACAACAAAGGGGTGGCTATACTGGTTAACAAGTGGGATCTGGTAGAAAAAGACACCAAAACGTCAAAAACGTTTGAAGAAACCATTCGCCAGAAACTTGCGCCTTTCCGCGATGTACCTATTCTTTTTATCTCGGCTACTACCAAGCAGCGCGTGCTCAAAGCACTCGAAATTGGTATGAAAGTTTACGAAAACCGGAGCCGCCGCATCGCCACTTCGAAGCTCAACGAAATACTGCTGCCCATTATCGAAAACCAGCCTCCGCCCTCACTCAAAGGCAAGTACGTGAAAATTAAATACGTGATGCAGCTGCCCACCAAAACGCCCATGTTTGCGTTTTTCTGCAACTTGCCGCAGTATGTAAAAGATCCGTACAAACGTTTCCTTGAAAACAAACTCCGCGACGAGTTCGACTTCAACGGCGTACCCATTGCCATTCTGATGCGCAAAAAGTAAGCGTAGTTATAATTCAATTTCAAGTTCGCGCAACAGCCGGTTTTTTTCTTCCGGTGTGAGGTGCCTCCACTGTCCGGGTGCAATACCTGTAAGCTGCAGGTGCATAATGCGTATGCGTTTGAGCAGGGTTACTTCGTAACCGAGTTTCCGGCACATGCGCCTGATCTGACGGTTGAGGCCTTGTGTAAGGATAATCCGGAATTGCTGAGGGGCATTTTCGACCGGGAATGTGAGTGCGGGCCGCGTAAGTTTCCCCATAATTTCAACGCCTGCGGCCATTTGCTGTAAGAACGCAGGACTTACCGGCGCATTTACCTGCACCACGTACTCTTTCTCCTTATTCATTTCACTCCATGCAATGTGCTTAAATACTGTGCCATTGTTGGTCATAAGCAGCAAGCCTTCCGATTCCTTGTCGAGACGCCCAACGGGGTAAAGCCTTTCGGGAAAGTGAAATGCGGTGAGGAGATTGTCAGCAATATTTTTGTTGAGCGTACATTCCACACCACGCGGTTTGTGAAAAAGCAGGTAGGTGAAATTGGTTTCTTCGCGCAGCACATTGCCATCGAGTGTAATTTGCTGGTGAGGCTCAATTTTGGCCGAAGGGGGCAATGCATTCCCGCTTACCCGCACACGTCCGGCTCCGATAATTAAATCGGCCTCATCGTTTGATATTTTCAATGCGCGCGAAATGATGGTGCGCAGCCGCAATACCGCCATGTGTGAATTGCGTGGGGTGAATGATGAGATTAATAGGATAAATTGTTGGGCCTGCTGTAAAGAAGTTGCAGCACGTTAATGTTGCGCATCGCAAACGCCGCTTCGCAATAGCAGAGGTAGTAGTTCCATTTGCGGGCAAAGCGATCATCAAAGCCCAGCGTTTTTATTTTGTCTTGCGCGGTGTTAAAATTGTTTCGCCAAAGCGCCAGTGTTTTTGCGTAATGTTTGCCGAGATCTTTTACATCGAGCAGTGTCATATCGCCGGTGCGGTTTATTGCATTGTTCATGGCGCCCAGCGAGGGCAGCAGCGAGCCGGGGAAAATATGTTTCTGAATCCAGTCCACTCCTGTGCGCAATTCTTCAAACCGCGAATCGGGGCAGGTGATCACCTGAAGTGCGAGAAGTCCGTCTTTTTTCAGCAGTTTGTGACACTGGGCAAAGTAGGGCTCAAAAAACTCGGCACCCACGGCCTCAAGCATTTCAATACTCACAATGCGGTCGAAACTGCCTTTGATGTTGCGGTAATCTTCAAGCCGTATCTCCACCAGGTGTGTCAGTCCGGCTGCATTTACCCGTTGTTGTGCAAGTTGCTGCTGTTCTTTCGAAATGGTGATGCTGGTAACTTTACAGCCAAATGTACTGGCCATGTAAATGGCGTTTCCGCCCCATCCGCTGCCAATTTCAAGCACGTGATGTTCGGGGCGGAGATGCAGCAATGCACTGAGCCGCGCATATTTTGCCTGCTGGGCTTCATCAAGTGTCATCCCTTCGCGTTCGAAATATGCACTTGAATAGGTCATGGACCGGTCAAGCCAGGCAGCAAAAAAATCGTTACTCAGGTCGTAATGTTCGCTGATGTTTCGCTGTGAGCCCGCTTTGCTGTTCTTCCGGCGGCGATGTGTAATGCGGTTCCAGAAACGAAGTATGTTAAGCACCGTACCCTTGGCACTGCTGCCCGAAACGGTAGGCGCATTGTCAATATTAAGCAGCATCCACGAAATTACAGCCGTAATATCGGGCGTGTTCCAGAGCCCGTCCACATACGTTTCCCCAAAACCAATATCGCCATACAGCAGGCAGCGGCGGAAAAAATCCGGGTCTTTGATTTCGGCGCGGGCATGTATGCCGCCTGTGCCGTCGCCAATGCGTAATTCCTCTCCCGAGGGCAGCTGTAATTCGAGCCGTCCGCGCGACATACGCATAAGCAGTTCAAGAACTGTGCGCTCGTAAAACGAACCACGGGCAGCAGGATAGGCAGTAGCTTGCGACATATTCAGGTTTGCGTCAATTTACGCGAAAAAGGCTCTGACAGATTTCAGGCAGGAAATTACAAGTCATTATCCCACAAAATCCGTCCCGTATTCAAATCAATACAGCACATCTGGAGCTGACTGATCACGATAAGTTTATCGTCAGCTATTTCGAACCAGCGAAAGCGGAATTCCGGATTTCCATCCGAAAAAACAGTTTCAAAAGCACCTGCAGCATCCGCTTTGTCGGGATTGAAATAGTAGCGGTTCAAACGGGTAGTCCACTTTTCGCGGTACGAACTTTTATCAGCAATTTCCAGCGAAGTGAGCATGAGTTTGCTGGTGTCTGTTACGTCTGCACTGTGCATGATAAATGCATTACGGCCATTCATAAGGGCAGTGTAGCGCATGTAGGAGGATGAATTGCTGTTGATGTCTCTTTTGTTTCGCATCAGCTCCGTAGTATCGCGCTTTATATTGTCAATTTGGCGGTAAGCATCCCGTTCGTCGTTACTCATTTCGCTGAACCAGCCCGATTCGTCTGTCAGGCGCGGAAACTGCTGTCTGAGCTGGCGGATAATTTGCGTGAGAGAATCTGTTTCATGGTCAATTGCAGCGATTTCTTTTGACCGTAATGCCGCAAGATGCATAAGATCAGTAACCATCAGGAATTCGCCTTTTAAGTATGAGTTTTTGAAACCGGTAGGCTTATATTGATATTCTACGAAGCGTCTTGGTTCACCTGAAAGACTAACCGTTTCCTCTTTTGAAAGGCGCAGCGAATTGTTGGTTATGCTGTTCGATGATGACCAGCTGTCGTTGCACATAATCTCTTCGGTAGTTTGCCGGAGCGTTTTGGCTTTTGGGTCGAATGCGTAACGAAAGCCGGCAATGTCAGAAAGCATTACATTTTTTTGATCCACACTCATTCCGTAGTGCCGGTTGATTTGAGACCATTCGCATACGGCAAATTTAAAGCCGGTAAACGGAGCTGTAGCGGCAAGTTGAGTTTGGGTTTCAATTATTTCCAGCGTTTTCGGACTCCGGCTGTGAAAGCCAAGTTCGGGATTCATGCTGAATAGCCAGATTTTTTGATCGGCAATGCCCAGTACAAGGCATTCACTTTCTTCCATGCCTTCGCCAAGTTCAACCCGTGCAAGGAGTTTACCCGTAGCCACGTCGTAGGCAGAAAGACGATATTCAGAATATCCCGAAATACGGGTCATTCCACCACCCGACGATTTACTGGTGGCCTGGAAAATTTCTTCGCGCGCAATGATACGCGCCCCCGAGTTATCGTGATAAAGCAACACGCATTTAATATCGTCAGCGCGATCTTCCATTACATCTTTATGAAAGCACGAGCCAAGTGTTGTAAGCAACAGCAGAAGGAGTGTAAGGCGGAAAAGCATAGGTAAATTTAGGAAATAACAGGAATTGCAAAAAAATCCGATGCACAGGTGGACCACAATTAATGGTCTTTCCTGTAAGGCCGCATCACTTCCCGCTGCAAATCTGCATGTTCGGCTTTACGGAAGAAGCGGATTTTTTTGAACCAGAGCCTCAGTGCATGCCAGTGGATAAGTGTAATAACCTGCAAGGTGATAAAGGGAAACCGTAGTCCGAAACCAAGAAGCCGCAATGTACTCAGCGGCTTTTGAATGCCGGTGAGCGTACTTATAAAAATGCGTCGGTCTTTTGAATAGTCATCTATCCGTATGTTCAGTTTTTCCGAAGGCACAAAAAGTGAAAAGTCAAATTCTGCGTCATGTTCAATAAATGGGGATACATAAAAATACTTCGGTTGTCTTTTGTTGAAGCACTTGCCGTTGAAATTGGAGCAGTCAAGCAAATACAGTTTCATTTCATGAAATGTATTCCGAACCTCTGCAACAACATATAAAGGCGCTCCGGTTTCATTAAAACAATAATAAAACGAAACCGGATTAAACACATAGCCAAGCACACGCAGATGAGTGAGCAACATTACCTGAGCCGGTAATTCATTCACGCCCTGTTGCAGTAACCAATTGTTAAATGATTCGCGCAGAGGCAGAGGTTTTTTTTCATCGGCCTGTATGTGATCGCGGTCATAAAATCCGAATAGATTAAACCGGTTTCTGCTGATAATGGGAATACGTGAAAGTTCCTGATCTAACGTGTCCAGATTAAGATAAAAAAAGAACAGCCCGTAGTGAAACCGATGTTTTTTCGGTTCCAGCCGGTTATGCATTACAGTAGCGCGGTACAGACAGGATTGCATATAATGTATAAAGATAGGTGAAGTAAGAGTATTTAAAGAATACTGTTATTTTTGAGAGGAGCCAGAAGCATTTCAATGATTGATTATTCTAAAGTCAGATTTACGAAATATATGCGCTTTGCGTTTGGAGGAGTGCTTAATTCTAAAAATTGTCTTGTAGATTGATTTAACTGAGGTGTAAAGAATAGTCCTATACAAATGTTGGACAAAAAAGAGGAGGCTGTTTCAATCGTTGAAACAGCCTCCTCTCTGATAATGCTTGTAGTTAATTAATGCCTGATAACAACGGGTTTGCTTACAACTTTATGTGCAGTCTGAATTTGCAGTTGATAAACTCCGGCCGGGAGACTGCGTACATCTACCATTGCAGTCTGGCCGTTTAGCGGGAGCACAACAACGGGTTGACCAAGCATATTGAAAAGAGTGAGGCTGCCGGAAACGGGAGTGCTGAGGTTAACCTGAACAAATTCGCTGGCGGGCACCGGATAGACTTCAGTGTTGACTGCGGTCTGCACCGGTAGCCCCGTTGGATTTACAATTGTATTTACCGTAGTATTGGTAATAATTGCCGGGTTGATGTCGAAATAAATGTATGCGGTGTTCTCAATTACTGAACCAGCAGCCAGGTTGGGATCCTGTGCAATGGTGTAGCGCAACCATCCATGACTTAGTGGTTCATTGCTGTTGCTGTCGGGCAGATTTATATTGTTGAAATTAAACTTCAATACATTGCCCTGCAGATAATCCACTTCCATGGTGTGGCTGCTTCCCAGAATCTGTAGTGTAGCCGGGTTCAGGTTATTGTCGAGTGTGTCGAGAATAAAGATATTGTACGCCACATCATTACCGGTATTCTGAAAGTGCACCGTATAGTCATGTGTACGGTTATTGAGTACATCGCCATTGGCAAACATACCGGGCACGTTTACTTCTTTGATATTCGGATCATAAGAGTTTATGACCGGATAACACATGTGTATGGTGTCGTTTTGCGGATTGGAGTCGGGTACATTGGGTGTAAAGTAAAATGTAAAGCAGAGTGAGTCGCCAATTTGTGCACTGCTGTCTGTAAGCAGTAAAAAGCAATCCCAGAAACTGTTCCAGTTAAACGTTTGTGTAGTGGTTAACGGCCATGTCAGTACATTTCCATTTATGGTGGGCGTAAACGATGAATCGCATGAACTTACAAAACTAACCAGCGGATCAAGTATCAGTGTTGCAGTGCCACTCGCCGCATTACAACTTGCAACCAGTACCGATGTGTAAAGGCTTCGGATTGTTCCCGGTCTGAATGACCATGCTGTGATACCGGTACTAAAATCAACAGATGTTTGATTGCAGACCACCGCAAAATCCTGTGTAAGATTTGTGCTGGGGGGGATTGTAATTGTAGTTGTGAAACTTTGGGCACACGACATTGAATAGCCCAGGTTATAAACAAGATTGCTTACATCAAGATCATAAGTGCCCGGCGGAAGATCCAATGAATAAAATCCGTTTGCATCAGTAAAATCGGCAGTAAGGAAAACATTGTTTTGATAAACCGAAACACTGGCTATATAGCTGATTTCTTCTCCCGTGTTAAAGGTGCATGATAAATCCAGATCGTCGAATATATGTCCAGATACTGAGCCGCAGGAGTCGCTTAGCTCCACAAGATTTTGTGAAAATACAGTATCTGTAATTCCGGATGTTAATTCGGTAATTATTGCCATTACACTGTATGTGCCAGCCGATTGGTACTGGTGGTAAAAACCATAGGTGATGGGGAAAAACGGTGGTGTGTTATATGCGTATGCCGGGGCAATGGTATCGTGGCCGTCGCCAAAAAATACCTGAACCTGAAAAACCGGCGAGGCCACATCGGTATAATAGACAGTAGCACCGCGAATGAATGCAACACCGTTGTTAGTATTGAAACAGGTAACAGCCGCCGAGTCATCTACATAATGATTGAAAAACGCAGTTGTGTCTTTAATCGGGAAGTCGATGGTATTAGTTGCGGAAGCGGTAAAAGGAAAAGAATCGGTAAGGCCACAGGATAACGGAGGTACAATGTAACTCATGGTCTGCCATATTTCAGGCTGAATTTTATAATTTATTCCCTGAAGTACGGAGCCTGTATATTGTCCGCTAACCATATTGGTGCCCATGTACTGAGATGCGTCATAATCATTGACCCACACTTTTAGTGTACAAGCTACCGGTATATCGCCAACATCATACACACAATTACTGTTATTATCGCGAAATACAGTGCCGGTAAGGTTGTTGCAGGTGGTGGTAAGTGTAATTCCGTTTACCCACACTGCCGTGTCTGTAACATTGTTCGGGAAGCGGGCAATAACGGTTACTGTATAGGCTCCCGGATTTGAATAGGTGTGATTGATAAACGCGGAACTGTAATTTGAGAGGTTCAGATAGCCCGGATAAACCGGAGTAGAAGTGAGAACGGGTGGTGTAGCATCACCAAAGTCGAACGAATAATCTACAGAGTCCACATACGGTGTACATGTGGGACATTCGGTCGTAATCCAGCTTGAGGCAGTTGCGGACGTTGAAAAGCATCCGTTTCCCCACAGGGAGGAATTTGATCTGTTTATAGTTTGTGAAAATCCGCTTTTTACGCTGCAAAAGGCAAGCAGTATAAAAAAGTGAGTAGTTTGAATTGCATGAGAAATGAGGTTAGTATAAAAATGATTTCAAAAGCTAATCTATGGCGATTCTGGCATTCTCAAAACCCAGATACGTGAACTTCTTACGTATTCATATTCGCGTAATCAGTTTTCCGGATTAACATTTTGCACAGTGAATCAGCAGAAAGCAGGGCGTCTTCGTGAAATCCATATCTGAAATAACTTCCACAAAAGTAAATGCAGTCTTTTCCATTTAATTGGGTTAATTCGGTCTGCGCCTGTTGTGCGGCCACATCAAAAAGCGGATGCTCGTAGTCGATTTCAGTGATGATTTTTTTGGGGTTAATGGCATCGGCGCCATTAATTGACACGAAGTAATTCTGCTTTTCCGATACGCCCTGCAGGCTGTTCATCCAGTAGATGGTTGAAGGCACAAGGTTTTGGCCAATGCGGTAATTCCATGATGACCAGGCGCGGCGCGTGCGTGGCATCACCGTTTCGTCGGTATGTACGATGGCGCGGTTGGGCTGGTAGCGGAAACAACTAAGCAGCCGTTTTTCTTGCTCAGTGGGATTTTGCAGCATGCGTAATGCCTGATCGGCATGGCAGGCAAGAATAACTTTGTCGAATGTTTGCGTATGGCCGCTTTGTGTGCGCACTTCGGCTTTGCCGTTTTCGAGGCGTGTTACAGCCACAACGGCATCATTCAGGCGAAGCCGGTCTTTGTAAGGCGCAATAATTTTATCGCGGTACATTCTGCTCCCGCCGGCAACAGTGTACCACTGATGCTGTGTGTGCAACCCCAGAAAGCCGTGGTTATGAAAAAAGCGAACCAGCGTGTATGCCGGGAAGTGCAGCATTTTATCAGGCGGGGTTGACCATACTGCACCGCTCATGGGAATGAGGTATTTCTGCAAAAAATCATCGCCCAGACCGAGTCTGCTGCAAAATTCGGCGATACTCAGGTGGCTGGTTTCGCTGCGTTCGAGCAGTTTCACGCTCTCGCTGTTGAATCGCGAAATCTGCATGAGCATTTTAATAAACCGCACACTGAGCAGGTTCTTGCGCTGTGCAAACAATCCGTTCAATCCTGATCCGCAATACTCAAGCCCGCTTTCTGTATGTTGTACACTAAACGACATGCTGGTGGGTTTAGTATCCACATTCAGTTCACGAAACAAATTTGTGAGCAGGGGATAGGTGATGTGGTTAAACACCATAAATCCGGTGTCGAAATACACGGGCGATCCGTTTTCATCCACTGAAATCGTATTGGTATGTCCGCCTGCATAACCTGCTTGTTCAAACACGGTAATGTCATACTTTTTGTGCAGAAAATATCCGCAACTCATACCGGCAATTCCGGTTCCGATGATGGCGAGTGAGCTCAAGCTTATTCTTTATTTTTTGTATCGATGAGAATAGTCACCGGTCCGTCGTTCAACAGAGTAACTTTCATGTCGGCTCCGAATACACCGGTGGCTGCTGGTTTTCCGAGCTGGATGCCGGTTTCTTCAATAAATTTTTCGTAAAGCGGCACCGCCACGGGTGGTTTTGCTGCGCGGATGTAGGAGGGGCGGTTGCCTTTTTTTGTGGCGGCGTGAAGTGTAAACTGACTCACAATTAAAATCTCGCCATTTACATCGCGCACTGAAAGATTCATCACACCATCTGCATCAGCAAAAATACGGAGGCTGATTATTTTCTGAGTCATCCACCGGATGTCTTCATCTGTATCGGCATCTTCAAAACCTGCCAGTACCAGCAGGCCATGGCCGATCTGGCTGTGTTCATTTCCGTTGATGTGAACCGATGCATGAGTAACTCTTTGTATAACGCAGCGCATAGTTTGCGAATGTACGAATAGCGGATCGTTGCGGATGTATGTCGCAACAAGCTATTTTTTGATTTTCAGGAATCAGGATTAAAATTGTTGGTAATGTTTAAAATTATTCTATTGATAATCAGCATAAATATTTTTTTTGACTAATTATCGCAAGCTGTATATGTGAATTTAACCTATTAATTGCGTTATTTATCTCAATTAAGTTAATGTTCTTTCTCTGTATAATTGCTGCTGATTGTTTGAAATATGTATAACAAGTTTCAAGGAAACTATTTTTGTTTTTTTACGTCTTACAAACAGTACATAATCCTATATAATTAATACCGATTTCATTGTTTCCCTTTTTCAATGAAAGCTCATCCCCTCTGATTGGTTTAACAAATGTTAAAACATGTATAAACATCTCAAGGCTGTGCTTGTCGATGATGAACCATTGCTAACAAGTGTACTTAGCAATTTACTTCAACATCATTGTCCTCATATAGAAATACTGGCTACATTCAATTCGCCTGACGAAGCACTGGAAGCGATACCTGATTTATCGTTTGATTTGCTTTTTGTAGATGTTGAAATGTCGGTAATGACTGGTTTCGAGTTACTTGGGAAAATAGGAATTCATTCATTCGAAGTTATTTTTGTAACCGCACATGATACGTATGCAGTGAAAGCATTTCGATATAATGCACTCGATTATCTGCTTAAGCCGGTTGATGTGCACGAATTGATAGCTGCGGTTAAAAAAATTGAAAAAAAGGTATTGTTTGATGTTACGCCTCCGCGTCTTCATTTGCCTGAGCAATCAGCATCTAACGAAATACCACAGCGTTTGCCGGTAGCATCTTCAGACGGCATACATATAATTGATATTGAGAATATTCTTTATATGGAAGCATCCTCAAATTACACCACGTTTCATTTCAGACAGGGTAAATCAATTACAGCATCGCGTAATTTGGCTTTCTTTGAAAGTCAGTTATCGAAAGTCAGGTTTTTCAGAGCACACAATAGTTTTCTGATTCAGTTGCGCTACATTACCCGTTATATAAGAGGAGAAGGTGGATTTGTGGAGATGATTGATGGCAGGCAGCTGGAAGTTTCACGAAGACGCAAGGCTGATTTATTGCGGATTTTAAATATTAGCTGAGTTAAAAAACTGTCCCTGCAATTGCTGCCGGGACAGTTTTTTAGATAAACATTCTTCGGACTATCGGTTAATGATAAGACGATCTTGTTTGACCATCTTACTATTTATTGTAAGCTGGTAAATATAAATGCCGTCAGAAAGTTCATCGAATGTAAGCTGCTGGCCTGAAGCAGTGAGGCTGCGCACAGCAACAGTACGTCCGCTCATGTCGAGTATCTGTACCTGAACGGCATCTGTTTCCTCGGCTTGGTAGTTGAATGTGAATGTTCCGTTGCCCGGATTCGGGAATACATTAGCTTGTTGTTGTTCCCCACTATTATTGGCAGTTCCGGCCAAACGACATCCGCTGTTTGTAATAGTCATTACATCAGTCGATACTTCTTTACAACGGTTCGTCATTGTAACGGTTAATGTATGAGATCCGGTAACAGAAGTAATAACAGGTTGTGCTACTGTCATACTGCTGAATGTAATTCCGGTAGTGGGAACCGAAGTCCAAACATAAGTGGCTCCGGGTAGTGCTGGAGATCCAATTGCGCTGCCAAAACATATCTGATCCGCGCCTGCATTTGCCACTTCATTTACGCAGGGAGCTTCAAAACAGTTAATTTGTGATTTTGGGAAAAAGACAGATATTACCTCTAGCGGTGGGATCACAGTGGCAAAGGTTCCATTAGCAACTGTAGCCGTTGATTGTGTAGTAATATTATTTGATATAAAATCAAGAGAAACATCCGGGGAGCTGCATACCAACCCAGGTGTAGGGTTGGCAACTCTGATGAGTTCAAGACGAATATCTGGATTATACTCACGACGATAGCCGAAGTAATAATTTTCAGTATTTCGGCGAGAAATTAAAATTTCAGGTGTGAATATATCTGGCATACTCGTTGAGCCACCAAGAGTCATAAAGGGTGTGCCAAAACCATTAAGGCCGGCACACGGAATTTCATGATAACGGTCATAATTTACAGTACCATTGGTAAGATTTAGATCTGCAATAAACGGAACTTTACTAAGCGCAGTATTTCCCAAAGCATCAGTAACACTTTCTCCCGCCAGCATACCGGCAACCATAAGTACGTTCGAATTTGTGTTATCTATTTTGATCGAATAACCATAAGCATCAATAATTGCCGGATCAAGATAATTATATCTGCGATTTGTAGTAGGGACAGAAACTGAAGCAGGGGTAGTGATAATGGTAAATTCAGTAACTAGAAAACCACGTGAGCTTGAGTTGTTGGAAAGCACATACAGTTTATTGGTGGTTGCATTATAAGCAGCAGATGCACCCACTTCATTTGCAGTCGATGATGAAGCTTTATATGATCTGTTGAATGAAATTGCTCCTGTTGTTTTATCTAACCAGATTGCTAACACTGATTTTACGCCGCCGGTAGAATTACTTTGATTGCGTGAGCCTGTAATAAAATATCCCAACGATGTTTCAATTCCAAACTCACACATATCCCAGTCATTTGAACCATTTGTTGATGTAGTATTTACAAATTTCCGCCAAACTACATTAAGACTCTGGTTTAATTTGATGGCAACACCTTGTTTAGCGTTGCTGCTTAGTGTACCTGCATAATAAAAACCAGTGACCAGGAAATTACCATCTTGTGTCTGAAACGCATGCAACGCATTTCCTGCAAGTGTTCCGCTGGTATAATACTTATGATTAATTAAATTCCCTGACTGGTCTATAAGCCAGATATGCGGACGAAGAACACCACCCTCTAACGACGCACCAGATAAAATATAACCATTATTCGATCCTCCAAAGTCATAGCTGTTCACATTGTAGCAATATTCATTAGTGCCACCATTAATTCTTATACTCCAAAGAATTCTGTTATCATTATCATATTTTAATACTTCAATATCTGCCGTGTCAGAAGGTGGGTTGGTGCTGGTAACTAACGTGCCGCCGGCAACAACATCCCTTGGATTGAGAGTGGTCGCGACCATTGAATAGCCGAGCATTTTTTTTCCTGTAGTATAAGTAGATGTTTGACTGTCTGCGCTGGCGTAAGTGGATATGCACATTAGCGCAGAAGTGATTAAAGTTTTCATAATTGTTTTCATAGCCGTATTTTTTGGTTTCGGCTAAAAGTATCCTCTGAAATTACCCTTCCGCAATCACAAATGAGTAAATTGCGGGATCAATTGTACAAATGGCAGTATTCGATAATCATGGTTATCACATTCAATAAATACTGCAAAAAATTTAACGATAACCAGATCTGTTGAAAACCACATTCTGTTTAACAAAGCAGTTCTGTTTCTTACAAATTCACAAACACATCACGCAGCGATTTGCCAGTTGAACGACTGGTGAGCCAGAGTCCGGTTTCATCAATCAGCAAATCGCGGGCGCCGCTGCTTACGAGTTCCTGATGTTCGGCAAGGGCAGAGGTAAAGACTTGTTTTTTTTCGCGTTCGCTGGTAGTTTCTGCAAGATTGCGCAGGGTGCGGAAAAGCCATTGTTCGAACTGGCCGAAGAGTTTATGTTCGCGCAGGTGGCGTTGTGTACTGCGCATGAGTGAGTCGAGGAAATCGTCGGTACGGTTGAGTTCGAAGTGGAGGATGAGCTGAAACAGCCGGGCTGCATGCTGGATATCGCGGCGCACGTCAGGATGTTCACGCCGGCGCAGGAGATTAAGTGCACGCAGGGCCTCACTCATGCGTTCGTTTATGAAATACAGCATTACCACATTGTAACGGAAGCTGAGCATGCGGGCCACGGGGAGTTTGCGTTCAAACAGACGAAGGCCGTTTTCAATTTCGGGCAGTAGCTGCAGGCCTTTCTCGGGGCGGCGGCTGTTGATGAGGTACACCAGTTCGAGGAACATGCCGTTTCGGAACACCTGATACCTGACTTCGCGCGAGATACTTTCGAGCGATTTCATTTTTTCGATTACTGAAGGGAACTCATCGAACATGCTCAGCTGAAAGCAGCTCGTGAGGTAGTTGTTGAGTACATTGATGTAACGTAACACCTGATCGCGCTGCTGGTGCGGGTGTGATTCGTACAAGGCCATGATGCGTTTGCGCTGGCTTCGCGATTTTTTGTGGTCGCCTTCGAGTGTGGCGAGGTCGGATAGGATATTGAGGCGGAGGACTTCGGCGCCAAACGTATGCGTATCGGAGCGTTTTCGCACAAGCGGATGCGAGGCGATGTCGGCCACGGTAAGCTGGCGGTCGGCTGCGGTGTGGCGGCCCGCACTGCGCAGCAACAAGTGCAACCTGTCGTAAAGCCGGCGCAGTTCAAGCTCGGTTTGCATCTGCGCCAGTGCCCGGTTTTCATCGTTTTCCAGCTGATCGAGCAGCACCTCGGTGTGACGGCTTTGGAGCAGACGCACAATTTGTCGTTCGGCAGCCAGCAGTTCGAGCACGAGCTGTGGTTTTTCATAATGCGCCGCAATTTTTTTTGCCTTGCGTAATACAGCCTGTGCTTTGTTGATAAGCCCTTTTTCGAGCAGAAATCGTATGTCGTGCAGGCGCGCTTCAAGCATACGGTTGGTGTCCGACTCATCGGCAAATTGCCGCATGCTGCGAAGTATAAGTCCGGATAAATAACTCTTTGCTGCACGCAGTGCCGGTTTCCGGCCCGATGTATGAAGGCGTTTACGCACCAGTTGCTCATCATACGTATCGCCGGCAGCTACCTGTTCGTCAATCGCATCAAAAATCAGCACATAATCATTGGTGTCGCCTACCACGTGCCGTCGTGCAAATAATTTGAAGTAACGTTTTTCGGTGGGCGACAGGCTGGAAATGAGCTGAAAAAGTCCAATATCTTCCTGCATGAAATCTGATTTAAAAATTAAAAATAGCTAAATATTAGCTTGTAAAACAGTTTTTTATAATAGAATATCAATAGTAAGACATCTGATTTAAAATTAAGATTGGTTTCCCCTTCCACTTGATGCCGGATACTTTAGCACAAGCATAACACCAGCGCCCATGAAAACCTCATCTGTATCCGTTCCGGCCTCGCGCCCTTTGCACATTTCCTCTCCCCGTGAATCCAAATCGCGTCTGCGTAAGCGACGGAACGATAAAACAGATTCAGTGCTTAGTGTGGAATTCATTTTCCTTTCGCCCGTAGCCTGATTACGGGAGCCGAACAGCTCAAAACGGCTATCTTACCGCAAAACCAGTCAAACCTTAATACCAGTAATCAAAATGAAAAACCTCTTCCTTAGCGTTGCAGCGTGTATGCTGTTAATAATCGGAGCCAGCTCCTGCTCGTCAGACAAAGAAGCTGTGGTATATGAAATTATCGGCACTACCGATTTGTCGGATGTTATTATTGTGCATCACGAGCCAGAACCCTGTGATACCATTGTCAGTCACAACGATAAAGTTGGTGATTCGCGTGAGCAGTTTCGTTTTGCACAGGACAGTTACAACATGACATTCGGGTGCAACTGCATCAATTTTGTGCCCAATTCGGGCGGCGCTGCACCTACTACCATTCAAATTAACAACGGGGTGAAAGTTTGGACAGACGGAAATGACTGGGCCGTTTGCCGGATGCCCTGATTGCGTGGCCGGCCGGAGTTGAGCACCGGCCGGCTTTTTCAGCTCAGCCGTTACGTTCTTTGATTATTCGTATTCCTTTTCGAGTTCATCGCCATTGAGGATGGCAAGGTAACACTCGTAGCGGGTAAGGGCAATTTCGCTGTTCTCCACCGCATCACGCACGGCGCAGCCGGGTTCGTTCAGGTGCAGGCAGTTATTAAAACGGCACTGTCCGAAACGTTCGCGCATTTCGGGAAAGAAATGTGAGAGCTCGGCCCGCTCCAGGTCCACAATGCCAAATTCCTTGATGCCGGGCGTATCAATAATCCAGCCTTCGCCCAGGCGGTGCATTTCGGCAAATGTGGTGGTGTGCATACCCTTGCTGTGTGCCTCCGATAGTTTGCCCGTGCGCAAATCAAGATCGGGTCGCAGTGCATTGATGAGTGTGCTTTTTCCCACACCCGAATGCCCTGCAATAAGGCTTACCTGATGGCTCATTTCCTCGCGCAAGGCGTTTACTGCTGTTGCGTCGGTAGCCGAAATAAACCAGCAGCCGTATCCCAAACCGCGATACAATTGCATAAGCGCCTCTACATATTCGCAGAGCTCCTCATCAAGCAAATCGCGTTTGTTGAAAATGATGGAAGCCGGAATGGAATACGCCTCTGCAGTGACCAGAAAACGGTCGATGAAGCCGGTTGATGTACGTGGCTCAATGAGTGTAGCCATTACATAAGCCCGGTTGATATTGGCCGCAATAATGTGCGTTTGTTTCGAAAGTTTGGTGCTTCGCCTGATGATGTAATTCGTGCGCTCGTGAAGTTTGTCAATTACATAATCACCGCTGCGCTCATGCTGCACTTCTACACGATCGCCCACTGCCAGCGGGTTGGTATTCTTGGTGTTCAGTCCCTTGATGCGAAACTGCCCCTTGATACGGCATTCAACCGACAAACCACTGTCGAGATGTACCAGATACCAGCTTCCGGTCGATTTAATTACTGTTCCAGTTAAAGCATTCATATCGAAATATCCGTACGAAACTACACAATAAACACCGCATTTATCCCAACACCTTACCGCCATGATTCCTTCCGAACGCCACCTCGCTGCTTTTTTGCGTAAACAACGCTTTACCGAGCCGGTTGATCTTGTTGTTGACGGACAGTTGCCGCAAGGGCTGCTGGCTGTTACTCCCGGTGCGGCCGATTTCAGTCTCGATTACCTGCTTTTTGTGTGCAAAACCGAGCGCCTTAAAGGGCTTGAACAAATTGTAACCGGCATCATCCGAAATGCCACCGTAGCCGAAAAAATTCAGTTTGCCTATGGCGGCTATGAGTTTATGGTGCCGCTGGCTGCCGAAGAAATAAACGGATGCGAAAACCGTTTCTACCGCAAACTCAGTTTCCCGGTTGAAATGTGGCAATACCGCACGCTGTACACCGGACAAAGTTTTACGGGCGATCCCGTTTACCGCAAAGTGTTTGTGAAAACCCGCAAACTCATAAGCTATTACCAGTGCGAAATGCACGTTCCCGAATATGCTGCCGTGAGCTGATTATTGTGCCTATCCCCTGAACCGATGCCTGTAGCCGCGATGTGGCGCAGGCATCGTGCTTTTTGCCCCGGCCCGCAATAGTTGGACAAAACCCGCGTTGTTTTCTTACTTTTGAATTCTAATTTCATTTCACAAGCCTGTGTCTATAAAAGTTGAATATATCTCCAAGCTCTACGGTAAGCAACGAGCACTTGACAATGTATCGTTTGAAGTGAAAACGGGTGAAATTGTGGGGTTTCTCGGGCCCAACGGTGCCGGCAAATCAACCATGATGAAAATTCTCACCTGCTTTATTCCGCAAGATGCCGGGCAGGCTTCGGTAAACGGTTTCGACGTGGCTTCACAGTCTATCGACGTGCGGCGCTGCGTGGGGTATTTGCCCGAACACAATCCGCTTTACCTGGATATGTATGTGAAAGAATATCTCGAGTTTATTGCAGGCATTCACAAACTGCCCAATAAAAAGCAGCGTGTGGATGAAATGGTGCAGCTTACCGGCCTCGAAATTGAGCAGCACAAACGCATCGGAATGCTTTCAAAAGGCTATCGCCAGCGTGTGGGCCTTGCGCAGGCACTCATTCACGACCCGGCCGTGCTTATTCTCGACGAACCCACCACCGGTCTCGACCCCAACCAGCTTGCCGAAATCCGCGAACTCATCCGCCGCATCGGGCAGCAAAAAACCGTAATGCTTTCTACCCACATTATGCAGGAAGTGGAAGCACTTTGCAACCGTGTAATTATCATCAATCAGGGCCGCATTGTAGCCAACGATGATACTGCAAACCTGCAGCAAACAAGCCAGAACCGTATGGTGGTGGTGGTGGAATTCGACAAGGAGCCCAACCGCCACGACCTGAAGCGCCTGCCCGGGGTGGAAGAAGTGCAGCATGTGCGCGGCCATGTATGGCAAATTATCACCTCCGCCGAAAAAGACATCCGCCCCGATTTATTCCGCTTTGCAGTGGACAACAAACTCACCGTGCTGGAAATGCAGCGCGAGGAGCGGAAAATTGAGGATGTGTTTAAAGAGCTTACCGGGAAGAAAAAGTAAGCGCATCAGCCTTTGGTAATGCGTAAACACCGGTAGCGTCTGGCATCGGAAGCACTGTAGGCATCGGTTACTTCGCGGAATACGTCATCGCTTTTGTGCCAGCTGAGCGCAGTAATGAGGTAGCGATTGCCCGGGTAAAAAAATCCTGTTTCAAAATTGTTTACGCAGGGCACAGCCACCAGCACATCGCGGTATTTAATGCCGTTGTCGAAATAGCGTTCGCGGAATTTGAGCATTACATACATCTGTGCATGTGCGCTGTCGCAGCCGGGCATGAGCGCGGGCAGTTCGGCGAGTGTGACAATGAGAATGGTAGAATCGCCGAAATTTTCTTTTTCAGGGTCGTTGATGCGCACAGGAATTGAATCGGGCGGGATTTCGATGAAAAAGCTGCTGTAGTTTGGCGGCGGTAAAATTTCGCGCAGGCGGATGTAGTAGTGCACGGAATCGCCCTTCGGGTTGCGCCAGCTGAAAAAGCCCTTGCCCCCTTTGCGCAGCAACTTTATGGCATTGCGAAAGCCGGGGTCAATTTGTGTTTCGTGAAGGTCGATGACGGTGCCTTTGCGGAATTGTCTGAGGCTGCTTTCCACCACTTGTGTGCGTGCACTGTTGTAGCGGCAATAGTCGATGCGGGCCAGGTTGCTGTCGGATGGGTAAGCGCCTTTGCCCGGTTTGGTGAGTGAATAGTGAATGCCGGTTGGGGAAGTTTTGGGCGCATTCATTTTCCAGCGTGGGGCTTTGGCTATTGCCGCAACCTGACAGAAAAATAAGATAACCAGCAAAAGAAAAACCTGTCGTTTCATCTTTTACAAAGGTGCGTTATTGTTTGAAATTCAGGAAATGTGAGGTGAAGTTTAGATAGCTTCTATCTCTGTTTGATTGGATATTTATTAAATTTAATGGATATAGTGCAATAAATAGTGCGTCATGAAACCATTTTCTCTTTTTGCTTACATGGGCATGTTGCTTTTCGTTTGTTCCTGTAAGCAGGAAGAAACTCCTGAGCCTTACTCAACTGGTGGCACAGATCGTCCAATGTTTCTCCCGGTTGATATGACGGGTGAAAGGTATCTGCTTTATCAGGCGACGGATTCACTTCCCGGCGATTCATCATTTGTTATTTATCCCCTGCAGGATACGTTAGTCTTTTTAACCGATGAATTTTTTAAGTTCAGGGGTGATACATCGACTTATTGGGCACTTACGCCTGCTTTAAATTACAGTCAGTTTATTCTGAGAATGAATATTCCACCCTACGGTTATTTTCAGTACAACGAAGAAAGTAATCAACCTGGTCTTCCGGATTCCATTCATGCACAAGTCGGTAATACCAACATGGCTCATGAATTGTGGATGGTGAGGTTATAGAAGAGAATATCGGATGGCGGGCATTGGTAACGTTAAAAAATCGTACTTTAGCGCACCAATTCAAATCCGTATCCATCAATGTCTTATCTCTTCACTTCCGAGTCAGTTTCGGAAGGTCACCCCGATAAGGTGGCCGATCAGATTTCAGATGCTATTATTGACGCATTTCTGACACACGATCCCAACGCCAAAGTGGCTTGTGAAACTTTTGTAACCACCGGCCTCGTGGTAATTGGCGGCGAAATCAAAACCACTCCCGAAGCCAAAGGCAAAGTGGATGTGCAGGAAATTGCCCGCGATGTAATACGCCGTATCGGTTACACCAAATCAGAATACCAGTTTGATGCTATTTCCTGCGGCATTCTCAATGCCCTGCACGAACAGTCGTCAGACATTAATCAGGGTGTGGAGCGCGGCAAGGAAGCCGAGCAGGGCGCCGGCGATCAGGGAATGATGTTTGGTTTTGCCTGCCGCGAAACCGACAACCTCATGCCGCTTCCGCTCGAACTTTCGCACATGCTCCTGCGCGAGCTTGCGAAAATCCGCCGCGAAGGCAAAACCATGAAGTATCTCCGCCCCGATGCCAAATCGCAGGTAACCATTGAATACGATGACAATGGCACACCCAAGCGTATTGACACCATTGTGGTAAGCACCCAGCACGACGAGTTTGGCACCGACAAGAAAATGCTCGACCAGATTCGCAAAGACATTATCAATGTACTTGTGCCGCGTGTGAAAAAACAACTTCCTGCCCGCGTACAGAAACTGTTTGGCAAAGACATCAAGTTCCATATCAACCCCACCGGCAAATTCGTAATCGGTGGCCCGCACGGCGATACCGGTCTTACCGGCCGCAAAATTATTGTGGATACCTACGGCGGTCGTGGTGCACACGGTGGCGGTGCTTTTTCGGGCAAAGACAGCTCGAAAGTTGACCGCTCTGCAGCCTACGCTACACGTCACATTGCCAAAAACCTGGTAGCCGCCGGCGTTGCCGACGAGTGTCTTGTGCAGGTAGCTTACGCCATTGGCGTAGCCGAGCCCGTGGGCCTCTACGTAAACACCTACGGCACCTCGAAAGTGAAAATGAGCGATGGCGAAATTGCCGCCAAAGTGGCCAAGCTGGTTGATATGAAACCCGCTGCCATTGTAAAACGCTTCGGCCTCAAAAATCCGATCTACGGCGAGACCGCTGCATACGGCCACATGGGCCGCACGCCCGGTGTAAAAACCGTAAACGGCAAGAAGTACGAAACCTTCGGCTGGGAAAAGCTTGAACTCGTTCCTGCTTTCAAAAAAGCATTTGGTACGAAGTAAGTTTCGTTATTCAGATATAAAAAACCGCAGATTCTTCTGCGGTTTTTTTGTTGTTTATAGGTTGTGTTGTAGGGTTAAAATGTTGTTTTTCATTGTGTTTGCTTAATTTTTTTGGCCGTTAAAATTGGCCGCTCCGCGGTTTTTTCCTTATATTTAAAATATGGAAATTATGGGAATAAAAGAAGCTATTGCAAAGAGGCCAGCAATGTTTTTTGGCAATGGAACAGAATGGTTTTACAATCTTCTTAATTTCTTTTTTCGGAACAAGACTGATTTGTCGATTAACATTAATCATCATCAGAACAGATTACAGTTGTATTGTGCTCAGGAATTTGAATTTATACGGACAGGTAATTTCCCTTATATAAAACTTAATGATGATACAGGCGTTAATGAACGCGATAACGAGGGTATGTTTTTGCTTCTTGTATCGGAACAGCCAGTGATTCATTGTGTCATTGAGGGGCAAGGAAAAGTCTCTTTGGAATTCGATAACGATGAACTTGTAATGAATGAGTCTGAATACGAGGGCTTTTTTATTGAATTTAACTTTAATGAACACATCCTTCAGTTTCTTAAACTGACGGATTCCCGGTTAAGGAATGATTTATTGCACTGGCTTACCTTTCATTCTTCGCTCAGCGTTAATTATTATTCGCATGAAACTGATAAAACGGAGCTACTTTATCAGCCCAGAGGCACAGATGTGTTGTTTGAGGGGCTTTTAAAGACTGTTTCATTGAGTAAAGCTCCTTTTCGCGGTGAGGCTGTCTCGGGTAATGTAAGTGTAAAACTGACTGTCGGGTTTCATGATAATCAGGAGAGGCTGGTGAAAAGTTATGTTAACGGGATGTATCAGCTGTATGATGAAGGAATACAGATTAAAGTACTTCAACAAGCATTATTTAAGTCATTTGAGAAGTTAAGAGTGATCTTAAACGGAAATTACGTTGCGACTATTCTGATTGACTTACCGGAAAGTGAAATTGAATGGCATTCGCCTATCAGAAATTACAGATTTGCGAATGTAACCGTGTTTCGACTTATTGATGAAATAATTTCCGAAAATCTGAGTAACTATGTAGTAGCAGGGGATAAGCCATTTCTACATATTAAATGCGGAGATTGATTTTCATTGTTACCCATTTTTAAGGAACCAGTCAATGCCAACCATTCACGATTTCGAACAACTCGACATACGCACCGGCACAATCATAAAAGCCGAGCCGTTTCCGGAAGCCCGAAAGCCCGCCATCAAGCTGCATATTGACTTTGGCGAACTTGGCGTAAAAAAATCATCGGCGCAGGTTACGGTGTCTTACACGCCCGAAATGCTGATGGGCAGGCAGATTGTGGCGGTAGTGAATTTTCCGCCGCGACAGATCGGTAAGTTTGTGTCGGAAGTATTAGTGCTGGGCGCGCTGGGCGAAGGCTGTGATGTGATTTTGCTGCGGCCTGACAGGGTAGTAGAAAACGGTTTGCGCATTGCCTGATCAGGATTGAAGGGCGGCAATACTTTCTTCGGCAGTTTTGAGGGTGAGACCAAGCGTATGCAAATCGCTTTCGCTGGCCACGTGTTGCATGCTTTGTAAACCGGCCAGATTATCGTCGCCGGCGGCGAGGCGAATGCCCAGTTTGCGTGCAATGCGGAGCATAAGTTTTACAGGAGCAAGCGGAAAATGAAGGAAACGTGCCGGCTTGTCGAGGTGCCTTGCCATAATTTCGAAAAACTGCCGGTAGGGAATGCTTTGCGGCGTGGCAATGGTGTATGCACCTTTGCGCTGTTGTGTGATAATGATGTGCAGCGCCTCCAGCAAATCATTGATGTAAACAGTTTGCAGCGGCTGCTGCCCGCCGTTGAAAAGTGGTATGCGCCTGCCCGCCGCAAGGTGTGTGTGCATTTGTGCAAACAAGCCACCGTTACCAATCACTAAGCCGGGACGCACCACGCAGCCGTTTTGTGCAAGCACCATTTTTTCGCAGGCAAACTTCTGTCGGCCGTACACCGAAACCGCACCGGCTTTGGCCGAGAGGCTGGAGAGAAAGATAAACTGTGTTGCCCCGCACTGCGCTGCTGCATGGAGCAAGGCTTGTGTGCCTGCGCGGTTGAGTTCGTATGCGCGGTTGTTTTGCGTGAGTGTGAGGTATGCAGCATGCAAAACAACATCCGTGTTTTGCGGCAAATCTGCTTGCAGCGGTCTTTCGCTTTCGAGGTTAAATGCAAGGTGTGCGTAGCCGCTGCGGTGCGGTGTGCGGCCTGCTGTAACCACCTGCCAGCCAAGCGCGGCAAAGTAAGCGGCGGCGGCGCTGCCAATAAAGCCATTGGCTCCTGTAATGACAATTACCGGCGCACTCATGAGCTGATTACATTTTGTGCCACGCGGTGCGCATTGGCCATGAGCGAAAGTGTGAGGCCTTTGGCAGGCAAAAAGGTAAAGCCGCTGCCGTCGGCCACAAACACATTGGCGGTGCCGTGCAGGCGGCCTGAAGGATGCAGCGTAAAGGCATTTTCGTGCTGGCTGAAAGGCAAACACCCCGCATAGTGGATGCTGGAGCCGTGACCGGGATGCACGGTTTTGAGTTTCCACGCACCAAGACGGCGAAGGGCTTTGATGTAGAGCTGCTCGCGGTTGCGCACTTCATTGTCTTTTTCTGCGCCACGTATGTAGCTGGCCGTAAGCACATCGCCGGTGGGTGAAACGGACGAAGGTGCAAGTTGCAGCCATTGTTCGCTGCCGGGCGTTTCGGGGTGATGAATGCCGGCAATGAGTAAGGCCGGAAGCAGATATTGCTGAAGGATGCGCCCGTCGCGGAAATTTAGCGGCGTTTCGTGCAGCAATCTGAACAGCAGCAACGAGCGGTACGTATAAAGCGAAGCCATGGCAATGCTGCGCTGCGTGCCACCGGGATCATGAAACAGCGAAAGCTGCGCGTAGGAAATGTTGTGCTGATTCATGTTCTTGCCCAGCATTGACGGAACAAGGCAGGGCATGTAGGTGTAAGGATTGCAGAGCAGCGGAAGTTTTTGCGATTGTCCGCCGGGCAGCGAACGCAGTACAATGCGCGCTGTACCGAGCACACCGGGCGAAAGCACAAGCCGTTTGGCCTGAACTGTTTTTTTTGTGCCGTTGTGAATGTGTGTGGCTTCTACGCTAACACCATTTTCGGTTGATGTGAAGCGCGTAACGAGCCAGCCGCTTTCGATATGCAGGTTGGGTAACTTGCGCAGCTGTTCAAGCTCTACCTGCGGACGCCAGGCAGCGTGGCCGAGGTTGTCGTAAAACTCCATGTCGCGCAGCTGTGTGGCGCGGCGGTGGTCTTTGTGTTGCGTGAGCAGCGCCAGCGCCGGGCGGCCAAGTACGAAGCCGTTTTTGTGTAATGCGCTGCGCTGTGTGGTGTAGCGGCTGAGCAGTTTTTGCGCCAGTGCATCGGGCGGAACAGAGGGTTGTGTGCCGGTGAGGTGCGCAAAGGTGTAAGGCTGCGCATCGTCGGCCGTGGCGCTTATGCCGATGCGGTTGCACACGGTTTGCGCAGCGGCGTGCATGACTGCAGCGGGTAAGCCGGCGGCCTGCAGCTCGGCATCGGAAAACACGCAGCAGCCAAGGCCCCAGCCACCACCCAGTCCGCCTTCGGCCAGACTTTCGATGGGGGCAAATGTATCGGAAAGCAGCTGCAGCCAGCGTTCGGTATGCGCAATGAGGTAGCGGCGCGCAGGTGTGAGCTGTGCGCCGGTGCCGATTTGCCCCTGCGGCACACTCTCAAATGCATCGCCCAGAAAGTAGCGGTGCTGCTGCGCATCGGTTTGCCGGAGTGTAATGAAATCGGCCCCGGGCTGAGGCAGCGCATTATTGTTGCGCACACCGCCGTCGAGCAGCAGCACCTGCAGGCCGGCTTCGGCCAGCGTGCGCGCTGCCATTACGCCGGTGCACCCGGCACCTACCACAAGCACGTCAGGCTCATTCATTGCAGAAAGATCGTTATTTCTGCCAAATGCAAGGAACTTTGAAAGGCGGGAGGAATGAATTTCTAGCCCAGACTGAGCGCTTTCCCCGCAATGGCTGCGGGGAATAGCGAAGGCTGGAGCCGAAAGGTAATTTATTGCACCCTCCGTTTCGCTCCTCACTATTACGCTTTTTTATATCAGCGCGATTTATTTTTCAGCTTTTCATATTCGCGTGATACCGCATCATTGCCGGGGCTGTGATAAGCGCCGTAATAGTCGAACGCGAGACCGATGCCCCAGCCGAGCATGGGGAATACGGGCCACGGAAAACCATGGTCTGTTTCAGCACCGGTAAAGAACCACATGCACCAGAGAAAGCTGTTTACGATTACGTAAGCGGCAAGATGGCGGCGAAAGCTTACGCGTTTTTTCGCCTGTTTCCAGAGATCGTGATCGCGCTGATCGGTTGGTTGTGTGTTCATGGGTTTATTTTCTGTTGATGTATTGCTGAAGTGCGTCCACGTATTCGGTAAACGCCTTGCGGCCTTTTGCCGTAAGGCGGCACTGGGTGAGCGGATAATTGTCGCGGAACGATTTTTCGACGGTGATGTAGCCAGCGTCTTTGAGTTTGGTGAGTTGCACACTGAGGTTGCCCGCAGTGGAGGCGGTAACTTCCTTGAGGTAATTGAACTCGGCCTCTTTCACTCCGGCCAGCACTGATACCACGGCAAGCCTGAGTTGCGAATGCAGCAAAGGATCGAGTTCCTTAAACGGTTTCATGGGCTGTGTTTCTGAAATGACTGCGCAGCAAATGCCCCGGCACAATGAATCCGCCCAGCACGGCCACGGCAAGCACCAGTAACTGATGCGGCGAGGGCACAAAGAAAGCCACCACAGCCATGCACCAGCTGAAAATGCCACCGGCCACCAGCCATTTAAACTGCAGGGCACTGCCCGATACAAACAGCCAGATGCCGTAAATAATAATGATGAACGGATACGTTTTTTCCCAGCCTACAAGCCAGATGCCGAAGAAAAGCATGAGGAATAAGCTGATGAGATAGGCCAGTACAAGCCGGTTGAGCAAATCCTGCGTGTAGGTAGTTACGCCCGTGTGTTGTTTTTTGTAGCGCGCACTTACAATACTTGTGATCACGCCGCCAAGCGGCATGAGTACAGCCCAAGGTAAAAATGCAAGCTGCACCGGCCCCAGTGCAAGCCACAACGTGTAGTTAATGGCCGCCGCTGCAAATACCAGCCAGCCCCAGAGCAGATAGAAAAAACCATTATCGCGCAGCTGGTGCTGCGTGCGCTGCAACATGGTGCGGATGAGCTGAACGCTTTCCTGTTCGGTGATGGGCTGATCGGTCATTTTGACTTTGTTTGAGGCAAATATAAAGTAGTTTATTTTGTAAACCAAAATGCCGGATGTTCTTTTTCCGGACGGATAATCAGTAATTTGTCCAACGAGAGCCTTTTTTTGACCTACCTGTCTGGCCTAAACAGATTTTAGCTTTGTTCATATTAATTTTTTGACACACTTATTTTTGTTTTACTCCGTAAAAAAATGAAACATGAGACCTCTTCAATTTCTTATTCTGATGTGTGTGCTGCTTGGTGGAATAGCCGCAAACGCACAAAGCAGCTGGCAGCCGCTTAGTTCGGGTACCACTAAAAATTTGCGTGAAGTATTTTTCACCTCATCTGATACTGGTTATGTGGTAGGAGAAGACAGTGTGTTGCTGCGTACTACAGATGGTGGAAATACCTGGGTGCAACTGAACAATGTGAGTTCACTTTTCCCGGGAAATCTGAATGATATATGGATGTGGGGAAATACGGGAATGATAGTGCCCGAATATCACGGCGGCGATGTGAAGCAAACCTCCAATGGTGGCAACAGCTGGATGGATTTTCCCGGTGCACCGTCGCTTTGTTTTCCTGACGGAATATTTTTTGTGAATGCCAATGAAGGTTACTTGTTTGGCAACGGCTGCTTCAATGGTGCATTTGTGTCGCGCTGGAATGGAAGCGGCTGGGGCAATGCGCAACTGCTTTATTTTGGTGTGACCGCGCAGTTTGAAAATATAGGTATAACCGGTGTGGCTTACAGTCCGGCTTCAGGTCGTTATGTAGCTGTTGGCGATTATGGAAAAATGTTTTCGTCAACCGATGGTTTCAGCACGTTTGATACACTGAGCATAAACGATACCGCCAATTTTACGGCGGTGGATTACATTGGCAACAATTCGTTTATTGCGGTGAATGATGCTTCGAATTTTGCCAACGTATGGCTATCAACCGACGGCGGACAAACCTTTGCGCCGGATCAGAATTTTGCATGGACATTTTACTATCCAGGCTTTCTTGATTTTGAGGCGCTGCCCAACGGTTTTGCGGTGGCCGGCGGTTACAGCATGACCACCGGCGCCGGATTTTTGCAAACCCGTGCGGCCACCGGCGGCTGGTCTGCAGGCAGCTATGATGCTGTGGACCAGATTGTACGCGGCGTGTTTGTGGTTGACAGCACACTTGCATTTGCTGTAGGCGACAGTGGTGCCATTTACCGTTATGCACTAACCGCCAGCGTGGGATTGCATAACGAAGTTGCACCAGAAATAAATGTGTATCCCAACCCGGTGCAGATGCAGGACAATGTGGTGATAAGCAGCCTGCGCAACCATGCCGTGAAAATTGATGTGACCGATGTAGCCGGTAAACTGCTCTACACTCTGCGCGACGAGCGTTTTACAGGCGTTGTATCCGTGTCGGCCTTTACGCAAATGCCCGGCGTATATATGATGCACGTACAGGACGATTCCGGACTGAAAGCCACTGCACGAATAGTGGTAACCCGATAAAGCACATCCCGCTTTTGTGAAACAGCCCGGTGCAACGCTGCGAAATTTGTTGCCGGGCTGTTTTTATTGGCAGCAATGCCGCACCGGAAGTGGCCGGATTTTTGAAGTTTGCGTAACTTCACACACTACAATTCACCTGGCCCTTGTTTCTGATGCGTTATTTATTCAGCATACTATTACTCCATGCGCTTAGTCTAGCAGCGCAGCCACGGCAAACACTTTCCGGGGTGCTTACACGTCCTTCCGTAACACCCGTTTCGGCCTACATGCCTGAGCCGGGCGCATCGCTCAACCATACGCAGGTTATGTTTGAATATCCGGCGGTGGAAAATGCAGTGGAATACCGGGTAGTGGTGGAAGAAATTGTTTTACGCGGGAAACAGGAGCCCCTGTATATAACTGTTGCAGAGCAAAATGATTATTCAACGGCTACGTTGATTAAAAACCTGAAGCTGGGTACAAGTTACCGCTGGATGGTAATTGCATTGAACAAGGAAGGTAAATCCATTTCAAAATCACAATATCTCGAGTTTACCACTGCAGTTGAAAACTGGAACGATTCGCAACGGAATATTTTACGTGTAACAAAAAATACGACCTCTGATAGCGGTCTTGTTGCCATTGATTTTGCACGGGCGGTTTATGACCGGAACGGACAAATAGTATGGGTGGTTCCTGCAGTAGATGAGAAAATAGGGCGGGGGGATATTGTGCGCGATTTGCGGATTACGCCGCAGGGAACGTTTACATTTATTGCGGCGCAAAGTGTGTTTGAAGTTGATGTGGACGGAAAAATTTTGTGGACCGGGCCCAACAATAAGGCAATCCGCAAAAATTCAGGAACCGATTATTATCATGGCAACCTGATACGCACTGCTGCCGGCAATTACCTTACGCTGGGCAATGAAGCGGTGAAAACAGTGGTAAACGGCGGCGATACAGTTGTGTTAAACTACCCTTACATTACCGAATACAACTGGATGGGGAAGCAAACCTGGATGTGGTCATCCCGCAACTATTTCAAAGAACAAGAAATACTTGTGAATCCGGGAAAGGGAGGTACGCCCTATTCGAAAGCCTTTCTGAGCAGTATTAGTACAGATGCCACGGGGCAGTTTGTGTATGCCGGTTTCAGAATGCTTGGCATTGTGCTTAAGATTGAGCGGATGACAGGAAAAGTGCTGGCCCGCTACACGGGTAATTTTTCGAACCAGCATGATGTAAATGTGTTGAACGGCGATTCGCTGCTTTTGTTCAACAACAATGGCGATTCGCTGCGTAACAAAGGGAATTCATCGGTACAACTCATGCAAATGAAGCCGGGTAGTAACGAGCTGATTACGCTCTGGGAATTTGACTTGCGGCGCGATGCAGGTTATACCCGCAACGCCACAAAGTATGGCAATGCAGAAATGCTGCGCAACGGAAATATTCTTATCGGCGGCGGATCGCTGGCGAGTGTGCTGGAGGTAACGCCCGATAAAGCCATTGTGTGGCAGGCCTACTGCGAAAACTGGAATCCGCGCAGTAAACTGTTTGAGGAGTTTCAGCACACACGCGTGCATTATGCCTCATCGCTTTATCCGTGTTTTTTTACTGTGCGGCAAATGACCGGTAATAATGGTATTACTGCTTTTGCTGTAACCAACGAAGGTTCAGAGGCTGATAGTTATGCTTACACGCTGCAGTTTACAGACCGCAACACGTCGAAAGTAGTTACAGAATCTTTGCAGCAGCTTGATCTTGGTGCCGGAAGTGAAACGGTGATTGTGATACCTGAAAATATTATTCAGCGTGCTTCGGGCAGCGTGGAAGTGAAAGTGTATTCTGAAACCAACCGGCAGTTTGAGCGTAAACTGATTTTGAAAGTTATTTGAGGTGGCGATGCGAAAACCGAGGGGTAAACGTTTTCAGTGTATGTGGTGTATCTTTTCGGATCGTTCGGAATTATTAGGACAGATGCGCCTTGCCGTTGTATGTTTTTTCTGTATGCTTAGTGCAGTTCTTCCTGCGCAAAACCGGGCGGCTGTGGCTGCGCAGCTTGCGCGCACCGGCTTGCAGCCGGTGAAGTATTCGCCTGAAGCCGTGCTGGCCGGGCGGCAGGTGTTGTGGCTTGAAATGCCGTTTGCTTCGTCGGCTTTTGTGGATGCACGGCAGGCGGCATCGTTGCGGGGTAAACAGGTGGAGCGCGTGGATCTGGTGTACACGCAGTTTGCGGTGTCGCCGCGGTTTGACCAGCAAACATTAAACAACCGCCGCCTGGATGAATTGCAGCGACAGGTGCCGGCGATATTTGCCAATGCGCTTACCGAATGGCGGCTGGTGGGGCAAACCGGCGCAACGTCGCCTGCAAGCGGACGCACATTTTTTCACGGCTTTGTGGTGGTGGTGCGCGAAACAGCCTCGCCCGAACTTACGCGCAAAGAGCTGCGTTTTCTCGATTCGCTGCTTGGAAAACCGCCCGGAGACGGCGGGAGTGTGGTAACAGGCGGCACAACCGGCAGCAGTGGCACTACGTCCGGCGGCGGAATACTTAAAGGCACTACGGGCATTGTAACAATGGGCGGTGTGCCTGTGCGCATACGCCGCAGCATTCCCGACGACAGCCTGCGTTTTTACCTGCGCGCATCGCACAGCGACGGCACTGTGGTAGAAGCGCGCTGGACCGACAGTGCACACACCACCATTGCCTATACCGAGCGTGTAATGGATCATCGCCGCCGCCTTTCCATTACGCTTTCGGAAGATTCGCTGTTTGCGGCCGGGCCACGCTCGCGCTTACTCAGCGGCTACAGCAAACACAATCCAGACTCGGTAATTATGAGTACGCTGCGGCGAAACAACTGGAGCAACATTGCCATTGTGTGTGATGTAACGGGAAGCATGTCGCCCTATACGGCCCAGCTCTTTGCGTGGATTGAGCAAACGCAGGCATCGGGCCGCTGCAAACATTACCTCTTTTTTAACGATGGCGATAATAAACGCACCGGCCAGAAAACAAACGGCAAAACCGGCGGCCTGTATCCGGTAATGAGCGGCGATTTTGATACTGTATGCCGCAAAGCAGCCGAGTGCATGCACGCCGGCGATGGCGGCGACATTCCCGAAAACTACATTGAAGCCCTGCTGGCCGCACTCAAACAATTTCCCGCCACCACCGAAATTGTACTCATTGCCGACAACTGGGCCAGTCCGCGCGATCTCGAACTTTTCGAAAAGCTGAACCGCCCTGTACACATTATCCTTTGCGGATCGCGCACCGGAGTAAATATTGATTACCTCTTTCTGGCGCGGCAAACTGGTGGTTCGCTACACACCGTAAATCAGGATATCAATAATCTTGGAACGATGAAGGACGGAGAGTATGTGCAGATCGGTCGGCAGCGATTTATTCTGCGCGATGAACGTTTTATAATGGTGACGGATGAGTTGATGATAAACTGATTTAGCCCCCCCCTTTTTTTATCGCTATATTTTTCATCTTTCATACTCCCCCAAAAAATATTTTCAGGCAGTGGTTACCTTTTACCCTCTTCCGGTATTAAGAGGATAAATACACGATCATGAAACCTGTTTTATTTTCCTTATTCGCCGGCCTGATGTGCTTTTGCGCGCCGGTATCTGCACAAATCAGCAAACAAACCGACCGCATACTGAATCAGAAACCCGCATCGGTGGCTAAATACAAGGCCACAGAGGCGCCGGGCGGCCGGAAAACGAGTATTATTTATTCGCGTTTCAGCACCGAAACGCTGAAAAAGACAAAGCTCATCGACAGTATTAAAGCCGGGCGTATCGAAAAAATTGAACTTGTATATACCGAGTCGCCCGGCGATTCGCTTTTTGATCAGCGGCATTTAAACTGGCAGCGGCTGCATCAGTTGAATAAAATTTTGCCCGAGGCGCTGATGCCTACCGTAACGTGGAAGCTGGTGTCGCAAAAAGGTACAGGAAAAGCGGGTGAGCTGAATAATTTTTTTCACGGCTTTGTGATTCAGTGGATCATGCCGGTATCCAAAGAATCGGTAGCGATGGAACTTACTGCGCTTGATCGTTACTTTCTCGGAGCCATGCCTTCCGATTCGCCCCGGACCGAAATGCTGTTTGATTTTTACACCGGTTCCAAACCACGGGCAGTAGAAGTACTCCGCCCGATGGTAAAATCGCTCACGGCGCTTGCCATTTTTGGCACTGATACACTGGTGCAGCGTATTTTCCGCCGCAATAAAAAATGGACGCAGATGGAAGTGGTGTGCGATGCTACCGGAAGCATGTCGCCCTACACTTCACAGCTTATGGCGTGGTACAAAATGAACACGGACGACAAAAAGGTGAAACGTTTTGTGTTTTTCAATGACGGTGATCTGAAGATGGATAATATGAAGAAGATCGGAGAGACCGGTGGAATTTATGAAACCACTACCGGGCGGTTTGCAGAAGTATATGAAACCATGCGCAAAACCATGAATGCCGGTTGTGGGGGCGACGGGCCTGAAAATAATCTGGAGGCGCTGATTTATACGCAAAACTCATCAGACAAAGCACAAGGCGGCGAGTTGGTAATGATAGCCGATAACTGGGCCACACCGCGCGATACATCGCTGCTTATGAAACTGAACAGGCCGGTGCGAATTATTCTTTGCGGGGCACAGTATTTTATCAATCCGGCGTATTTGAATATTGCGCGCGCCACAGGCGGCTCGGTGCATCTGATGGAGAAAGATCTTGAGGATCTTGCCAAAATGCGTGAGGGTGAAACACTCACCGTGGGCAGCAAAAAGTTTACGTTACGTGGGGGGAAGTTTATTGCTGAAGGGTCACTCATGCCTTCGTGTTGCAACAGTTTTAAGCTGCGGAAAGCAGACGCAGCTGCATACGCTGCAAGCACTTCGTTCGTGACAGCATCGGTAGTTTTTATGCGCAAAGAAACCGTGTGTGAAGCATAAATCAGGATTACCGGGCATTGCTTTTACACACAAAAATCCCGTGGCGAAAGCTGCGGGATTTTTATCTTTAAGCCATGGAACAGCCCGAACTTGCCCGCAGCGTAGTGGATAAAATGTACAACGGCGATGCATTCAGCCAGTGGCTTGGCATTGAACGTGTAAAAGTGGCGCCGGGTAATTGTGTGCTGCGCATGACTGTGCGCCCCGAAATGACCAATGGTTTTGGCATTGCACACGGCGGCATCACTTACTCGCTGGCAGATAGTGCGCTTGCTTTTGCGGTAAATGCACACGGGCGTATGTCGGTATCTGTAGAAACTTCCATCTCGCATACCGAAAAGCTCAAAGCCGGCGATGTAATTACCGCCACAGCCGAGGAAATGAGTCTGACCAATAAAATTGCCATTTACCACATAACTGTGCGCAATGCTGCCGGAAATACGGTTGCCCTTTTCAAAGGCACCGTTTACCGGAGTGAACGTGAGTGGTTTCCGGTTTCAGACAAGCAGTGATTCATACTTATGCTAAAACGCCAACGGCTGCCTGACGATCAGGCAGCCGTTGGCGTTTTCAAGGAAGGTTAATTATTGTTTCACCAGTTTTGAAACTGTAGTTTTTCCATCAACCGTAAAGCGAACAAAGTACACACCGCTGTTCAGGTTTTCGGTTGACCATACAAAGCGCTGTTCGCCGGCGGTAAATACGCTGCGGCTGAGCGGTGCGGCTACTGCACGTCCGGCAGCATCAAACACGGTCATTTCAACCATGCCGTTTTGTGCGGCGTTCCAGCTAAAGGTTACATTTTCAGCGGCAGGGTTGGGATACATGCTCAGTACATTGGTGCCGGGCAGTTCGTTTATACCTACGTTGAGCTGTGCCGGCGGGAAGGTTACGTTATCAACCCAGGCACAATCCTGTCCGTCGTCGTACACATAATCTTTTTCATACACCCAGCGGAAAGTGTGTGTGCCGGCGGTAACCGGGAAGGCAATATACGACCAGTTCACTGCGCCGCTCCAGCTGCCTACCATCTGGTTGTCAATGTAAAACTTCAGGAAGTCGTAGGAATCCTCAGACGAAACAGCGTACCAGAATGCAATGCTGTCGTTGGCAAGTACGTTGGCGGTAATGGCCATTTCCGAAGTTTGTGAATTACCGATTGCACCGGATTTAGAGCAATAAATGCCATCGAGTGCATTGTCGGTAGTGGTAAACCACGGCAGGTTGCCGGCAAGTGTCCAGGGGAACTGGGTGTAAGAATTGCTTTCAAATGTTTCGGTAGCAATGCCCACAAATTCCTGGTAGTTTGCAGTGGCCGAGTAGCTGCCTGCGGTAACCGTGTAGCTGAGATCTACAGCAGCGCCTATTGACGCGGAAGATGAAAGGGTAACGCTGAACACGGCATTGATAGTACCGTTTACGTTAATTACACCCAGCGGCAGGTTATTGTTGTTGATGGTAATGAACGGACTTGTGCTGCTGAGTACGCCCACTGCATTTACTGAATTGCTATGGCCGGTGTTGCCGGTAGGAATAAGTACGTTGAATGTTTCGCCGGCATCCATTGCATTGTTGCTGTTGCCCAGCGGATCGTTGATGCTGAGCGAGCCGGTAGTGAGCACCGGAGCCTGAAGCACAAGGTTGAAGCTGGATGTCCACGTGTTGGCCGCCGCATCGGTAATGGTGAGTGTAAAGGGCACAATGTGCTGATCGGCCACGTTGTTAGCAATGGTAAGTCCGTAGGCATTGGCCTGCAACTGAGTGGCGCTGGCATTCATGTTGCCGTAGTTCTCGGTGTTGTCGGTAATGGTTACGTTGGCATCTGTTGTGCTGAGCACTGCAGTAACGTTGCCCGCCGATGCCACGCCGATGTTTTGCAGCGTTACATCAAGCGTAACGGTTTCACTGTAATCGGCCAGGTTGTTGTTGTTGCCTGTGGGATCGTTTACCGTTACAAGTGTATTCTGCACATACGGGCCGGCAGGCGGAATTACGTTTACCGGGCCCTGATAAGGTGTGTAGTTGAATGCTACAGCGGTAAGTGTTACCTGTGCGGTTGATGATACGGGCGATGCAAAATTTACGGTAACGTTACCACCGCTTACCACACCGCTGCCGAGAATTTGTCCGGCCTGCCAGAGCGTAACAATGGCATCGTTTACGTTGCAGGATGCGGTAAATGAGGTGGCGCCGAGAATCATGCTCGGGGCGTGGGTTACGGTCATTGACGATGCGTCTTTTGTGCGCACCATTACCGAAGGATCGCCGAAAATGGTCCAGGTGTCGGTCATGTCTTCGCCACCGCCGCCGTAGGTATCGTTCATTTTCATGCAGCCGTTCATGGTAATGCCGCCAAAGCTGCGTTTAATGTTTGATGCATAGGTTTCGATCATAATGTCATTCATCTCGTCCTGCCCTTCCATGGGCGGATTCCAGCTTTGGTTGATGGTTGACATGATAACGGCTACTGCACCGGTGGGAGCATCGGTAACCGGGTGTTTGGCGCGGATCCAGTGCTCGGCAAAGCAGGTGTTGTTTACAAAGTCGCCATTCACACAGGCTACAGAGAAGATGAACGGCCACACATTTGTATTGGTGAGCTGATCGACATTATTGCTTGAAAAGCCGGTGGTAGAGAATGAAGATGAAGAGCCGTGGCCGGTGTAGTTGATGATACCCACACCTGCATTAACTACAGGAGTAACATCGGCTGCGGAGGGATTGCCCGGCGCATCGCCACCGCCCTGCGAACCATCATATACTTCGTGGAAAGTGGTGTAGCTGAAGGTGAGCAGGCGGTTGCCTATGTTGCGTTCGTGCTCGTAGTCCATTTCATTATCGTCGCCGGGGCCCTGATCGGATGCAATGCCGAGGCAGTGCGCATAGCGCGGATCCACAACCGGATTGCGCTCGTAGCTGATGGTGCGGTTTACCATAGTGGCAAGCTGCGTGGTATTTTCGGCAGAGAAACGACCGATAAAGCAATCGGGATAATGGTCGCTGCCGAGAATATATACGTAGTCGTTGTCTGACGGGCCTGCCGCAGTTTGTGAGGGTGTAACCTGCGCCGCATCGCCGGCGAGCAGTACAAAGGCAAGGGTATGCGTGTTGTAGAAATTGGCAATGTAGTTTTTGATGGCCGTAGCGTTGTTGCCAATTGTGGCCACATCAACCGCAGTTACCTGAATGCCGCGCTGCATTTTCCAGTCGATAAACGGTTGCAGTGTAGGCATGTAGGATGCAGGAGCGATGAGCAGCATTTCGCCGGTTTCGCCTACGGGTGTGTAGAAGGTGGAGGTTACCTGCGGGTAGTTGAGGAACTGACGGCCGTAAATGGCGCGGAATTCGGGTGAAAGCGAGAAACCTGAGCGGCTGAGTTCGTTTTGTCCTTTGCCGGCGGTGGTTTTTACTTTCACCACCATTTCAGTATAAACCAGCAGGGTGCGGGTTACCGGATTGTAGCGGAAGGGATGAAAGACTACGGTTTGTCCGCGGAAATCGCGCGCGATGTAAGGCGCACGGAGTTCGGCAGGAGCAGCCGGATAATATTCGTTGCGCGAGTAAGCCTCGCCATACGTATAAGGTACGGATGCCGGATTGATGGTGCGGTCGAAATTACCTTTTGAAGGCGCTACATCAATATTCTGATACTCCTGTGTGGTGCTGCTGATGATTTCGATTTCGGTCTGCCCCTGATCAGGAATGATTACCGAGGTGGTAAGTTTGTCGAGTTCGGGCGCGCCGGTTTTGAGCAGGGGCGTGCCACCAGCCACATGCGGAAGCACGGCATTGCCGCGGGGCGTGGTTACCTGTGTAAAGGTTACTGCACCGCTTTGCATACGAAGCACCGTTTGTCCGTTGGTATGACTAACCACGGCAACAGCAGCTTGCTGTGCAAAAGCACTTACCGAAGAGGCAAGCACCAGACTGAGAATGCGAAACATTTTTTTCATGCGGAAAGCATTAGTAAGACTCATTAGTGTATTGAGCAGGAGCAATATCGGAATAATCCGGGGTTTTTCAAAGTGAAGTTTTTGAGCTGGTATTTTGAAATTCCGGACGGTATTTAAAATAGCCCCGGGTGCAGCGGAAACCCTGAGCGGCGTGAATGCTTTTGGGCGCTGGAGCTGCGAAGCGTTGCAGCGGAACACGGGACAGGTGGTTATTTGATGTGCTTTACGTCCGCTCCAACACCTTACCTTTGCCATCAGTTTTAGAAAACCGACTTATGAAATCAGCCTATATAATTGACGGTGTGCGCACACCGGTAGGGAATTTTGCCGGTACGCTGGCGGCGGTACGCACAGACGATCTGGCGGCGCATGTGCTGCGTGAACTGATGGCCCGCAACGCGGGTGTGGATCCGCAGCAGATTGGTGATGTGCTTTTGGGCTGCGCCAACCAGGCGGGCGAAGACAACCGCAACGTGGCCCGCATGGCGCTGCTGCTGGCCGGCATGCCGGTGAGTGTGCCCGGCGAAACGGTAAACCGCCTCTGTGCCTCGGGCCTGTCGGCAGCGATGGCGGCGGCGCGTGTAATTATGTGCGGCGATGCCGAGCTTGTGGTGGCCGGCGGCGTGGAAAATATGACGCGCGGCCCGTGGATTATGTCGAAAACATCGACCCCGTATGGCCGTGATGCGCAGCTTTTCGACTCGAGTTTTGGCTGGCGTTTCATCAATGCCAAGATGAAAGAGCAGTATGGCACCGATGCCATGGGCGAAACCGCCGAAAACCTGGCCGACCGCGACAGCATAAGCCGCGTCGATCAGGATGCATTTGCCCTGCGCTCGCAGCAGAAAGCAACTGCCGCCCAGGCGCGCGGACGGTTTGTAAAGGAAATTGTGCCTGTGACCATTGCGCAGAAAAAAGGCGATGCGCTGGTGTTTGCGCAGGATGAATTTATAAAGCCCAAAACCACGTTAGAAGGCCTTTCTGCACTCAAGCCTTCGTTCCGCAAAGATGGCACGGTTACAGCCGGCAACGCCTCTGGCCTGAACGACGGGGCGGCGGCTTTGCTGCTGGCTTCCGAAAGCGCCATTGCCACCCACAACCTGAAGCCGCTGGCGCGCATTGTGTCGATGGGGGTAAGCGGTGTGGAGCCGCGCATTATGGGTATAGGCCCGGTTACGGCGGCCAACACGGCACTGAAAAAGGCCGGTCTGAGCTGGAACGATATTGACGTGATTGAACTGAACGAAGCCTTTGCCGCGCAAAGCCTGGCCTGCCTGCGCGCCTGGGGCATTGCCGATGACGATGCCCGCGTGAACCCGAACGGCGGCGCTATTGCCATAGGGCATCCGCTTGGCATGAGCGGCGCACGCATACTCACCTCAGCCGCACTGGAACTGCACGAACAGCAAAAACGCTATGCCGTGGTAACCATGTGTATTGGCGTAGGGCAAGGCTATGCGGTGGTAATAGAGCGCGCCTGAGGATCTGTTGAAAACTTATTTGCCCGCATCCGCCGTATTCTAAAGAATACGGCGGCTTTTTTATGGCCTGTCTGTCAGATTGTTCAGCCGCTTGACTTTTTGGAAAACCGTTGTACGTTTGCGGCCCCTTTGAAAAAAAGCAGGGGGGATGGAAAATAAATTTGTTCCCGTATTGGGAAATTTGTAATTTTGTAAATGGAAAGAAGATGCGAGTAGTAGCAAAAAGAACATTGAGGGAGTTTTGGACACGGCACAGCATTACCGAACAGGCATTAAAATCATGGTATCAGGAAGCGGAAGAGGCCGTATGGGAAAGTCCGGCAGATATAAAAAAAGCATATCCCTCGGCCAGTATTCTGGAAGATAACCGGGTTGTGTTTAATATAAAGGGAAACCATTTCAGGCTTGTTGTGAGAATTAACTATGCTTACAAAATGGTTTGGATTCGATTTGTAGGCACACATGCCATGTATGACAAGATTGATGCGCGAACTGTTTGATGGAGTTTTGTAATTAATTAGAAACCTGTTTTATGAAAAAGAAGAAACAAAATAAAAAACGCATAACTGTGCAGCAGGATTTACCCGCACCTGTTTTTTGTGGTGTAATGGCTGTACGTTCAACCCCCCGAATCGGCTATGGTCCGGGAGTAACAAGAAGTTCGGAAAAAAGAAGGCCGAAACCAAAGCCAGAAACAGATTTTGCAATGATAAAGCCCATAAAAACCGAAGCTGATTACCAGCTTGCCCTTGCCCGGCTGGAGCAAATTTTTGATGCCAAACCAGGCTCCGCAGAAGGTGATGAACTTGAAGTGCTAGGCATCCTTATAGAACACTACGAGAACCAGCATTTCCCGATAGATTTACCTGACCCGGTAGAGGCCATTCAGTTCAGGATGGAGCAACTTGGGCTGAAGCAAAATGACCTTGCAAAGCTGGTGGGCAGCAAAAGCCACATGAGCGAAGTGCTTAACCGTAAACGTAAACTTACGCTCGAAATGATACGCCGGTTAAGCAAGGCGCTGGCAATACCGGCTGAAGTACTTATTCAAACGTATTGAAAAAGCGGTGAAGGAATTGGACGATAACGAATCGCTCACGCTTGATAATTTCAGGAACGAGCTTGAGGAAGCAGTGCTTGAACGTGGCTGGTTTTACTTTAGCAGCGGCTGGGTAAATGCACCGCGCGAAGTACTGCCCGGTTTTTTTGAAGTGCGGGTGGAAGAGGTAAATCCGCATGCCGTTTCGTTTTCATTTGAAGAAGATAATTTTACAGATGTGTTTTGTACCTGCGAGGATCGCTTGCACTTGGTATGCAGGCATATGGCCGCAGCCTTGTTTTATTTTGAAGCCGAACGTAACAAGCAATCAAAACCCGTTGACTGGGATGCACTTGAAGAGGAGGATTTGAAGCGAAGGAATGAGGCGCGATGATGCTGCAACGGTTGTATATCTGCTTTGTCCTTGTATATGTGTATAACGCCGATCCGTTTGTAAATTAAATTACCTTTGCAGCCCAAATCATTTACACCCAGCTATGAAGAAAATTTACTCACTCCTCCTGAGTGGCTTATTGTTATTTTCCGCACTGTGTTTTTCCTTTACCGCCAAAGCACAGGTGTTGTATGATAACGGTCCAATCTTTAACAGTGCCGGAACAGGTGCTGGCGGAGCCAACGAAAGTGTGCTTTACACTGGTTCGTTCTCGATGGCCACTATCGGGTTTGGTCACCAGCAAACCACATTCAACCATGTGGCTGATGATTTTGTAATTAGTGATTGTGCCTGGCGGATTGATTCAATTGCTTTTTTTGCCTACCAGACCGGTTCCACTACTACCTCCACAATTAACGGTGTTTACTTCCGGATCTGGGATAACATTCCTGATGCAGCCGGTGCCAATGTGGTATATGGCGATACCGTAACCAACAGGCTGACCCGCACAGGATGGTCTGGTGTGTACCGGATTACCGAAACCACCACAGGCGCCTCAAACCGGCCTATTATGCGCAGTGTATGCAGCGTAAACGGGCTTGTGCTTCAAGGCGGCACGTTCTGGCTCGACTGGAGTGCTACCGGTACGCTGGCTTCCGGGCCTTGGGCGGTGCCGCGTGTACCGGTTATGGTAGCCATTACGGGCAACGGCCGCCAGCGCACTGGTACAGTTTGGAATAATGCATTGGATGGAGGAACCAATATACCCGCTCAGGGATTCCCGTTTATTATTTATGGTACCGCACTGAATGCTACGGCTGATGCCGGACTGGGTGGTGCATACTGCGATACCGGATTAATCACCCTTGGCGGTTCGCCTGCCGGAACGGGCATGGGTACGCTTGCATTCAGTTGGTCGCCGGCAAACGGACTGAGCGATTCTGCCATTGCCAATCCTGTGGCTTCGCCCTCAACCACCACAGCTTACGTGCTTACCGTTAGTGATACAATGGGCTGTGTGGTCCGTGATACGGTTGAGGTTATTGTAAACAATACTCAAACAGCGACACTTACCGAAGTAGCTTGCGGCTCATACACATCTCCCGCAGGAAATATCTATACCACTTCGGGCATTTACACCGATACACTTGCCACTGCTGCCGGCTGCGACAGTCTGATTACGATTAATCTTACCGTAAACCAAATTGCCACACTGACCCTGAATATCACCGAGTGCGGAACAACCTATAATTCGCCTGCAGGAAATGTGTACACCACTTCGGGTACCTATATTGATACTGTAAGTTCTGCATCCGGCTGCGACAGCATCATTACCATCACCCTCAGCTTTCAGTTGCCCACGGCATCAACCATTGCACCTGTAGTGTGTAATAGCTACACGTCGCCCGGCGGGCAAGTACTAACTGCGTCCGGCATGTACATGGATACTATTCCGAATGCGGCCGGCTGCGACAGTGTAATCACCATTAACCTTACGGTTAATTCTGCCACTACTTCATCAATCACTGTAAATACCTGCGGCGTATATACTGCACCCAGCGGCGCTACCTATTCCGAAACCGGCATTTACACGGATACCATTGCCAATACAAGTGGTTGCGACAGTATCATTACCATTAATCTTAGCACTGTAGTATTCAACCTCGGAACCATAATCGGTAGTAATGGTTATGAAATTACTTCGCTTGATTCACTTCCCGGTACAACCTGGCAGTGGCTGTATTGCGATAACAATTTTTTGCCGGCACCCGGCGGAAACATGCAAACATTTTACAATAGTTATGTTACCGGAAACTTTGCGGTACAGGTAACCAATGGTAATTGTGTGGACACATCGGCATGCGTATATGTGATCGCATGGGGCATCGAAGAATTCCTCCGCGGACAGGCCATTCAGCTTTACCCTAACCCGAACAACGGTTTCTTTATGCTTGATCTGCTTTCGCCGGCACAGGATATCCGCTTAACCATTTCTGATATTACCGGACGTGCAATCTGGACAAACACTGTTTCAAATGCACAGTTTGTTCCGGTTAATTTCGAAGGCCCGGCCGGGATGTACATTATCCGTATTGAAACTGAAACCTACAGTGCAGTGAAGAACTGGATGAAGTCGGAATAAGTTTTTTGTTTTTCGAGAAGAAAGCACACGTGAATTTTTGCGTGTGCTTTTTTTATGCAACCGTTTGTAAACGACTACACCCGACTACAAGCAACACCAACGGCTTCCGTATCTTTGTACAAAGTAGTTTTGCTGCCCGATAATCTTTATCCCAATTAATCTGATTTTACCCATGAATTTATTTACCGACACAGCAGCACACACACAAAGCCTCCCGATGCAGGAGCGCGCACAGCACGTATTGAAAGAGTATTTCGGCTATGAACAGTTCAGGCCGTTGCAGCAGGATATTATCGATTCGGTGCTGGCCGGGTGTGATACGGTGGTGCTGATGCCCACAGGCGGCGGCAAATCAATATGCTTTCAGGTGCCGGCCTTGCTGAAAGACGGTGTATGTATTGTGATTTCGCCTTTGCTGGCGCTGATGAAAGATCAGGTGGATGCGTTGCGGGCGGCTGGTATTGGCGCGGGCGCACTGAACAGCGCGGTGTCGCCGGGCGAGCAGCAGGATCTTGTAATGCGCTGCCGCAACGGCGAAGTGAAACTGCTCTATCTCTCGCCCGAACGTATGCTGAGCGATTTGCCCTGGCTGAAGCAGCAATTTCCCATAAGCTTTGTTGCAATAGACGAGGCGCACTGCATTTCGGCCTGGGGGCATGATTTCAGGCCGGAATACACCCAGCTTCATCAGCTGCGCACTTTGCTGCCGGGCATTCCGGTAATGGCGCTCACCGCCACAGCCGATAAAATCACCCGCCGCGACATAATCCGCCAGCTTGCGCTCAACAATCCGAACGTGTTTGTAGCCTCGTTTGACCGGCCCAACCTCAGCCTTGCCGTAAAACATGGCCTCAACAAAAAGCAGCGCGATACAGAAATAGCCGATTTTATTGCCGACCGTCCGGGCCAGCCGGGCATAATTTACTGCATGAGCCGCCGCCTTACCGAAGAGCTGGCCGAAACGCTGAAAGCAGAAGGTATAAACGCCGCCTGCTACCATGCGGGTATGGACAATGCCTCGCGCGAACGCACCCAGCTCGATTTCATTCACGACCGCATTCAGGTGGTGTGCGCCACGGTGGCTTTTGGCATGGGTATCGACAAGTCGAACGTGCGCTGGGTGATTCATTACAACCTGCCGAAGAATCCCGAAAGCTATTACCAGGAAATAGGCCGTGCCGGCCGCGATGGTGCTCCGGCCGATACGCTGCTGTTTCACACCGTGGGCGATCTGGTGCTGCTTTCGAAACTGGCGGCCGAAAGTGGTCAGCCCGAGCTGAATGCCGCCAAGCTGCAACGCATGCAGCAGGTGGCCGAAGCCAATATTTGCCGCCGCCGCATTTTGCTGTCGTGCTTTGGCGAAGCGGCGCAAAACGATTGCGGGAACTGCGATGTATGTAAAAATCCGCCTGCGTTTTTCGATGGCACAGTACTGGCGCAGAAAGCCCTGTCGGCTGTGGTGCGCACAAACGAGGAGGCGGGCATTAACATGCTGGTGGATGTGCTGCGCGGTTCATCGCGTGCGGAGGTGCTGGAGCGGAATTACCACCAGATTAAAACCTGGGGGGCAGGCCGCGATGTGTCTTTTGCCGACTGGCAGCAATACATGCTGCAGTTCATTCACCTTGGCCTGCTCGAAATTGCCTACGACGAAGGCTTTGCGCTGAAGATAACCGAGGCCGGCCGCCAGGTACTGAAAGGCATGGGCAAAGTGCAGCTGAGCGTGCTTGTGCATGAAACACCGCAAGAGAAAAAGCAAAAGAAAGAAGCCCGGCAGAAGCAGCGCAGCATGCCGGCGCAAACTACAGATGCAACACCCGAAGAGCAGTTGTTTCAGCAGTTACGCCGTTTACGCCTGAACATTGCCAACGACGAAGGGGTGCCGCCCTACATTGTATTCAGCGACCGCACCCTGCGCGAAATGGCCGCCGAATTGCCGCAAACGGAAGAAGACATGATGGCTGTATCGGGCGTTGGACGGCATAAATTTGAGCTTTATGGCGAAGTATTTATTGAAGCGATAAAAAGCTTTGCGGGGGGCGGAAGCGATGAAAGCAGCGCGGCACCCGCAAAGAAAAAAGCCCGCGGCGACAGCTACCGCGAAACACTGGAAATGTACCGGCAGGGGTTGAATGTGGAGGAAATTGCACAGCGTCGTCAGCTTAATCCTACCACTATCTGGAGCCATATTGCCCAGCTTTATCTCAATGGCGAGCCAATGAATATCAGGGATTTTGTGACAGACGGGGAAATTGCGAAGGTGAAAATTGCATTGGAGAAATTGGGCAAGGTAACTGCGCTCAAGCCGGTGTTTGATGCGTTGGGGGGAGATGTGCCTTATCATAAAATTCGTTTGGCGCTGGCCTGGCTGGAAAAGAACTAAGTATTGGTTGAAAAAGTTGCAAACTTTTTCAACCAATGCAGAAAGTTTAATCAGCGAAGCTGATTGAAACTTCCCGCAGCTACCAGCTGCCGCAACGCGGCAGCCATGTACTGCTGCGTCCGGTTTACTTCGTCGCAGACGAACTAAACCGGACGCCAGAATTGAAAAAGTTTGCAACTTTTTATAAAGATGCTTCAGGAAATCTGACCATATTTTTTTACAATCAATTCAATATTTACATACATGAGCAACTATAAATTTCATGATTCCCGTTTACCATATTTCGTCACGTTCACCGTTGTACGCTGGGTTGATATTTTCACCCGAAAAGATTATCGAGATATTATCGTGGAAAGCCTTAATTATTGCATAACACATAAAGGCCTTAAAGTGCATGCTTGGTGTTTGATGTCGAACCATCTGCACATGATAATGAGTGCAGAAAATAACACACCAGGTGCCATTATCCGCGACTTTAAAAAGTACACCGCAAAGAGAATCATTAAACACCTTACCACGCATCGTGAAGAAAGCCGCCGTACATGGCTGCTCTGGATTTTTAATAACGCTGGAAAAGGAAACCCCGACAATACTTACTATCAACTCTGGCAAAATGGAAGTCACCCGATTGTGTTGTATTCACCACACGTTACGGCGCAGAAAATGAACTACATCCATCAGAATCCGGTAAAAGCGGGTATTGTATCAAGCGCCGAGCATTACCTGTACAGCAGTGCGTTGGATTATTCAGGAATTCCCGGATTGATACCACTGGAAGTTGTGGCGGCATAACCTTTACTTCGAAGCACACTGGTAATCCGTTGTCTAAATCCGGCCTTCTGCTAAAATTTAGCCGCCACTTACCGTTCCGATTTAACTTTTTGCCGCTTCCGGCGTTATATTTCTAGAAGCCGTTTTTCGCGGTCTGGTTTTTGCAGTTAAAAAATGGAACAAAATGCCAGACCGTGACTGCGGCCCGAAAGAAAGTTTACATTTGTAAGACCCGCTCCGGCAAACCGGGGCACAGCGTAGAGAAAAATGACAGCAAACGACCTCATTACCGACGATATACCGCCGCTTCGGATTGACGATACGGCTGAAAAGGCTTTGCGCTGGATGGACGAATTTCGTGTGTCGAATCTGGCGGTGATAAACGGCACCGAATTCGTGGGCATTATCTCCGATTCTATTCTTCTTGATTTCAACGACCCTGATGCACCCATCGGTTCACAGCGTATTTCGCTGGTGCGGCCGGTGCTGCTGGGTACGCAGCATGTATATGATGCATTGAAACTCATGGCCGAACTGAATCTTGATGTAATTGCCGTGACCGATGAAAACGGCCATTATTCAGGCACCATAAGCATACAGCGACTGGCCGAACGCATGGCAACACTTGCTGCAGTGCGCGAGCCGGGCGGAATTCTGGAGCTGGAAGTGAACAGTGTGGACTATTCGCTTTCGCAGATTGCGCAGATTGTAGAAGGGAATGATGCCAAGATTCTGAGCGTGTATGTTTCACCGTTGGCTGATAACTCGAAAATTCTTGTCACGCTGAAGATTAACCGCGAGGATTTATCGCGTATTCTGCAAACTTTTGCACGTTACAATTATACCGTGCTGGCCACGCACCATCAAAGCGAATTTACCGAAGACCTCAAGCGCCGTTACGACGAGTTTATGAATTTCATAAATATGTAACGGTTACGCCAAATAAGTGCAACGCCCCGCAACTTAAAAGTCTGCGGGGCGTTGTGCGTTTAATTGTATCTTAGTTTTTACCAACCACGATGCCTCGCCTACGTTTGCTGCTTTTGTTTTTTATGTTGCACTGCGCCGCTTTAGTTGCTGCGCAGGATAGTGTGCGTGTGGTGGTGCGTACAATTGTAATACGCGGCAATACGCAAACCAAAGCGCCGATTATTCTGCGTGAGCTCACCTTTGCCGAAGGTGATACGCTGGAGGCTGCCGCAGTGGTGCAGGAAATGGAGCGCTCGCGGCAAAACCTCATCAATACATCGCTGTTTAATACGGTGAGTGTGGGACAGGTGTGTATGCCGGGCGATACGCTTTGCCGCGTGGTGATGGTGGAAGTAAATGAACGCTGGTACACCTGGCCCACGCCGCTGTTTGAAGTGGCGGAGCCCAATATCAATACATGGTGGCGAAACGGGCACAACCTGGCGCGGGCCAGCATTGGCGGGTATCTGATACGCAACAATTTCCGCGGCCGCCGTGAAACACTGCAGCTCAAAGTGCGTGTGGGTTATGCGCCGCAGCTGGGTCTTACCTACAGTGTGCCCTACCTGAACAAAAAGCAAACGCTTGGCTTTTCGGTAGCGGCGGCATACTCGCAGGTGAAGGAGGTGGCGTTTACCACGCAGCAGAACAAATGGAAGTTTTACCGCAGCTATAACGATCCGCTGCGCACCGAAACAGCAGCCGCAGCGGCGCTGGCATGGCGCAAAGGACTGTATCTGCGGCAAACGTTTGAACTCCGCTTCACCGACCTGCGCATTGCCGATACGGTACGCACATTGGCGCCCGACTACATTGCCGGTCGCAATTTGCGTATGCCGTATTTCAGTTTTTCGTGGCGGCTGGTGTTTGATAACCGCGATTACCGGCCGTATGCTTTACGTGGTACATATGTGGAACTGGAAGCGGGGCGCATAGGTTTTGCCGGGCGCGGCGAGGAGTCGCCGGAGGTAAATTTGCTGGTAGCGGGTGTGCGGAAATATGTGCCGCTTGGCAAACGCTGGTTTGCGGCAGGCATGCTGCGCGTGCGCTGGATGCCCGGCCCCGTGCAGCCGTATTATATGCGCCGGGCGCTGGGCACAAGTGTGTATGTACGCGGCTACGAGTATTACGTGATTGACGGGCAAAGCTATGCGCTGGCCAAAGCGGCGTTGCGTTTCCGGCTTTTGCCTACGTATATGCTGCGGTTTAAATGGATTCCGCTGGAGAAATTTAATACGGTGCCAATAGCTATTTACACCGGCATTTTTGCCGATGCCGCTTATGTGGAAGACCGAAGCAGTAAAGCTGCCGACAATAATTTTTTGGGCAATACGTGGCAGCGAAGCGTGGGTGCGGGTGCTGATCTGGTGACGTATTACGATTTGGTTTTCCGCGCGGAGTTTGCATTTAATCACTTAGGCGAGCGCGGCTTGTTTTTACACGCCGTAGCTGCGTTCTAGCTTATTCCCGTTTGGGCGCGATGCTCGCGCCCTAGCTAAGATCGCTAGCTAAGATCGCAAGCTAAGATCGCAAGCTAAGATCGCAAGCTAAGATCGCAAGCTAATATCGCAAGTTAATATCGCAAGCTAATATCGCAAGCTAATATCGCAAGCTAAGACTCCACGCTAAGATGCTCTGCTTGATGTTCCCGCCCCAGACACTCCCACTACATATACATCTCCCATGCAAACAGACATTTTAATGCACCAGACGGAATGAATGTATAGCCCTGATACCTGCGGAAAGCCCGGACCTGCGGAGATGCAGCCATACATAAAAGCCGGGAGGACTTGGAGCAGGTAGCAGGAGCCGAACGGTTTTTTATTGCTCCCTGCGTTTCGCTCCATCAATTTTTACAGTACACTATTCGCTTCTACAAACTTCAGCAGTTCATCGCGGCCGGTTCCTTTTTCGGAAGAGGTGATGAAATGTGTGGGAAGTTCTTCCCACTCGGCACGCATGTGGTTGTGATAATCGGCAACGGCTTTTCTTACGGCTACTTTCCCGATTTTGTCAGCTTTGGTAAAAACCATGCAGAATGGAATGCCGTTTTCGGCCAGGTTGCCCATGAAAAGCAGGTCGATTTCCTGCGGAGGAATGCGTATGTCGATAAGTACGAATACGCAGATAAGATTGCTGCGGCCGAGAATGTAGCCGCTGATCATTTTATCGAAGCCCGAACGTTTTTCTTTAGAGACTTTGGCGTAGCCGTAGCCCGGTAAATCAACAAGGTACCACTGCTTGTTGATGAGGTAGTGATTGATGATCTGTGTTTTTCCGGGGCGCGCCGAGATGCGGGCCAGTCCGTTTATTCCGCACAGCATATTGATGAGTGAGGACTTACCTACATTGGAGCGGCCAATGAAGGCAAACTCAGGCTTATCGGCCGGCGGGCATTTTTTTACGTCGGCGTTGCTGGAAATATAAACGGCTGAGGAGATTTTCACGGCACAAAGATAGGCTTTGTGCAGAAACCGGAATCAACGGCGGCGGAAGGGGTAAAGCAGCTGGCCGAGGAAACTGCGCGGAAACTGATTTACACGCTCGAAACCCAGCGGAATATCGCGTCCGTTGTGCGGAATAACGGCAGTGCCGAAAAGATAATCCCACACACTGAGTGTGAGCCCGAAATTGATGCCGTTTTTGTGTGTGGGCGGCATTTCTTCGGCATGATGCCAGATGTGCATTTGCGGCGAATTGAAAATGTATTTGAGCGGGCCCAGCGGCAAATAAATGTTGGCATGATTGAGATGACCCACGGCAAGTGTGAACAAATGCACAAGCAGAAAATCGCTGATACCGAAACCGATCATGGCCAGCGGAATGTATTCGAGTGTGCGGTACACTACATTTTCCATCCAGTGATAGCGCAGGTGTGCCGCAAAACCCATTTGCTGCACCGAATGATGTACTTTATGCACTTCCCACAACCACGGCACACGGTGCAGCAGACGGTGAATATTCCACTGCACAAAATCGCGTACAATAAACAGTGTGAGTAACTGTGCCCACACCGGCCAGCTGCCGGTTTCAAAAGCCACTAAATTTTTCAAGCCAAACAGCCCGATAAAATCATTGAACAGCTGTACACCTACATTAGACACGCCATTGAAGATGACGAGCGAGAACAGAAAGAAATTGAAAAACATGTAAAAGACATCGAGCCAGAAATCATCGCGTATGGCTCTCTGTTGTTTGCGCCACGGGAACACAAGCTCCAGCGCCCACACCACAAACGATAAGCCAATGAGCCAGTAGAAATAATTGCCCCAGTGCGGATGGAGAATTTCATTCCACAGATAGCGGCCGTAATCGCGGAAGCTTTGCAGAAAAATATCAATGTAGTTTTTCATGCCTGCTGCAAATTACGTAAACCACCACCTTGCCGGATGTGACCAATGTCACCGGAATACAATGAGTGGTAATTTTTAATCTGCGATTTATTTGTTTTTCTCCGCGAGGTACGAACTCACATGCCGCTCTTTTTTCGAGTCATAAATATCGGCAATGGTTACCAGAATGCCGGTTTCATCCACATCGCCGAAATGATCATTTATGGCGGTGCCGAAATTGCGCATGCTGGCACTGAGGTTCATGTAAGCATTGACCAGCGGCGGAATGTTCTCATCGAGCGCGCGCACGTGCTGGTTGAGAATGCGGTGGCCGTCTTTGTAATTCTGCCCGGCCAGTTCGTTTTCCAGTTCGGTTACCGGCGTATTGCGCAGTACAGGGCGGTGCGGCCACACCAGGTTTTCATGATCGGGGAAATAATGATCCATGAATTGCAGAATGTAATCGCGGGCGGTTACATTGTAGTGGCGGTACATGGTTACTTTGCCGAAGAAGTACCTGATGTCGGGATTGTCGATAACAAGTGCCCCGAGTCCGTCCCAAAGATTATCGAGCGAGAACAATCCTTTGCGGTTGGTGGCCGAAGGCTGGTAAGCGGGCTGCACAAACGAGCGGCCCAGCTCAATGGTATAGGGGAGGTATTCGTTTTCGAATTTCGAACTGAAGGCAAACAGCTCCATGGTGGCCAGGTTGTATTTGCCTTCGGCATCGCGCGCATCGGCGCATCGGATGAAACGGTAACCACCTACAATTTCCTTATCGGCCGGGTTCCACACCAGCAACTGCTCGTAGCATTTCTCGCAGGTATCCAGCTCGTCGAGATCGCAGTCGAGCCCTGTGCCTCCGCCAGCCGCACGGAAAGTTACTTCGCGCAGGCGACCGATTTCGCGCACGGTATGCGGGGCGTTGTGAATGTTTACAATGTAAAGCAGGTTATCGCCATTGTTGGTATGGCGGATAAATGTGTTCTTATTGAGTTCCTGCTCAATCAGAGCACGGTCAACAGGAGGAATAACGGGCTGCATCATGCAGAAGCGTGTTGTGTGTGTGCCGCCGGCTTAAACTCAAGATCGTGTTTCCCGCTTCCAATAGCATACACATGCGCTTTTAATCGGGCCGACCATTCCACCGGACTAATCTGGGGGGTGAGTGTTTCGGGCATTACCGGCTTGCCAAATATAATTGTTATTGTCTTGCCTTTCTGCTTATACATTTCATCCACCAGATAAAACATGCCGATATTGGCTTTTATTCCCAGCCTGCGCCGCCATACTTCTATGTTGTAAAAGAATTTTGAGTTTTTCCCTTCAATAAATGTGGGCACAATTGGCGACTGGTTGCGCTGCGATTGGGTAATGAATGATTTTTTCCAAACCAGATCTTCAATACCGTTTTCCTGTTTACGCGAAACTAATCCGGCAGGGAAAATGAGCACAGGTCTGTCTGAAGCGTATGCGTTGTTTATGGAATCCATGGCATACTGCGCACCATGTTTGTTTACCGGTACAAAAAGCTCATCGAGACTTTTCAGGTTCATCAGAATATCATTCACCAGAAACTGAATATCGGGTCGTTTTTGTCCGGCTGCTTCCATCAGCGCAAGCCCGTCGAGCCCGCCCAGCGGGTGGTTGGCGGCAATGATACATTTGCCGGTGGCGGGAATATTTTCAAGTCCTTTCACTACCAGTGTTACGCCGAATTCCTCAAGCACGGCCCGCACAAACTCGAAGTTTTTGAGGTGGCCGTTTTGCGCCATAAACGCATTCACATCCTTCTCATGCAAAATGCGTTTGATGTAGCGCAGCAAAAATCCGGGCAGCCATTTAAGCAGTTTGGGATTTTTGGAAGCAATAACTTTTTCTATATCAATAAACTTGTCTGCCATTGCTGCAAAGGTAAGCAGCCATTTTAAAACAACATACAGGGCGGCTCCTGCTCCGTTGATTCAGTTTGCCGGGAATCAACGGGCAGAAGCCGCCTGCATTGTGTTAACCAAACAAAAAACAAATTTTACACAGGCTCTAATTCTTCGGCTTTTCAGCTTCCTGCATCTTCACGCTGCGTGGCTTTCGTGCGGTGGACGTGTCTGTAACCGCATCGCTGAGCAGGAATGTGAAAATCTGATAATTCTGCGCCAGTTTCTTGTCGCCCGGAAAAGCCTGCGGAAATCCAAAGGCATGACAGCTTACGCAGTTTGTGGCGCCAAAATTTGCGTTGGCTGTTTGCGCATAAGTTTCCATGGTAATGTTGGGCAGCGGGAACGCATTTACATAAACGCCCGGCGCATTAGGTACTGCGGTGTTTGAATTACCCGTGGGCACCTGATTGAGTACGCCAATCATGCGGAAATACTGCCATACTGTGCCGCTGAACAGTTTTTGATACACCCCGTTAAGCGAGTCAACCAGCGGATCAATCGGATTTACCCGCGATACATTTACCGGTGGCTGCACCGGAAGTCCGTTCATGGAAGGGGTGATAATTGCAGGCAGTCCGCTTGAAGAACAGTCGTTTGTATTGAAACAGTAACCCAGCGGATAAGGCGGAGCAGGTGTGCCGCCCGGCCCCGGATTGAAGGTGGGTTTCATGGACGAATTGCCGCCGTAGGATGCCATGATGGTGTCGTTGTCCACATGCTCAAAGGTGGCCCAGATCCAGGTATTGTGTGTAGAGCGGGTGAGACGAAGAATGTGCAGGCCTACCAGTCCGATTTCTACGTTTTCAGTGGCTCCGCCCGGCAGCGTACGCACTGCCTGACGGCAGTAGTAACGTGCCTTTTGTGAAGCGGGCATATCGGCCGGGATGATGCGCCAGGCGGCTTTTATTTCCGTAGCACCATAGCGGGCATCAGGCGGAAGCGTATTCATAAGCGTGGTGTCGGCATCTGAATTCGGGCCTTTGGGGGGTATCACAAATGCCGAGTTGTGTACATCGTTTTTCTGATTGATACCATTGTAGTATTGGTTTTCGCGGATGTATTCATATTCCGATTCATTGATGAGAATTTCATAGGTCACATAGTTGCCGTTCTGATCAATGAGCGGATAACCACCATCGGCCTGGTCAAATTCATCCACATTTCCGCCGGTGCCCAGCGTATCCAGGTTGATGGTGTCGTTATTGGTTTTCGAGAACAGACTCAGGTTTTTCTTGGTGAGGTCTTCGCCCGCTGTTGCCCACGGACCCGGATCGGCTGCCGAAGGGAGGAAGGTTTGCTCTTTACCTTTAAACGTTTCCCACACCACCGGACCGCTTTGCCCGAATTTCTTATTCGTATCGGGCAGTCCGCGCTGATCTAATCGCGCAGGCCAGTTAAGCGCCACAAACGATTGCCACCCGAACAACGTAAACTGCACCTGCGTAGCCGGCGAATCGGGCAAATCAACCGGTACTGTCCATGTCAGCGACGGAACAAGAGGCGCAGGGCTGGAAACGTTGGTCGCCGTGTGCTCTTCCGAACACGATGGCTGCAATACAGCTGCCAGTATCGCGGCGCTGGTAAGTAAATAGAACAAAGTGGTTTTCATGGTGCTGGTGTTTGATGACTAACCTATATCAACTAATCAGGTTTACCCGGCATCTGTTAATAAATCTGCAAAATCGCGCAGAAATACGCCCGAATAGTTGCTGTTTCCTTTAGTTCATCAGTTCCGGAGCAGATAATTCTCTCCCACCATTTCCCACCTCAGTTTTCTATAACTATTTAGTTGTTTTTATAGAATGCTGATTTTCAATATTTTATTACTTGTTCAAGCGGTTTTAATGTGATTGGATTTTTAGATGAATAATTATTTGATTAATAAAAAAGATAGTTATTTTATAGCATTTCATAATTATATATTAATCAGTATAATAATTAAAATATCTAAGATAAAATCAGAGAAATAGAGATGTACTAAATATAATTTTTTATCCACCCGCTACTTTTTCTGTTTTTCCGGCTTTCCGGATTTTCTCCCACCGGGTTTTAAATTCCCGAATTCGCCCTAATTCACAGAAAATAAAGGCATTATTATCCCTCACTTTGTTAATTAACCTGTCAGTTTAGGGCGTTTGCGGGAAAGTTTTCAACAAAAGTGGGGTAAAGTGGGGAAATGTGGGGAAGATTCCGCTATTTTGCAGTTCTGAAAACCAGAAATCTCATGTTGAATCTCATCGGCGTGTATGAATGTAGCTTGGATGCAAAGGGGCGTTTGCTGCTCCCTTCTGCGTTCAAAAAGCAGCTGCAGCCTGTGCTCGACAAGGGGTTTGTGGTAAAGCGCAGTGTGTTTCAGAAGTGCCTGGAGCTGTACAGTATGGACGAGTGGACAGCGATGGTGAAGGATGTGAACAAGCTGAACCGCTTTAAGAAGAAGAATGTTGACTTCATCCGCATGTTTAACGCCGGTGTGAAGCCCGTTGAGCTGGATAATACCGGCCGTTTGTTGTTGCCTAAAGATCTGATGACGTTTGGCGGAATCTCCAAAAACATCGTGATGTCGGCAGCGGTAAACATGATTGAGATCTGGGATAAGGACCGCTACGAGCAGGCTATCAACGATCCTTCAATCGACTTTGGCGATCTGGCCGAAGAAGTAATGGGCAGCATGGGTAATCGTAACGAGGATGTTGACTTACCATAAACCCGTTCTTTTCCATGAGAGTCTGGAGGCGCTTGCGATCCGTCCCGACGGTGTGTATGTAGATGTCACCTTTGGCGGTGGCGGTCACTCACGCGGTATTCTGGCGCAACTGAATGAAAACGGCCGCTTGCTGGCTTTTGATCAGGATGCCGATGCCGAAGCAAATGTGATTGATGATGCCCGGTTTACGCTGGTGAGGCAGAATTTCAGGTACCTGAAAAACTTTCTCCGCCTGCACGGCATATCGGCAATAGACGGACTGCTGGCTGATCTCGGTGTGTCGTCGCATCAGTTCGATGTGGCCGAGCGTGGTTTCTCTACGCGCTTTGATGGTCCGCTGGATATGCGCATGAGTCAGGCACAACCGCTTACAGCTGCCGATGTGTTGGCCACTACGGAGGAGTTTCAGCTGCGCAGCATTTTTCGTCAGTATGGCGAAGTGGATAATGCGCCGCAGCTTGCCCGCCGCATTGTGCAGGCCCGCAGCGAAGAGCCCATTGCCACAATTGCGCAGCTCAAAGCCGCCATTGCACCGTGCATGAAACGCGGACGCGAGAATCAGTACCTCGCTCAGGTTTTTCAGGCACTGCGCATCGAAGTAAACGGCGAACTGGAAGCATTGAAAGCACTGCTCACGCAAACTGCAGAAATGCTCAAGCCAAGCGGACGAATGGCCGTAATCAGTTACCACTCGCTCGAAGACCGGTTAGTGAAACATTTCTTCCGCACCGGAAACTTCGATGACGACGCCGAAAAAGATTTCTACGGAAATCTCATCCGCCCCCTCGAACCGGTAAACCGGAAGCCGGTAACTCCGGGCAAAGAAGAACTCGAAGAAAATCCGCGCTCACGCAGCGCAAAATTGCGAACCGCAGAAAAACCGCAAACAGCGGCATGACAAAGAATACGATAAAAGAAAAATCCCAGGCGCAACAGCCCGAAGCCAAGGCCACCCGAACGGTGAAGCCCGGCCGTATGGTCCGCACCGTTGGCTCAGTAATGAGCGGGTCTTTCCTGAGTCGAGAGTATGTGATCCGCTCACTGCCCTTCATCTTTTTTGTAACACTCATCACGCTGCTCTACATCTCAAACGGCTACTACGCCGAAGAACAAATACGCAAAACCAACCGCATTGCCAACGAAATAAAAGAACTGCGCTCAGCCTACATCATTACAAAGTCTGACCTCATGTTCATCAGCAAACAATCAGAAGTGGCGCAGCGCACTGCGGCCATCAACCTTAAAGAATCACTCGAGCCACCGCAAAAAATAGTAGTCAATTACCCGCTCGTTCCCGACACCGCCAACACCGAACGCAAATAAATGGAAATGCAAAAAGACATACTTCGCCGCGTGTACCTTGTGTACATCTTCAGTGCCGTTTTTGCACTGGCGGTGATTGGGCGTGTCTTCTATATTCAGTTTGCGCAAGGCAGTTACTGGAAACAGGAAGCGCAAAAGTTTACCGTGCGTGAAATGGATATTGAAGCTGTGCGCGGAAATATTTTTGCGGTTGACGGAAGCCTGCTCGCCACTTCGCTGCCGTATTACAACATTGGCGTGGATACCCGAGCCAACTCGTTTATAAATGATGCCGAGTTTGAAGACAGTGTTTCGCGGCTTACCCCGCACCTCGAACGACTGCTTTCACCATACCAGCGTAAAACCGCCCGCGAATACACACGCGAACTCCTGCGCGCCCGAAACGACAGCGACCGCTATGTAGAAATTTGCCGCGGTGTTTCTTACAACACGTTGCAGGAACTCAAGAAACTTCCGCTTTTCCGCTGCGGCCGCTATCGTGGCGGCTTCATCTACATTCAGTCAAACCGCCGCGAACTGCCTTTCCGCACGCTGGCTGCGCGCACCATCGGCTACATTAAAGACACACTGAAGGTTGGTCTGGAAGGCGCCTACGATTCACTGCTTACCGGCGTGGGCGGGAAACGACTGATGCGCCGCATTGCTGCCGGCGCCTACATGCCCATTAACGACGAAAACGAAATTGAGCCGCAGGATGGGAAAGACATTGTCTCTACCATCGATATCAATATTCAGGATGTGGCTGAAAATGCGCTGATGAATTCGCTGGCCGAACACAACGCGCGCTACGGCACCTGCGTACTTATGGAAGTGGCCACCGGCGAAATACGCGCCATTGCCAACCTTACCCGCGCCGACTCAGGCGTGTACCGCGAAACTTACAATTACGCAATAGGCGATGCACGTGAGCCCGGTTCAACATTTAAAATGGCCTCCCTGCTGGTGGGTATGGACGAAGGACTTATTGATCTCGACGATCAGGTTGATCTGAACGGTGGGCAATACAAGTTTTTCGATCGTACGATGAAAGATTCGCATGCACCCAAGAAAAATCTGGTAACCACTGAAGAGGCATTCTGGGAATCGTCAAACGTTGGTATCTCTCGTTTGATAAATAAAGCATTTGGACGGAATCCTAAAAAATTCACCGACGGTTTGCGCCGTATTGGTCTTGGACAGAAACTCAATGTGTCAATTCCCGGCGAAGGCCGTCCGCGTGTGAAAGATCCGAAAGATCGTGACTGGTCGGGCGTTTCGCTGCCTTGGATCAGCATTGGTTATGAATCGCTTATTACACCAATGCAAACACTTACGCTTTATAATGCTATTGCCAATAATGGTAAAATGGTGAAACCTATGTTTGTGAAGGAGGTGCGCGACAAAGGCCGGGTCATCAAACGCTTTGAACCTCAGATTATCAATCCGGCAATTGCCAAGCCGCAAACCATTGCCAAGGCACGTCGATTGCTCGAAGGTGTGGTGCAAAATGGTACTGGCAAAAGTATGGGCAGTATCATATACAAAGTGGCCGGGAAAACCGGAACCGCGCAGATTGCGCAGGGCAACAGCTACCGGGGCGAAAATGGTGTAACCTATCAGGCGTCGTTTGTGGGTTATTTCCCGGCCGATCAGCCCAAGTATTCGTGCATTGTAATTGTGAATGCACCTTCGGGCGATGCATACTATGGCGGTGTGGTGGCTGGTCCCATTTTCAAACAAATTGCCGACCGCATTTACGCCACCGAACTCGATATACACAAAGCTGTAAACGCCGGGCCGATGCTTACCTCGCTCCCAGCTGTACAGAAGGGTTTTGCCGAACCTACGCTTACTGCCCTCAAACAACTTAATCTTCCCGCACCGCAACAGGCGCCGGGTACAATAACCGCGCTTAAGGTTTCGGGAAACAGCTATGCCGCTACAACCATAAAGCCCGAACAAAAACTAAGCGCGGGTATAATGCCTGATTTAACAGGAATGACAGCAATAGATTGTCTGGCATTGCTCGAAAACAAAGGGATTCGTGTACGAATAATTGGTTCGGGTATAGTTAGCCGCCAGTCGGTTGCACCCGGGTCACCAATCAAAAAAGGATCGGAAGTAATTCTGGAACTCACGCTATGAAACTGCTCCGCGACATACTCTATAAAGCCAGTCTGCTCGAAGTAACGGGATCAACCAACGTGGCAATCACCTCATTGGCTTTTGATTCGCGTCTTGTGGAAAAGGACGGACTTTTTGTGGCCGTTCGCGGAACGCAGGCCGATGGGCATGGCTTTATTGAAAAGGCTATTGCTTCGGGGGCTGCTGCAATTGTGTGCGAAGAACTTCCCGAAGAAATAAATCCGAAAATTACCTATGTAAAGGTGGCCGACAGTGCGCAGGCGCTGGGCATAATTGCCGGTAATTTTTACGACCAGCCTTCGTCGCAGCTTAAGCTCATTGGTGTAACCGGCACCAACGGGAAAACAACCACGGTTACTTTATTGTTCCGCCTTTTCCGCGCACTTGGCTACAAGGCTGGTATGCTTACCACCGTGGCCAACATGATTAACAACGAGGAAATTCCATCCACGCATACCACACCTGATGCCATTACGCTTAATGCGCTGCTCCGCCGTATGGTGGATGCCGGATGTAAGTATGCATTTATGGAAGTAAGCTCACATGCGCTTGTGCAGGGACGTGTTGCTGGTATTCAGTTTGCCGGTGGTGTATTTACCAACATCACACACGATCACCTCGATTATCATAAAACATTTGATGCTTACATCAAGGCTAAGAAAATGTTGTTTGATATGCTGCCCTCCGATGCGTTTGCACTTGTGAACCGCGACGATGTGAACGGTGCGGTAATGGTGCAGAACACACGTGCACTTAAGCGCAGCTATTCTGTAAAAAATGTAGCCGATTTCAAATGCCGTGTAATTGAGAATCAGTTCTCCGGTTTGCAGCTCAGCATGGACAGCACCGAGTTCTGGAGCAAACTCATCGGCAGTTTTAATGCTTACAACCTCACGGCGGTGTATGCCACAGCCATGTTGCTGGGCAAAGACAAAATGCACACGCTCACCACGCTCAGTACTCTTGGCCCCGTTGAGGGCCGCTTCCAGTATGTGCGCAGCAACAATGGTATTACCGGCATTGTAGATTATGCACACACGCCAGACGCACTGCTCAATGTGCTTAAAACCATTGCCGACATCCGCACCGGAAACGAACAGGTAATTACAGTGGTTGGTTGCGGTGGCGACAGAGACCGCGCAAAGCGTCCGGTTATGGCACGTATTGCCTGCGAAAACAGCGACCGTGTACTGCTCACTTCCGATAATCCCCGCACTGAAGATCCGGCCGCAATTCTGACCGAAATGCAACAGGGCGTGGAAATTCAATACCAGCGCAGCACGCTTTCCATCATAGACCGCCGTGAAGCCATACGTACTGCAGTGGCACTGGCAAAGCCCGGCGACATTATTCTGGTGGCGGGTAAAGGACACGAAAAATACCAGGAAATCAACGGGGTGAAACATCCTTTTGACGACATGGCCATACTTAAAGAAACACTTAATACCGAAGACTGACATGCTGTACTATCTCTTCGACTGGTTGAACCAGGGTTTTGATTTTCCGGGTGCGGGTGTATTCAAATACATCTCGTTCCGTGCGGCCATGTCAGTGATAACCTCGCTTATTATTACTGTGCTTTTCGGTAAACGGCTTATTCGTTTGCTGCAGAAAAAGCAGGTGGGCGAAATTATTCGCGATCTCGGTTTGCAGGGACAGAACGAAAAACAAGGGACTCCCACAATGGGCGGACTCATTATTCTTTCGGCTATTGTGATTCCTACACTGCTGTTTGCCAAACTTAGTAATGTGTATATCATTCTCATGCTCATTACCACAATCTGGTTGGGTGCAATTGGTTTTATTGATGATTATATCAAGGTATTCAAAAAAGATAAAAAAGGATTGCACGGCAAGTTCAAGGTAATGGGACAGATTGGTCTCGGACTTATTGTTGGGCTTACGCTTTACTTCAGTGATGCTGTTGTGGTGCGCGAAAAAATTTCGACAGACAACAAGCAAATGCTTTCGCTTACCAGCGATCCCGGAAAGCTTGATGATGGATGCGCCGATCTTGGTTTCCCCGAATATTCGAAAACCGAAACCAAATCACTCACTACCACTATTCCTTTTGTAAAAAACAATGAGTTTGATTACAACGATATTCTGGGTGTGTTTGGTGATGCCGCCCGGCAGTACGGCTGGATATTGTTTGTGCTTATTGTGATATTCATTATTACTGCAGTGTCAAACGGTGCTAACGTAACGGATGGTATAGACGGGCTTGCAGCTGGAACTTCGGCCATTATCGGAGTTGTGTTGGGGATTCTGGCTTACGTATCGGGTAACACCATTTTTGCCGATTACCTCAACATTATGTACATCCCCGACACCGGTGAACTTGTAATCTTCATAGGTGCATTTGTGGGAGCCTGCATTGGTTTCCTCTGGTACAATGCCTATCCGGCGCAGGTGTTTATGGGCGATACCGGAAGTCTGGCCTTGGGTGGCATCATTGCCACGTTTGCCATAGCCATTCGCAAAGAGATGCTGATTCCGATTGTGTGCGGAATTTTTCTGGTAGAAAATCTTTCAGTGGTGCTTCAGGTGGCGGTGTTTAAATACCGCAAGCGCAAATACGGACTCGATTATGCGAAGGCTAACCGCTTGTTCCTCATGTCGCCGCTGCACCATCATTACCAGAAAAAAGGGTTTCACGAATCAAAGATTGTTACGCGGTTCTGGATTGTGGGATTACTGCTTGGTATTGTTGCCATTGCCACACTTAAGCTTCGCTAAATAAATAAAATAATTAAATAAAAGTTTTGATGAAACGAATGGTCATACTTGGCGCAGGCGAAAGCGGAACAGGCGCTGCTCTTCTGGCACAACAGAAGGGGTATGACGTATTTGTTTCCGACAAAGGGCCGATAAGCCAGAAATACAAGGACGTTCTTTCACAACATGATATTCGCTGGGAAGAGAAACAACACACCGAAAATCAGGTACTTAATGCCGATGAGGTAATTAAGAGTCCGGGCATTCCCGGAACCGTGCCGCTGGTGAAGCAGCTCCGTGCAAATGGTATTCCGGTGATTTCGGAAATCGAGTTTGCCGGTCGTTACACGAATGCGAAAACGGTTTGTATTACAGGAAGCAATGGTAAAACTACCACATCCACACTTACGCATCATATTCTCACCAAGGCCGGTGTGAATGCGGCATTGGGTGGAAACGTAGGACACAGTTTCGCCAAGCTCGTGTATGAGGGCGGGCATGAGGTGTATGTGCTTGAACTGAGCAGCTTTCAGTTGGATGATATGTACGACTTCCGTGCCGACATCGCCGTGCTGCTCAATATTACCCCTGATCATCTCGACCGATACGAATACCAGCTTGAAAAATATGCCGCCGCAAAGTTCCGCATAGCGCAGAATCAGCGACCCGAAGATGCTTTTGTGTATTGTGCCGACGATGAAGTGACACTGAATGAAATACACAAGTATCCGATCAATGCAAAAAAATATCCCTTCAGTATCAAACAGCAGTTAGAGCAGGAGGGAGCCTGGTTACACCACAATGAAATCATTTTTAACATCCATAAAAACCAATTTACTATGACCATCGAAGAACTCGCGTTGCAAGGCAAGCACAACGTTTACAACTCGATGGCCGGCGGAATCGCATCCCGCCTGCTGGAAGTTCGTAAAGAAGCCATCCGTGAAAGCCTTTCCGACTTTCAGAGTGTTGAACACCGACTCGAATTTGTATCGCGCATCAACAATATCGACTTTATCAATGATTCGAAAGCGACCAATGTAAACTCTACGTGGTATGCACTCGAAAGCATGAATACGCCGGTGGTGTGGATTGTTGGCGGTGTGGATAAGGGTAACGATTACAGTGCGTTGTTTGAACTGGTACAGGCAAAGGTGAAAGCCATTGTGTGTCTCGGAACTGACAACAGTAAAATTCTTGCGGCATTTCAGGGCCGGGTGGAAAACATTGTGGAGGCCGGTTCGGCGCAGGAAGCTGTGGCGCTTTCGTATCGTTTGGCCGGAAAAGGCGATACCGTACTTCTTTCGCCCGCCTGCGCCAGCTTCGATCTGTTTGAGAACTACGAAGACCGTGGCCGCCAGTTTAAAGCTGCGGTGCGCGCACTCTAATCTTTAACTGTTTCCGTGCAAATGGCAACTCACGAAAATAAAATCAAACCGCAGGATATTACGCTGCACGAGGAAATGCTCCGCATGCGCATGAAAGCGCAGGGCGACAACGCCCATCACCTCGAAGTAATAACCGAACATCAGGGCGTAAACTGGATTAACCACTCAATGGCTACGAGTGTTGATCTGGTATGGATGGCGCTGCGCGATGTGCCGGGCAATGTGGTATTGATAATGGGCGGAATTGACCGTGCTGAAGATCACGATAAACTTACTTCGCTTGCCGCTGAAAAAGTAAGTGCCGTGATTTGCCTCGGCTCTACACCATGGAAATATTTCAAGGCATTTGCCGATGCAGTACCCATGGTTATTCAGGCTGCCGATTTGAAAGATGCTGTGGATAACGCCGCCATTCTTGCACGTGGCGATGTAAAAACAGTGCTTTTCGCACCCGGATGCCCCAGCTACGATCCGTTTGATAATTATAAAAATCGTGGCAACCGTTTCCGGGATACCGTTCAGGTAAAGTTTAGTTAATCACACTTACACAGCAGGCAGTAAAAATGAATCTGTTCAGTTATTTCAAAGGCGATAAGGTGATCTGGATGATCGTCGTATTGCTTTCATTGCTTTCGCTGCTGGCTGTGTACAGTTCAATTGTAACGCTTGCCTACAAGCATCATGAAGGTGATACGGAATATTATCTGTTTAAGCATGGCAAAATTATTTTGCTGGGCATGATACTCATGTATTTCACGCATCGCATTCGTTACACTTATTTCTCACGCATCTCGCAAATTCTGCTGATTCTCTCACTACCGCTACTGCTTTACACACTGGCCGGCGGTACCAACCTGAATAATGCCGATCGCTGGATTGCCATTCCCGGCACCGGTCTTACGTTTCAAACATCAGACTTTGCCAAACTGGCACTTATCATGTATCTGGGGCGTGTGCTTTCGCAGAATCAGAACGAGCTCAAGGATTTCAAAAAAGTACTCATTAAAATTATGGCGCCTGTGGCAATCGTTTGCCTGCTTATTCTTCCGGCCAACTTTTCCACATCGGCGTTGCTGTTTACTACCTCTTGCATACTCATGTTTATCGGCGGCGTGTCGCTTAAACATATTGGTAAAGTGGCCGGTATTGCAGCAGCTGGTTTTGCGTTGCTTATCCTTCTTGGAGCTGCGTTCCCTAAAGCACTGCCACGTTTGGAAACATGGAAAAATCGAATTGTAAATTTCGTCACCGGAAACGAAGCCGCCAACGACGATAAAAACTTTCAGTCGAATCAGGCTAAAATAGCTATTGCCACCGGTGGTGTTACTGGTAAAGGAGCTGGCAACAGTACACAACGAAATTTTCTGCCACATCCGTATTCTGATTTTATCTATGCCATTGTAATTGAAGAATACGGTTCTGTGATTGGCGGTGTGGGCATTGTGCTTTTGTATCTTATTCTTCTGTTCAGGGGAATAAAAGTGGCTTCAAAAAGCAAAAAAACATTTGGTGCCTTGCTGGCTTTCGGACTATCGTTTCAGCTGGTGTTTCAGGGACTGATAAATATGGCAGTAGCCGTTAATCTTTTCCCGGTTACCGGCCAGCCATTGCCATTTCTGAGTATGGGCGGAACCTCACTCCTTTTTTCGAGCATTGCCGTGGGGGTAATTCTCAGCGTAAGCCGCGAAACTGAAACGGGAGAAGATGCCCAGCCCGATGAAACTGAGAAAGGAGGTGAGCTTGCCACCGCTTAAATTTATTCTCAGTGGAGGTGGAACCGGCGGACATATTTTTCCCGCTATTGCCATTGCCAATGCATTAAAAGTGATGTACCCCGATGCCGAGTTTTTGTTTGTAGGTGCAAAGGGGCGTATGGAAATGGAAAAAGTACCTGCTGCCGGTTACAAGATTGAAGGTCTCTGGATAAGCGGTTTGCAGCGCCGCTTTACTCTCGAAAATCTTTCGTTTCCCTTCAAAGTAGTCAGCAGTATTTTGCGCGCTCGCCGCATACTGCGCAGCTTTAAGCCTGATGCGGTTATTGGCACCGGTGGTTACGCCAGCGGCCCAATGTTGCGTGTGGCTGCGCGTGCAGGTGTGCCTACGCTTATACACGAAGGCAATTCGTACCCGGGTATCACAAGTAAAATTCTTGCTTCAAGTGTGGATCGGATCTGTGTGGCATATGATCACATGGAGCGATTTTTTCCGAAAGAAAAACTCCTTGTAACGGGCAACCCGGTTCGTCAGGATATTTTAAAACTCGATGGCAAACGGACACGTGCGCTCGAAATGTTCAAGCTTGATGGCGAGCGCCCGGTAGTGCTGGTAATTGGCGGAAGTCTCGGTGCGCGTACTGTGAATGAAGCCATTGGTGCGGGTTTGCAGCGTTTGAGTGAAGCCGGCATACAACTGCTCTGGCAAACGGGTGAAGCCTGGGCGCCAAAAGCAAAAGAGCTTGCTGCAAAATTCAACGGCAATATTCTTCCGCACGCATTCATCCGCGAAATGGATTATGCCTATGCAGCTGCCGATGTAGTTGTATCCCGCGCCGGAGCAAGTTCTATTTCCGAGCTTGCCATTGTAAATAAACCTGTTGTGTTTGTGCCTTCTCCCTTTGTGGCCGAAGATCACCAAACCAAAAATGCAATGGCGCTTGTAAACAAAGGTGCCGGACTACTTATAAAAGATGCCGACGCCCAGACGCACTTAATCACTGAACTTATAAAACTGGTGAATGATGATGAGCGTCGCCATCAGTTTACCGTAAATATTGCCGCATTGGCTATACCCGATGCTGCACAACGTATCGCTTCCGAAGTAATGTCGCTCGTTAACCGCCGCAAGTCATGAACCTGAATGCCTGCACACATATTCATTTCCTCGGTATCGGTGGTATCGGGATGAGTGCGCTTGCCCGTTTTTTTAAAGCGATGGGCAAACGTGTGAGCGGCTACGATAAAACAGAAACAGCGCTTACCCGCATGTTGCAGCAGGAAGGGATTGATGTGTACTACGAGGAATCGGTACAGCGTATTCCGCTTGAGCTTAAGCATGCAGGCGCAAAAGAAACAACGGTAGTTGTGTACACGCCTGCCGTTCCCGCCGATCATGCCGAGATGCAATGGTTTCGTGAGCAGCAGTATGTAATGATGAAACGCGCACAGGTACTTGGCCTCATCGCCGAAGCTACACGCACGTTTGCCATTGCGGGTACGCACGGAAAAACCACCACTACCACGCTTACCGCCCATCTCATGCGCAGCGCCGGAATTGACTGTTCGGCTTTTCTTGGCGGAATTTCGGGCAACTACGGCACAAATCTTTTGCTGGGCAGCACGCTGGGCAAAGCCGGTGCAAGTGCGTTTGACAATGTAGTGGTGGCAGAAGCCGATGAGTACGACCGCTCGTTTTTATGGTTGCATCCGGCTTATGCGGTGATCACTTCGGTTGATGCCGATCATCTTGATATTTACGGCAACACGGAAGAGATGTTTGCCACTTACCGGAAATTTGCTTCGCAGATTCAGCCCGGAGGATTACTGGTAACCAAGCCCGAGGTAGTTGAAAAGCTGGGCATCCGGGATTTGTCTGGTGTAGCTACTTATTCGCTCGGCAATACCACATGCAATTATTACGCATCCGATATCCGCATCGAAAACGGATACTATGTGTTTACGCTTAATCATCATGGGAAGCAATGGGAAGAGCTTACATTGGGTTTGCCCGGACGACATAATGTAGAGAATGCTGTGGCGGCAGCGGCGCTGGCAATTGCTGCCGGAGCCGGTGAAGATGGTGTGCGTCTCGGTCTTGCTTCGTTTAAAGGTGTGGGCCGCCGGTTTGAATACCGCTTCCGTTCCGAGCAGAAAGTGTATATCGACGATTACGGCCATCATCCGGCCGAGCTGGCTGCGGCCATTTCTTCCGCGCGCGAACTTTTTCCGCAGCAGAAAATTATGGGCATCTTTCAGCCACATCTTTTCAGCCGCACGCGCGATTTCATGCAGGAATTTGCCGATGTGCTGGCTACACTCGATGAAGCGTTGCTGCTTGATATTTATCCGGCACGCGAAAAACCGATTGCCGGAATTACTTCGGCGGCATTGGCAAACCTTGCAGGCAGCAAAGTACGCGTGGCTGGAAAAGCCGATGCAATTGATGCTGCTGTAAACACGTCATGCGGCGTAGTGCTCACACTTGGAGCCGGCGATATCGATCAGCTTGTGCAGCCCATCGAAAACGCATTACATAAAACCTATAATTCCGCCAGGCCATGAAACGCATTCTCAGCATTACACTCTGGGCATTGCTGGCCGTAATTGCGGTGGCAGGAACTGGCTTTGCACTGAAACGTCACAACGCCCGTGTGTGCGAAAAAATAAACATCACCATTAACCGACAGCCCCGCGCAGCCGATCAGTTGTTCATCACCAACGATGATGTGCAGCGACTGCTGGCCGAAAAAGGCGATGTGCCCGTAGGCAAACCCGTTTCCGAAATCAGTATTCCGGCGCTCGAACACTGGCTCAACTCACTGCCTGCCGTGCAAAGTGCCGAAGCATTTATGGGTGTTGACTGCGAAGTGAATATTGTAATTCAGCAACGCCGACCTATTGCACGCATCATTACCAAAGCAAACGAATCGTACTACATTGACGATCATGGCATGGTGATGCCGTGGATGGCAGAATACACTGCAGCTGTGACACCTGTTACCGGCCACATTACCGAAACCTACGGCCGTTTGTTTGAGCGCAACCTTATGGTAATTTCGGCCGATTCGGCCCTGCGTTCGCCCATCATTACCGATGATATCTGGCATCTTTGCCGGGTTATTGACAACGATACGTTACTACGTTCACAAATTGCTCAGGTTTACATTCGTGAGGATCGTAACTTTGAGCTCGTTCCGCGTGTGGGATCCCACCGCATTGTTTTGGGGAATATTGCCCGGCTTGACGAAAAGTTTGCCAAGCTGCGCGTGTTTTATACCGAAGGATTACGGCACACCGGTGCGTGGGACAAATACACAGTAATCGATCTCCAGTACGATCACCAAATTGTTTGCACTAAAAAGACCATAGCCAATGGAATCTGAAATTGTTGTAGGCCTTGATATCGGAACCACCAAAATTGCCGTGCTCGTAGGGCGCCGCACCAATCACGGGAAAATAGAAATTCTCGGTATGGGTAAGGCAGAGTCGCTGGGCGTGGCACGTGGTGTGGTGCTTAACATCGACGAAACCGTGCGTTCGATTAAGGAAGCCGTGGCCGAAGCCAGCAACAAATCGGGCGTGGATATTAAAGTCGTAAATGTGGGTATCGCCGGGCAGCATATTAAAAGCCTGCAACATCGCGGCATGAAAACACGCCGCAGCATCGACGATGAAATCAGCCAGAAAGATATCGACGAATTAATCGACGATATGTACCGGCTTGTAATGTCGCCCGGCGAAGAAATTATTCACGTACTTCCGCAGGAATATATCATCGATGCTGAAGTAGGTATCAAGAACCCCATTGGTATGGCAGGCACACGTCTCGAAGCCAATTTCCATATCATAACCGGACAGGTTGCTGCGGCAAAAAACATTTACAAGTGTGTAAATAAAGCCGGGCTCGAAGTTGCTGATCTCACACTCGAACCGCTTGCCTCGGCCGATGCTGTCCTGAGCGATGAAGAGAAAGAAGCCGGCGTAGTGCTTGTGGATATTGGCGGCGGTACAACGGATGTGGCCATTTTCCACGATGGAATTATCCGCCACACGGCTGTAATCCCTTTTGGTGGCAACATTATTACCGAAGACATCAAGGAAGGTTGCAGCATAATTAAAACGCAGGCTGAACTTCTGAAGGTAAAATTCGGTTCGGCGCTGGCCAGCGAAAATCAGGAAAACGAAATTGTGTCAATTCCCGGCTTGCGTGGCCGTCCGCACAAGGAAATTTCGGTAAAAAACCTTGCGCACATCATTCAGGCACGTATGGAAGAAATTGTGGAACACGTGTATTACGAAATCCGAAATTCGGGTTTCGAGAAAAAACTCATTGCCGGTATTGTGGTCACAGGCGGCGGCTCGCAGCTTAAACACATCACACAGCTCATCGAGTTTGTAACCGGGATGGATACACGCGTGGGGTATCCCAACGAACACCTCGCCAACAGCTCCGAAGAGATTACAAGCCCCATGTATGCCACCGGCGTAGGGCTCGTAATGCGCGGATTCAGCGATGAGCCACTGCAAACCAATAAAGAAGAAGAAAAACCGAAAGTGAGCACACATTCTAAGAAAACAAAAGGCAATTGGTTTGATCAGATTTTTACCAAAGGGAAACAATGGTTTGAAGAAGAATCAAACGGTTAAATGCAAGCCTGAACGCCTCTGTTTACCGTATTTTATAGCTTAGGTATGAAAAGCGGACTGATTGTAGTCCGCTTTTTTTGTGATTTGATGTGAGTGAAAAGGAGTGATGGATTGAATGAGAAAGAATACTAACCGTGGAAATGAACAATTGCCGGTTAGTAAGTTGGTGTAACCTTTTGCAAAGCGAAAATAGAGTAGAACTAATTTTCCACAATTTTCTATACGAACGCAAAATGGACAACTACAGCATATTCGACACCTTCGACGACGAGCAGGAGCAATTCCTGAACGAAAGCGCACAGGAGCAGTCGGCAGCCGATGCTTCGCAACCTGCTGCTGTGGCTGATCAGAACGTGCCTGTGTCTGAAAATGAAGGCAGTGTTTTTTCATGGGACATTACCAGCACCGAAGCTTATGCCGAGGAGCCTGATATGAACTGGGATGGAATTCTTGCCGCAGAGCAGGGCAGTGCTGCCGAAAATTTTGCTGTAGCCGAAAATGTGGAATCGCCTGCTGATGCCGCGTTTGAAACCGTTTCAGAAACTGTTGAATCGTTTAATGAGAATTACGAAACAGCGGCTGCAACGGAGTTTGTTACCGATGCAAATCCGGTAACTGATGAATTGTTAGTAAAGATAATTACCGAAACACCCGCAGAAACTACATCACAATTCACAAACGAAACAGACCTCATGGCACAGGTTAGCATCGAGCCTGCAGCCGAAGCTGAGCTGGCGGAAGAAATTACACCTGTTTCGTCCGCACCTGCCGTTGATCCGGCAGCCTCATTACCCCTGGAAATATCACCTGCAGCAGTTTCCGAACAAGAAATTGTGACAGACACCACACACACACAACACACAGAAGCTATGAAATTTGATCTTCCCGAACAGTCTTCTATTATTAAAGTAATTGGCGTAGGCGGCGGCGGAAGCAACGCCGTAAACCACATGTACCGTCAGGGCATTCGTGGTGTTGACTTTGTAGTATGTAATACCGATAAGCAGGCGCTCGACATGAGCCCTGTTCCGAATAAAATTGTACTCGGTGCTGCGCTTACCGAAGGTCGCGGTGCCGGCTCGATGCCTGAAGTAGGCCGCAATGCCGCTATCGAAAACATCGAAGACATCCGCAACCTGCTTGCCAACAACACCAAAATGTGTTTCATCACCGCAGGTATGGGTGGCGGAACAGGAACCGGTGCGGCTCCTATCATTGCAGGCATTGCGCGTGAGCTCGGTATTCTTACCGTGGCTATTGTTACCGTGCCGTTTGCCTTTGAAGGTAAAAAACGCCGCCAGCAGGCCGAAGACGGTCTCGAACAACTCAAGCAGAATGTGGATACACTGCTTGTGGTGTGCAACGATAAACTGCGTGAGATGTATGGCAACCTGAAACTCAGCGATGCCTTCTCGCACGCCGACGATGTACTTTCGACAGCTGCAAAAAGCATTGCCGAAATCATCAGCCTCACCCAGCAGATTAACGTTGACTTTGCCGACGTATGCACGGTAATGCGCAACAGCGGTGTGGCTATTATGGGTTCGGCAAACGCATCGGGCGAAAACCGCGCCACACGTGCCGTAGAAATGGCCCTCAGCTCGCCGCTGCTTAACGATAACAACATTACCGGCGCACGCTACGTGCTGCTCAATATCATTTCCGGCGCTACGGAAATCACTATGGATGAACTCGGCGAAATTACCGACTACATCCAGGAAGCAGCCGGACAAACCGCCGAAATCATTAAAGGTTACGGCGTGGATGAAACGCTTGGCGAATCGGTAAACGTAACCATCATTGCCACCGGTTTCAATTCATCAAATCCGGTTGCTTACGAATATTCGAAAAAGCCTGAGGCGTCTAAAGTGGTGCTCAATCTCGCTACCGAAACACCCGTGCTGCAGCAACCTGTGGCGAATACCGAGCCCAAAGCCGAAACTGCCAATCCGCTTGAGCCTTTTCTGGTGAAAAAAGAAGAGCCCAAGGCCGAAGAAATTCAACAGCGTTACGTGGCCGAGCCCGCACAGCCGCAGCAATCCATCACCTTCGAAATTACAAACGCCGAAGCTGTAGTGGAAACTCCGGTCAACGACCTCTTTGCCGAAACACCCGCGCAAAACACCACTCCCGAGCCTGTGGCCGAAAAAATGCCCGAGCCCGAACTTAAAGTAGTGGCCCAGCCCGAAGTGAAAAAAGTAGAGGCCGAAGAACAGATGCGTAAAGCTCAGGAACGTATTCAGAAACTGAAAGAACTCAGCCTGAAACTCAAAACATCGCAGGGGCTCAACGAACTGGAAAACGAACCGGCCTACAAACGCCGCAACATTCAGCTCGACAATGTGGCTCATTCGTCAGAATCGCAGGTGTCGCGCTTTACTCTCACCGAAACCGAAGACAAGAAAATTGAAATCCGTCCCAACAACTCTTTTCTCCACGACAACGTGGATTAATCGTTGAGACAATACAAACTAAAATGCAACTCGAAGAACAAATTCAGGCCGATATGAAAGCGGCAATGCTGGCCAAAGACCAGCCCCGGCTCGAAGCCATCAGGGCGATCAAGTCGGTATTGCTCCTGCTCAAAACATCGCCCGAAGGATTAACCGAAGAATCGGCCATCAAGGCGCTGCAGAAAGAAGTAAAGAAGCGCCGCGAAACCGCCGAAATATACATTACGCAAAACCGCCCCGAACTGGCAGAGGTAGAAAACTTTCAGGCCGGCATCATCGAAGCTTATTTGCCAAAACAAATGAGTGAAGACGAAGTACGCGAAATTCTCAACACCATCATTGCGCAAACCGGAGCCGCATCACCCGCCGATATGGGTAAGGTAATGGGCGTTGCCACAAAACAACTCGCCGGAAAAGCAGATGGTAAAATGATTTCTTCCCTTGTGAAGGATTTACTGAGCAAGGTATAAGTGTGTGAAACACCTTGCTTGTGTTTGTGTGTGAAAACGTCCGGCGTGTGTGGCCGGACGTTTTTTTTATCGATTCGCCTATTTCATGAACTCATAAACGATACAAGATCTAATGCCGGTGTGAATGCGTGCTGGCTGAATAGTTAGCAGTGAAAAGCTAAGGGAGGAGCCGGAACGTATAGTTTGTTCGGGTGCTTGGAAATATAGTATATGATGGGTGTTTTTATGGCGAAGAGTTTTTTTCACTAAATTTAATCCGTCTTAACCAAACTAATCTCATGACTAAAACCTTTACCCTCCTTGCAGGTGCTGTGCTTGCTTTCGGTACACTTGCTGCACAAACACCTTCTGTTCCTTCTGCCGAAACTTCTCCGGCTACAGGTAACAACAATCCTCCTCCCACCGTTCAGACCCCCTGGCAGATACTTTTCAGCTACGACATTACAGCTGCTGGTGCTGGTACAGGTAATGCCGGTGTAACTCCGGTTGGCCTTAACTTCTGGGTGTCTCGCTGGGCTTCCGATACCATGTGGGTTGTTTCTGCAACCGGCACAGTTACCGGTAGCTTCACCGTACCCGGTGTAACCGGTGTTCGCTCACTCACTACAGACGGTTCTTTTGTATATGCCGGAGCTAACAACTCCAATATTTACAAAATTGACCCCGCCACACAAACACTTGCTTCAACCATCAGCGTGCCCACAGTACCCAACATTCGCTACTGCACTTACGATCCTACTGCAAACAGCGGTCAGGGTGGCTTCTGGGTGGGTACCTGGACAACCGACTTTACACTGGTTAGCATGACCGGTACAGTACTTTCATCAGTACCTGCTTCATCGCATGGTCTCACAGCTACATACGGTCTTGCATTCGACGGCACTTCGCCCGGCGGTCCTTACCTGTGGGCTTTCCACCAAACCGGTGTAAGCGGAACTGACCTCGCTGACCTCATTCAGGTAAACATTGCCAGCGGTGCACAAACTGTACTGCATGACGTTACTGCCGACATGGGTACTCCCGGCGACCTCGCTGGTGGGGTATATGTAAACGCTTCGCCGCTTGCACTTGTGGGTGTAACTCAGGGCGCTGCCAACCTGCTTTTCTCTTATGATATTGCTGGCATCAACAGCATTGGTAATGATCCCAACCAGACTTCAATGGTTGGTGTGTATCCCAATCCTGCTAACAACATGGTAAACATTCAGGTGAACCGCACCAACAATGCACCCATGCAAATTCAGATCATCAATGCACTTGGTCAGGTAGTTTCGGCCAGCCAGAATGTAGGTGTAAACAATGTGTACAACCTCGAAAATTTCGAAGCGGGAGTGTACTTTGTACAGGTTACTGAAAACGGTCAGGTGTACACCACCAAATTCGTGAAGCAGTAATTTTTCCTGCTCTATAAAAAACACCTCCGGTATTTTCCGGAGGTGTTTTTTATGGTAAAATGTATGGAAATGAGTGAATGAATGAGATACAGAATTTGTATGCGCTGAGAAAAGGAAAAACATCCGATTTACTTCTTTATTCCCTCTATTGAATGAGATAGTACATCGGATTAAAACAAAGAACGCCGCCCGAATTCCGGGCGGCGTTCTTTGTAAATTAAATACTTACTGTTTAATAATGCGGCGGGTAATAATTGCATCACCGGCCTTGAGACGAATAAAATAAACACCTGCGTTTACTTCTGTAGCCTCCCAAACCACGTTGTGGGTGCCTGCGGTCATGGCGCCGTTTTGCAGTGTGGCTACACGCTTACCGGTAATGTCGAATACTTCAATTTCCACATCGCTGTTTTGCGAGAGTGTGTATTTGATGTTGGCCTCATTTACAAACGGGCTGGGGAATGCATTCATGGTGGTAAGCAGCTGTGCTGTTTCGGGCACACCTACAGCTGTAAGTGTAATGGTTGTGCAGGCAGTGGCCTGGCAACCTGCAGTATCTGCTAAATCAAAAAAGTATGCGCAGATGTTATAGGTGCCTGCAGCTGTGTAAGTGTGCGATTGTGTCTGGCCGACACCAATTTGTGTATCACCCCAATCCCAGCCATAGGTAGGGAATGTGGCAACACCAGTACCGGTTGATGTTACGTTTACCGTTAAGCCATTAACGGTAAGGCTGGTAATAGCCACGGTGCACTGGGCGTTAAGATGCAGTGTTGCCCCGGCTGTAAGGGCAAGAAGGAATGCGTAGAGTTTTTTCATTGAACAGTGGTTTTGAATTTGTATAACACGAATATACATAAATGAAAAAAGCGGCCATGAGCCACTTTTTGTTTTTCTTACCTGTTCAACTGATGTGTTAATCAATCCGGTCTTCAAAATGCGAGCGGTCAATCAGGGTTCCGAAGGGCACAAAATGGCCTACAGGAATAACATCAAATTCAATCACACCGGCTTTTACAAGCGGGAAAGTCTGCAGAAGTTTTTTCGCTTCTGCGGCGTCGGCGCATTCCATTACCAGCACCGTACCGGGGCGGTCTTTGCGGAAATACACTTCACGCACAATATCTTTTGTATAAAGCATCCACACGTGTAATGCTTCACGTATAACTACTCCCCTGATTTTGTCTTCCGAAGCAGTGGGTAATATTCGGTCGATAGCCAGAATCTTCATGCGATAATTTTAGGCAATGTAATAATTAATCGCCGAATTCATTCCGACGATATTACCTAACGACCAATAAGTCCAAAATTGTATTTACAGACTCGTATTTTTCAGCGGGGCAAGCGGCCTTTGTGCACTTTGCCAAGCGGAAACTGAAAACCGGCATGTCCAAGTACCATAAATGCACCAAAGCGGTGGCTGATGAGCACATCGTCTATTGCCAGCACGGAATTGAAATTGGCAAATGCGCCTTTGATGGTAGGCTCAATCCAGAAGTACTTCATTAGTTCAATGCGCAAACCGGTTTCAATACCGGCCACCTGCCCGGCCACGTGGAAGCAATGGTTCCAGCGCTGCCCGAAAAGCGTAACATCAGTGCGCGGAATCACAATACCGCCTCCCGCTTTGGCAATTGCGCTGATTTGCAGAAAACGTTTTTGCACAAGCGGCTTACGAAACATAAGATTAAGCATCAGGAAGTTGGCCCCGTCAGTATGCTCCATGTCGAAAAACCTGATCGGATCAACCAAGGTGTCCTGATCGTAAATTTTGTCCTCAATGCGGCCGGTTAGCCTCACGGTCTGGTATTCGTCAACCACATATTTCGCGTGATCGAAATTCAGTTCAATACCAAAGCGCGAAGAGGGCAGCCAGTAGCCGATACGGTATCCGTATTGTGGAATGGAAATGGCCACACGGAAAATTTCGTTGAATTTGGGGCGGTCTTTGGCCGTCATCTTGTGCAGCACAAAATCATAGTCGCCCGATTCATCTTTTACATGAATGTTTGATTTTGTGTACCATTCTTTATTGTAACCAAAGCCAATGTAGAACTGACCTTTTGAGTTAAATGTACAGATGGCAGGCAAAGAGTCGTTCTGATTGCGCGGTGTTCGTTTGAGGCTGCGGTTTGCCACAAACTGAGCCGATGCCGCTGAGGAAAGCAGCAGCACAGCGCCGAGGAAAAATGATTTCATATAGTTTCTGAGGGGAGCAGTGGTTTGGGCGGGCGTGCTATTGTGGTTTTTGATCACTGCTTTGGCGCGAACGCCTGTGTGTAAGATCAATGAGCAGCAGCATGCAAAACGGCAACGCATGCACGGCCACAATGCCGGGGTGAATGCCTGCAATTTTCAATGCAACGGATGCCACTACAACAACTCCGATTCCTCCTAATGCAATTTTGCGCATCTTGCTCATGGTCTTGCTTTTTTGATGAATTACAAAGATAAGATTTACTCGACGAAAGTGCATCCATTTGTCGGGTATGCCGTTTTCATCAGTATGCCCCGATTCTGTGTTTTAACGCCGTTTCAAACATTGGGTAAGTTCCGGTGCCGGATTAAATTTTCAACTCCGGCTGTGTATGCTTTTCTTTCTGCCGGTATATCTTTGGCCGTTAGTTAGCAGAAATCTGGAAGGGAAGTAGCCTGTAACTTAAGAGGCAGTACGTTCGTCGTATATAAAACAATACTATGCAAAAACGCATTTTTCTACAGGCGGTATTCATTTTTGCGCTTGTAGTGCTGGCCGCAGGCTTGTTCGGGTTTTCAGGCAAGCCCGGTAAAAAGAACTTCGAAACATTTATGCATCGCCAGGATAGTCTGGTAATGGTGGCGTATGAAAAACGAGATGTGCCGGGATGCCATAAACTGATTGTGGAAACCGAAGCGGAGTTTCATGCTTTGAAGCAAAGTGAGCGCAATAAATACATGTGGATGATGGCCTCCGTATATTATAATTACGCCTGCCTGCTTTCGCTCGAAAACAAAAAAGAGGATGCTGTTAACTTTCTTGAAATGTCAGTGAAGTACGGATATTCAAACTATAGCCACATGCAAGCGGATACAGATCTTGATAATATCAGAAGCATGCCGCGCTACGCTGTAATAGTAAAGCAGGTCCGTGCTGTTGGCGACTATCTCTACATGCTCAAAAATGCCGGGGCATACAATAATTCTGAGAATATGCCCATGCCTGCTTTCACTTATCAGCCTGCATCGGATTCAAACCTTACGGCATTGCGGCTCACCTACAAGCTTGATTCGGTGGCCGGAAACGGTAACGAGGTTTCCCGTATCATCAGTCTCATGCACTGGATTCACGACCGGGTTCCCCACAACGGGAACATGGGTAACCCTTCAAAACGTAACGCCAGCGATCTATTACAGATTTGCAGCGCCGAAAAACGTACACTCAACTGCCGCGGTCTGGCTACCGTGTTGAATGAAATGTATCTCTCCATGGGTTTTGCTTCGCGGCTGGTGACGTGTTTGCCCAAAGACAGCCTCAATAATGATCCCGATTGCCATGTAATCAATGCCGTGTATTCGGTTTCGCTGCGCAAGTGGCTGTGGATGGATCCCACAAACGATGCGTATGTGATGGATGAAAACAACAATTTGCTGAGCATTCAGGAAGTAAGAAGCCGGTTAATAGCCGGACTTCCGCTTAAAATAAACGAAACCGCAAACTGGAACCATCGCGAGAAAACCGATATACAGCATTACCTCTACAACTACATGGCTAAAAATCTGTACATGTTGCAGTGTGCCACAAGCAGTTGTTACGATTACGAAACAGCTGTACAAGGCAAAACTACGTCGTACGTGCAGCTTATCCCGTCGGGCTTTTACAAATTAAAGCCGGGGCATAATTCGAAAAAACTAAAGAATAAGCGCCACTACGAACTCTGGTTTACCTGCAATGAAAACCAGTTCTGGGCTGCACCGGAGAAGCGATAATAAAAACGAACGGCTGCCGGATAAGGCAGCCGTTCGTGTATAAATTTCAGGCAGATTACATCATGCCTTCCATTCCGCCGCCGCCGGGCATAGCCATAGGCTTATCTTCTTTGATTTCAGAAAGTACGCACTCGGTGGTGAGGAGCATACCGGCAATTGAAGCGGCATTCTCAAGGGCCACACGGCTTACTTTGGTGGGATCAATCACACCGGCTTCGAAGAGTTTCTCGTAGGTTTCGGTGCGGGCGTTGTAACCGAAATCGGCTTTGCCTTCGCGCACTTTTTGCACAACGATTGAGCCTTCCACACCTGCGTTTTCGCAGATCTGACGAAGCGGTTCTTCAATGGCGCGGCGAACAATCTGAATACCGGTGGTCTCGTCGTCGTTGTCGCCTTTGAGTTTATCGAGCACATCCTGCGCGCGGATGTAAGCCACACCGCCGCCGGGTACAATGCCTTCTTCCACCGCAGCACGTGTAGCGTGCAGGGCATCATCCACGCGGTCTTTCTTCTCTTTCATCTCCACTTCGGTTGCAGCACCTACGTAAAGAACAGCTACACCGCCGGCGAGTTTGGCCAGACGCTCCTGCAGCTTCTCACGATCGTAATCGGAGGTGGTGCTTTCGATCTGTGCCTTGATCTGGTTTACGCGTGCAGTGATGTCGGCTTTTTTACCGGCACCGCCCACAATGGTGGTGTTGTCTTTATCGATGCTCACTTTCTCTGCTTTGCCGAGGAAAGAGAGATCTGCATTTTCGAGTTTGAAGCCGCGCTCTTCGCTGATGAGTATGCCGCCGGTAAGGATGGCAATATCTTCGAGCATGGCTTTGCGACGATCGCCGAAACCGGGGGCTTTTACTGCTGCAATGCGCAGTGAGCCGCGGATTTTGTTTACTACGAGGGTAGAGAGGGCCTCTCCGTCAATGTCTTCAGCAATAATCAAAATGGGCTTTCCGGTTTGTACGGCCTTTTCAAGCACCGGCAGAAGCTCTTTCATGCTCGAAATCTTCTTGTCGTAAATCAGTACAAGCGGATTATCCAGCACTGCTTCCATTTTGTCCACATCGGTTACAAAATAGGCCGAAATGTAACCACGGTCGAACTGCATGCCTTCTACCACTTCCACGGTGGTTTCTGTGCCTTTGGCTTCTTCTACGGTAATTACACCTTCTTTTTTCACACGGCTCATTGCATCGGCAATGAGTGTACCGATGTTCATGTCGTTGTTGGCAGAGATTGAGGCAACCTGTTTGATTTTCTCGTTATCGTCGCCTACTTTCTTCGACATTTTTTTGAGGTTATCCACCACTGCGGCCACAGCCTTGTCGATACCGCGTTTGAGGTCCATCGGGTTTGCTCCGGCGGCCACGTTTTTCAAACCTGCGCTAACAATAGCCTGAGCCAGTACGGTAGCTGTGGTGGTTCCGTCGCCGGCTACATCAGCCGTTTTCGAAGCCACTTCTTTAACCATCTGAGCCCCCATGTTTTCAACCGGGTCTTTCAGCTCAATTTCCTTGGCTACTGAAACACCGTCTTTGGTGATTGAAGGAGAACCAAACTTTTTATCAATAACCACGTTACGGCCTTTGGGGCCGAGGGTAACTTTCACGGCATTGGCCAGGGCATCTACGCCGCGCTTCAGCGCGTCGCGTGCTTCAATATTGAAAGTGATATTCTTTGCCATAATAAATTTGGATGTGTGTGATTAAAACAAAACCTGATTAAACGATAGCGAAAATGTCTGATTCACGCATGATGAGGTAATCTTTACCGTCGATCTGGATTTCAGTGCCGGAATATTTGCCGTAGAGCACAGTATCGCCCACTTTTACGGTAACCGGTTCATCTTTTTTGCCGGGACCGGCAGCTACCACTTTGCCGCGCTGCGGCTTCTCTTTTGCGGTATCCGGGATGATAATGCCTCCTGCGGTTTTTTCTTCGGCAGGTGCAGCTTCAACGACCACACGGTCGGCCAGCGGCTTGATGTTCACTTTTGCCATTTTTAAACTATTTATTTGATGGTTTTTTTGGTTCAACGGGTTGCAACATTGTCTATAGCTGCAACTCGTGCGCTTCTTGTCAGATTTTGTGCCAAAGGCACTATTAATGCGCTTTTCAGCCATTTTTGCAGTTGTGTGCAAATAAAAAATGTCAGGCTGACATCCTGACATTTTTTATCAAACAGGTAAAATCCTGTAAATATTACTGACCGGGAGCGGGCGCCGGTGCCGGGGGCTGCTGTCCGGGAGCCGGAGCAGGTGTTACCGGTTTAGCGGCAGGCTGCTTGGATTTTGCATCCAGTTCGCCGGCTTTATCAATGGTTTTTGAGTTCGTGTCTGTTTCTTCAGGCGTTTCTGCATTCGAAACCGTAAGGCTGGTCGATAAAATGCTCATCAGCATAAGCAAACCGGCAAGGCCCCAGGTGGCTTTTTCGAGAAAATCGGTAGTACGGCGGGCGCCCATAACCTGATTACCGCCACTGAAACCGGACGCAAGTCCGCCGCCTTTGGGGTTCTGTACAAGCACAACGAGGATGAGCAGCAGGCTCACCAGGAGAATCAGAATGGAGATGACAGTTGTCATTTCAGTGAAAGGATTTATTTAGGTGTTCGCTTCAGTTCTTCAATAAGGGCTGCAAAGTAACTGCTTTTTTCCGGAAACTTCAAACTCAATTTTTGATAGGCCCGTATTGCCTTCGAAAAATTGCCCTGTTTTACGTAAATTCTGGCTAAGGTTTCGGTAATGAAATCATCGCTCTCCTGTACACTCTGGCGGGCCATGTTTACAGGGTTGTAGAACTTGTTTTTATTGGGCTTGATGCGCGGTTCCTCGCGTATAAACTTGTCGATAATCTGCTGCTTTCCGGATGGAATAACTTCTTCAGCCGGGGGCGTATTTTCGGTTTCCGGATCGGGGGCTGGTGCAACTGCTTCTGTTTCGGCCGTAGTAATTTGCGGTGAAACAACTGTTTCGGGAGACTTTGTTTCCCGCTCAGTGGGTTGGATTGTTTCGGCTGCAGGTTCGGGCGCTGGAGCCGCGTTGTTCAGTTTTTTCAGCCAGCTGCTGAAACTCAGTTCGTTGGTGGTTTCATCAGGCTCAGCCACCGGAAGTGTTTCCGTAGTTTCTGTGGCTGTGCTGGTTGAAACCACTGTTGTATTGTCTGTTGCGCCGGTGGTTGAGTCGCCGCTATGTGCTGCGGGAATCGGAATTTCGGTTGTACCGGAGGTTGAGCTTGTCGAAACCACCGGTACAACAGCTTCTGCTGTTTTGCGTGGCTGCAGTTCTTCGGGCGAGGGCCAGTGATCGTCAACTTCCTGCGTTATACTGGCGTTCACAGCGCCGGCAAGGATGAGTTGTTCTACCGGATCGGCGGGCAGTGTGGCCGGAAGTTCGAGCTGGTCGGGGGCGGTTATGACGGGTATTTCAACCTCATCGGCCGGGACTTCGGCAGCAGGTTGTATTATTACTTCGCTTACAGTCAGGTCGGCCTCATCAACCGGCTGCACCTGCCAGGTGGCGGGTTCGGTGGCGTTGTCTTCGGCTGTAATTTCCTCTTCCACCGTGCTTTCGGGCAAATCGTCCCAGTCCGAAGGTTCGGCCAGCACGTAAAGCAGTGTGTTTATTTCGTCGGCCGCAGTAGGGGCGTTGTTTACGGTGGCTGATGTTGTTTCGTTTACTGCCGTTTCGGTAACGGCGGGCGTTTCGTCTTTCGGGGTGTTTGCTGTTTCCGGCGTCTGTGGCTGAACCGGTTTAATTATTTCCGGCTGATTGCGCCAGTGGTGGAGGAGTTGAAGCTGGCGCATCATGCCGGCTTCCCATTCATCGTTTCCGGCAAAAAGTTTTTTGGGGAAGTCGGGATGAATGATTTCGTTTTCCTGTACCGGAGTTTCGGCCGGAAAATTTTCGTCAGCCACGGGCATTTGGGCCGGGGGCGAAGTTTGTTCGGCGGCCGGTTCGGGCGTGGTAACGGTGTCCTGTTCGGGTTCGGGCGCAGTTGCAATGGCGGGTGCCGGAGTTTCGGCTAAGGGTGTAGTTTCGGTAAGTGCGGGTGCGGGGGCTTTGCGTGTAATGAGTTCATACAGCATCCTGCGGTTGGAAGCATACACGGCGGCCGCTTTCAGCTGGTTGTTGTAGAGGAAGCTGTTTTCGTTGTGCAGTGTTTTGATGTAAAGCAACTGCGCGGTTTGGAAATACGGAAATGTCCGCGTCAGCGCATCGAGTTGTGCACCCGCTTCGCGGCCCAGTGTTTCGGGGGCATTCAGCCACGATGTGAGGAGTTTGGCGTTCATAGCGTGCGCGTGCGGTTACCAGGCGTTTATCGACCTGTTCATGATGTCCTGAATAAGCTGGTCGGTAATTTCCTTAATCAGCTGATCTTCTACCGCACTCAGTGTACTTGTGGCCGGGAAATCGGCAAAGCGGCTGAAATTGGTTTCAAAACTGTATTGCTCTTCAATTTTGTCCACATAATTCACGCTCACCGTAATGGTTAGCCGGTTTAACTGGGCCTGATCGGTCTGGCCGCCACCCTGAATAGCAACTGGCGCAACGGAGTAACCGGTAATTTCGCCTGTAAATTCAAGATCGGCGTTACCGGGTACAAATGTAAGGCGTGTCTGGCGCTGAATGGCGTCGCGCAGGGCTTCCGAAACGGTTTGTGGAACGGTGGCTTTTGCCAGTGGTGCTGTATTGGTAAACGTAGCCACTGAAACGGTCACTGAATCATCAAACTTCCGGCCGCCGGTAAAGCTGTAAATGCCGCAACTCTGCTCCTGAAATGCGAGCAGCGTAAGCAACAACACTACAAAAAATCCAAGCCTGCGCATCAGCCTTTTATATCGTATTCGTTTATTTTCCGGTACAGCGTGCGCTCCGAAATGCCAAGCTCACGGGCTGCGCTTTTGCGTTTGCCACGGTGCTTTTCCAGCGCACGGCGTATGAGTTCAATTTCTTTGTCCTGCAAGGATAATGAATCTTCCGTCACATCCTCGTGCAGCAGAATATCCTCGTTGGCAGGCGTCCAGCTGTTTGCATGCTGAATCACCACCGGATTGTCTGAAATCAATGAAGGGGTGTGTGCGGGTGCAGGAAGTTCGGCCACGTATTTTTGGATGCCCGGTGTTTGCTGCACCAGATCAGTATTAATTCGCCCGCCCTGAATGAGTTGTGCGGTAATGGCTTTAAGTTCGTTGAGTTCTTTACTCAGTTGCTGAATCATGGAGTAAAGAAAATCGCGTTCAGCCGGATCGCCGGCTTCGGGGCGCGAAAGCACGGGCAGGGAAGAGGACGAGGTTTTGTAATCGGGCAGGTATTTCTTCAGCGTTTCGGCATCAATCTCGCGGTTTTTTTCGATGATGGAAAGCTGTTCGGTTACGTTCTTCAGCTGGCGGATATTGCCGTGCCAGTAGTAACTGCTTAAGGCCTGTTCGGCTTCGGGCAGAAGTTTGATTACCGGCATGCGGTACTTGGTGGCAAAGTCGCTGGCAAACTTGCGAAACAGCAAATGAATATCGCCGCGTCGCTCGCGCAGGGCAGGCAGCGAAATGGGCACCGTGCTGAGGCGGTAGTATAGATCTTCGCGGAATTTGTTGCGGCTTATGGCTTCCATCATGTTCACGTTGGTGGCCGCCACCACGCGCACATTGGTTTTCTGCACTTTCGAGGAACCCACACGGATAAATTCGCCGCTTTCCAGCACACGCAGCAAACGGGCCTGTGTGGCTAACGGCATTTCTGCCACTTCATCGAGAAAAATTGTACCGCCATCAGCCACTTCAAAATAGCCCTTACGTGCTTCTGTTGCGCCGGTAAACGAGCCTTTTTCGTGTCCGAAAAGTTCCGAGTCAATCGTACCTTCAGGAATGGCACCGCAGTTTACGGCAATATACTGCCCGTGCTTGCGGCTGCTGAGCTGGTGAATGATTTTCGGGAATACTTCCTTACCGGTTCCGCTTTCACCCACAATCAGCACACTCAGATCAGTTGGCGCCACCTGCGTGGCTATATCAATGGCACGGTCGAGCTGCGGAGTGCTGCCGATAATGCCGAAACGTTGTTTTATTTCCTGTGTGGTCATTTTGTAAATCGTTCGTAGCGTGCTGTATTAGGTAAAGTCTGTTGAGGCATTGAGATTATTGTACATTCGATATCATAATTGACCCGGCAATAGTTTAGTGATTTCCTTGTGCAGTCGGGGCAAATCAGACTTAACAGTTTCCCACACAATTCTTTTATCCACTCCAAAATAATTATGAATTAATCGATCTCTCATTTTTGCCATGTATCGCCATTCAATTGAAGGATACTGTTCAGTAAAGTCTGAAGAAATATTTTTTGTGGCCTCTCCCATTATCTCAAATTGTCTTATTACTGCATCCTGTCGCATCCTATCATTCAGGAAGTCATCCCTTTCAACCTGTTCTGTATATAAAAGAATCTGGTTAATCGCATCAAGGATATGTTCAATATAAATCATATCATCCTTCATAGTCATATCAGTGATTGGAAGTCTTTAAAAATATATTCTTTTAGTCTGGAATTATGAATTGAAGCCAGTGTAACAATATCAAAACGTTTTCCGGTTTTTTTCGATAATTCCTCTTCCAGTTTTATCAGATCAAAAAGCGTGATGGGCATTCGTATATCAATCAATAAGTCAATATCACTGTCTTCACGCTCCTCGCCGCGTGCATACGAACCAAAGAGCCCTATCATACTTGGCTGATAGGGTTTGAGTGTTGTAATGATTAGATTATTCAGTTCGTTACGTGTCATTTTGGTTTGGTTTTCACTCCACCACCGTTCCAATCAACGTCGTCTTCGTGCAGCGATCCACCAGCACATTCACATACTCACCGGGCTTATGATTTCCTTTCGGAAACACCACCACGGTGTTCTGTGTGTTGCGGCCCATCCATTTATCCTCGTCGCGTTTGGAGGTGTGTTCGATGAGTACGCGGTGCACTTTTCCAACCTGCGCTTTGGTGCGTTGCTCGGAATGTATTTGCTGCATGTCGATAATCTCGGTAAGGCGGCGTTTTTTTACTTCTTCCGGCACATCATCCTCAAACTGGCGCTCGGCCATGGTTTTGGGGCGCTCGGAATACGCAAACATGTATGCGAAATCGTATTTCACGATTTCCATGAGCGAAACTGTTTCGCGGTGCTGCTCTTCGGTTTCGCCGCAGAAACCGGTAATTACATCGGTGCTGATGGCGCAATCGGGCATGATGCGGCGGATGGACTCGATGCGGCTGATGTACCACTCGCGTGAGTAGCCGCGGTTCATGCGCTCGAGCACTTCGCTGTTGCCGCTTTGCACAGGCAGGTGAATGTATTTGCAAATGTTGTCGTACTTCGCCATCGTGTACAGCACCTCGTCGGTCATGTCTTTCGGGTGCGAAGTACTGAAACGGATGCGCAGGTCAGGATGCACAAGGGCAACCATTTCAAGCAGTCGGGCAAAGTTCACAGCTGCGGCACGCTGTTCGTCGGTAAGAATTTCTTTTTTCAATCCGCCCCCGGCCCAGAGGTACGAGTCCACATTCTGACCGAGCAGCGTAACCTCGCGGTAGCCGCGTGCAAAAAGATCGCGGGCTTCTGCCACAATGCTTTCAGGGTCGCGTGAGCGTTCGCGGCCACGGGTGAACGGCACTACGCAAAACGAGCACATGTTGTCGCACCCGCGCATAATGCTGATGAAGGCGGAAACGCCGTTGCTGTCAAGGCGCACAGGGGTAATATCGGCGTAGGTTTCTTCCTTCGAGAGGATCACGTTCACTGCCTTATGTCCGCCTTCCACTTTGCTGATCAGGTTGGGCAAATCGCGGTAAGCATCCGGCCCCACCACAATGTCCACAATCTTTTCCTCGTCGAGGAATTTATGCTTGAGTCGCTCGGCCATGCAGCCAAGTACGCCCACCACCATGTCGGGCTTGTTTCGCTTGGCGGCTTTAAACTCGCTCAGGCGGTTGCGCACGCGCTGTTCGGCGTTTTCGCGGATGGCGCAGGTGTTTACAAAAATTACATCCGCCTCGGTATAGTCTTTTGTGGTGGTGTAGCCCTGATCTTTCAGGATTGACGCCACAATTTCACTGTCAGAAAAATTCATCTGGCAGCCATAACTTTCCAGAAACAGCTTGCGTGTTCCGGTTTCGGCCTGGCCGTCGAGCATGAGTGCTTCACCCTGGCGGGTTTCGTCGATCACTTTTTCTACTTCGTTCATTTTTTTGCGCTTCCCGGAAAAACGGAGAAGGGGTGCAAAAGTAGGGAAAAATACCCGATCTGCCAAAATGTCAGTTAAGGTGTAAAAAAAATTATTTGCGGGGCTTTACGTAGTAAAGGGGGGTAAAAACAGGAAATAAGTGAGGGATCAGATTTGCAATTTTGGTTTTGCTTTGTTTTTCTTTGCACCCCCCGGCTGAAATCCGGGGCACTAATTTGTTGAATGTTTAAGTAACACATTTTGTATGGCAAAGAATCTTGTAATTGTGGAGTCGCCTGCGAAAGCCAAAACCATAGAAGGCTTTCTGGGCAAGGATTTTTTAGTGAAGTCGAGCTTTGGCCATGTGCGTGATCTGGTGAAGAAAGGACTTGCGGTGGATACCGAAAAGGGATTTACACCGCATTACGAAGTATCGCCCGACAAGGAAAAAGTAGTGTCTGAGCTTCGCAAGCTGGCCAAAGACGCCGAGGTTGTGTGGCTCGCAACTGATGAGGACCGCGAAGGAGAAGCCATTTCATGGCATTTGTTTGAAACACTTAAACTCAGGCAGGATAATACGCGCCGCATTGTATTTCATGAAATTACCAAGCCGGCCATTCTCAAAGCCATCGAACAACCGCGCACCATTGATCTGCATCTGGTTGATGCGCAGCAGGCCCGCCGTGTGCTCGACAGGCTGGTGGGTTTTGAGCTTTCGCCCATTTTGTGGAAGAAAGTAAAACCCTCACTCTCGGCCGGCCGTGTGCAAAGTGTGGCCGTGCGTCTCATTGTGGAGCGCGAACGTGAAATTATCGGCTTTGAAAGCACTTCGGCATTTCGCGTTACTGCTATTTTCGATGTAAACGGCCAAAGCATGAAGGCCGAACTGGGCACACGTTTCAGCAATGCAGCAGCTGCACAGGCATTTCTCGAAAAATGCCGCAATGCGCAGTTTACCGTAAGCAGTCTCGAAACAAAGCCTGCACGCCGTTCGCCCGCCGCACCGTTTACCACATCCACGCTGCAGCAGGAAGCCAGCCGCAAATTAGGCTTCTCGGTAAAGCGCACCATGACCGTGGCCCAGCGCCTTTACGAAAGCGGTAAAATTACTTACATGCGTACCGACTCAGTAAACCTTTCGGACCTTGCCATGGATGCGGCGGCCGGCATGATCGGACGCAATTACGGGGAGAAATATTCTAATCCGCGCCGTTACAAAAACAAAAGCAAAGGCGCGCAGGAAGCACACGAAGCCATACGCCCCACATACCTCGAAAACAGTACGATTGACGGTGAGCGCGACGAGCAACGCCTCTACGACCTGATCTGGAAACGCACGGTGGCCTCGCAAATGGCCGATGCCGAACTCGAAAAGACTACTGCGGTAATTACCATTTCAACCACCTCAGAAACCTTCACCGCGCAGGGCGAAGTGCTCAAGTTCGACGGTTTTCTGAAAGTATATATGGAAGGCACCGACGAGGAAGGCGAAGAAAAACAGGAAGGCATGCTGCCCGCACTGCGCGAGGGCGAAACGCTCAATGCCCGGCACATTGCGGCCACACAGCGTTTTACCCATGCCCCCGCCCGCTACACGGAAGCCAGCCTGGTGAAAAAGCTCGAAGAACTTGGCATTGGCCGTCCTTCTACCTACGCGCCAACCATTTCAACCGTGCAGGACCGCGAGTATGTGGTGAAAGAAGACCGTGAAGGGCGTGAGCGCGGCTATGAAGTAATTACGCTCGAAAAAGGGCAGATTACTTCCGAAACCAAAACAGAAACCACCGGTGCCGAAAAAGCCAAACTTTTCCCCACCGATATCGGTATGGTGGTAACCGACTTTTTGCAGCAGTATTTTCCGAAAATCATGGACTACAATTTCACCGCATCGGTGGAGGAGGAGTTTGATGAAATTGCAGAGGGGAAAATGGACTGGCGCAAAATGCTCGATCAGTTTTACCGTCCGTTCCACAAGGATGTGGAGGAAACTGCCGAAACATCGGAGCGCGCCAGCGGCGAACGTTTGCTGGGCACCGATCCGCAGAGCGGCAAAAACATGTATGCCCGTGTAGGCCGCTATGGCGCGCTGGTGCAAATTGGCGAGAGCGACGACCCGGAGAAAAAGTTTGCCAGCCTGCGCAAAGATCAGCGCCTGGAAACAATTACCGTGGAAGAGGCGCTCGACCTGTTTAAGCTGCCGCGTGTTGTGGGCTTGTTTGAAGGCAAGGAAATGAAAGCCAATATCGGCCGCTTTGGTCCGTACATTGTACACAACAGCGCATTTGTATCCATCCCGAAAGGCGACGATCCGATGTCGATTACCGAGGAACGCGCTATTGAGCTGATTGAGGCCAAGCGTAAAGCCGATGCGGAGAAGGAAATTAAAGTGTTCCGTGAGGAAGGCCGCGAAGATGTGCGCCTGCTCAACGGCCGCTGGGGCCCGTATCTGGCCATCGGCAAAAGCAACTACAAACTGCCCAAGAATACCGATCCGAAGATTCTGAGTCTGGATGAATGTCTGGCAATGGCTGCCGAGCAGGATAAAAATCCTTCACCCGCCCAGCGTAAAGCCGCCGCAAAAAAAGCATCGGCCGAAAAAGTGAAGGAGAAAAAAGCCCCGGCCGCAAAAAAGAAAGCCCCGGCCGCAAAGAAGGCAGCGCCAGCTAAAAAAGCAGCTAAAAAGGCCACAAAGAAGTAGCCGCACACGTTTTCAACATCCGGTTTACAATATCTCATACAGCCCGCCAACCCGGCGGGCTGTATCTTTTCTCCATCTTTGTGTTATAACCATCAGAACAGCATCTCATGTCAATCGCTACAGACTATTCAGACTTTTTCACGCCGGTCGATTTTGAACGGATCTCGGGCGGGCGGCCTTATCAGGCCTCCCAGTTCGGAAGTCTGATGCGTATTCATACCTCCGAAAACGGCTACCCCACACACGAAGGCGCAAAAATGGCGCTCATTGGTGTATGCGAAGGCCGCCGCACACCGGGCAACGACGGCTGTTCAATGGCGCCCGATACGGTACGCGAATACCTCTACCGCCTGCATGCCGGCCACTGGCCGCTGCACATGATTGACCTCGGCAATATCAATGCCGGGCATACACCGGCCGATACCGATTACGCCCTGAAAACCGTAATGGGGGCACTGCTCCGGCAAAATATCATTCCCATTATTCTTGGCGGGGGACAGGATTTAACCTACGCCCAATATCTGGCCTACGAAGCCATTGAGCAAACGGTAAACCTGCTGGCCATTGATCCCATGTTCGATATCGGTGATTCGGGTGATGAACTGAACAGCAGTTCGTACCTGAGCCGGATTATTCTGCACCAGCCCAATTTCCTGTTCAATTTCAGCAACCTCGGCTACCAGACCTATTTCGTCGAACAATCGTCGGTGGAGCTGATGGGTAAATTGAATTTCGATGTGCACCGCCTCGGGCAGGTGCGCAGCGCCCCCGAACTGGCCGAACCGGTAATCCGCAATGCCGATCTGATCAGCTTTGATATGGGTGCGGTGCGTTTGGGCGAAGCACCCGGCAACGCCAATGCCACCCCCAACGGCTTTACCGGCGATGAAGCCTGCCGCCTGGCCCGGTATGCCGGTATCAGCGATAAGCTCAGCTCGTTTGGCATCTACGAAATAAACCCGGCATTTGATTTTCGCGGCCAGACCGCTCACCTCGCCGCGCAAATGGTATGGTGCTTTGCCGATGGCTTTTATAACCGGAAACAGGATTTCCCGTTTACCGACAAAACCGATTACACCCGTTTCAGGGTTTTCCTGAAGGATCACAAGCACGAAATTGTGTTTTACAAAAGCTCCCGCAGCGACCGCTGGTGGATGGAGGTGCCCTATCCGCCCAATCAGAAATTACGTTTCGAACGGCATGCGCTGGTGCCGTGCAGTTACAATGACTACGAAGTGGCCTGCAGCGAGGAAATGCCCGACCGCTGGTGGCAGACTTTTCAAAAGCTGAGTTGAAAACCGAACCCCGGAAAGAAAAACGAACATGGAAACGTTGAAAAATACTTGGATAATCAAAACGAATAACTATCTTAGCCACCGCCTGAGTACTATTAACACAGGAAAACGTGTGGCAAAACACTTGCGACCTATGAAGAAAACCCTTACTACGCTTGCATTTGCGGTATTTGCACTCACTGCCTCGGCGCAGCAGGATCCGCAGTTTACCCAGTTCATGTTTAATAAAATGTTCATGAACCCGGGCTACGCCGGCATCCGTCATGCACTCTGTTTCTCGGGTATTGCCCGCCAGCAGTGGGCCGGTTTTGACGGTTCACCCCAGAGTGGTGTATTTTCCGGCGACATGTTCCTGCCGAAACTTAGAGGCGGCGTTGCCCTTAACGTAATGTATGATAAGCTCGGTTTCGAGCAGAATATGGCTTACCGTGCAGCTTATTCATTCCATATTCCGATTAAAGGCGGTTATGAGAATGGCGGAAGCACCCTCGGCATCGGTCTCGAACTGGGCGCGCTCAGCAAACGCGTAGGCCCGCAGGGCTCAAGTCAGCAGTGGCTGGCCACTACCAACTGGCAGCAGGACGGCTCTATCCCCCCGCTGATCAAGAAAACCAATTTCGATATGGGCTTTGGTATCTGGTTCCAGCGCCAGAACATGTGGTTCGGCGCTTCATCCACCCACCTCCCGGCTTCGACTATTGACGACGGAAGCGTAACTATTGGTACAACACCTCACTCACTCGCTTACAAGCTGGCCCGTCACTACTTCCTCACCGGTGGTATGAACTTCCCGCTTGGCAACTGGGAACTCCGTCCGTCTTTCCTCGTGAAATCAGACGCTACGGTTACTCAGTTCGATATTAATGCACTTATGGTATATAACAATCAGTTCTGGGGTGGTCTTTCTTACCGTTTCCAGGATGCGATATGCCCGATGATTGGTTTTCAGAAGCAGGTGGGTGATAACCCGGATGCAGGTTTGAAAATCGGTTTTGCATACGATTTTACTACTTCACGCCTGAATGACTATAATAATGGTTCTTTCGAGCTGTTTGTAAACTATTGTATCCCGATCGTTATCAAAACAGTTCGTGAGGGTCATGGTTCTGTCCGAATCTTTGATTAATTTGGGCGCCTGATCGGAAACTAACCATTAAGTAACAAAAAGACATTATCTTCGTAAAAACGATTTCATATATGTAGAAGTCATCATGTGGAGGCACATGATGATTTTCTGCATGATGAGGGCAATTTGGGAAACGTTGCCAGCGTTTTTAATAAAGGAACACCTGAAAAGGAAACTACTTTACAAAGGGAAACTAAAGGAGGCAAAATGAAACGACTATTGTTTCTGGGTTCGATAACGATGCTTGTTGCATCTTCGTGTAATACGGAGAATGGACAGCTGATGGGCGTACAAGATCGTCCGGGATGGTATCCGTTCGACCCGTATGGAATGCTGTATTGCCCGATGGGCAGCTACAACATGGGCCCCAGCGATGAGGACATTCCGTATGCACACACCACTAAGTCCAAAACGATCTCATTGCAGGCGTTTTACATGGATCAGACTGAGATCTCGAACAACGAGTATCGTCAGTTTGTATATGATGTAAGGGACTCCATCGCCCGTCGTCTGCTCTCCGAGGAGTTTGAGGAATTCCTCATTCTCGAAGAAGATTTCCGTGGCTATGAAGACAATGGCCCTGTTTACATTGGCGATGATTATCCTGATCCGCCGCCGCTGAACCGTGCCGAAAAAGTGGACTGGGGTGAAACCACCGTGGAATACAAGGAAGCCCTTGATCCCATGTATCTTCCTGCCAACGAGCGTTTCTGGGGCCGCAAGGAAATTGATACGCGTAAACTCATTTATGAGTATTACCGTATCGACCTGAAAACGGCTGCCAAGAAGGCAAACCGTTTTGTCCCCAAAACCACCCCCGGCCAGAACGGCCGTCAGTGGCCTACCGGACAGGGAAGCTATACTGTAAATGGTAAATCCGGTCTTGATCGCAGTGTGTTCATTATTAAGGATATCATTAACGTATATCCCGACACACTTGCCTGGATTCACGATTTCACCTATTCGTTTAACGAGCCGATGACCAACATGTATTTCTGGCACCCGGCTTACGACGATTATCCGGTGGTTGGAGTAACCTGGCGTCAGGCCCGCGCGTTCTGCGTATGGCGTACCATGCTGCTCAACAACTTCCTTTCGAGCAACGACGAAGCTACGGTTCAGGATTTCCGTTTGCCTACCGAGGCAGAGTGGGAATACGCCTCACGTGGTGGTCTGCAGCTCAGCCCGTATCCCTGGGGCGGTCCTTACATTCGTAATGCCCGTGGCTGCTTCCTCGGTAACTTTAAGCCGATGCGCGGTTCGTATATCGACGACGGTGGTTTCCACACTGTAAATATCTTCGCTTACAACCCGAACGACTGGGGCTTCTATTGCATGGCGGGTAATGCTGCTGAGTGGACCTCAAACGCTTTCGACGAGTCTGCTTATGACTTTATGCACGATTTGAACACCAACTACGAGTACGAAACCACTGTACAGGATGAAAATGTACCTGTACTGTGCCGCAAAGTAATCCGCGGCGGTTCCTGGAAAGACGTTGGATTCTATCTGCAGAACAGCTCACGCACCTATGAATATCAGGATACCGCAAAATGTTATGTGGGTTTCCGCTGCGTGATGACTTTCCTTGGTCGTTCAAAAGACGACGCCCTCTAAACCGGACACACTCCTCTACCAAATAGTTTAATATTTAACCTTAACCAAACAAACAAGCACACCAATGAGCGGTAACAGTCTCTTTGCAAGTAAGAAGTGGAAAAACTTCATGGCCAAGCTTTACGGTTTTGGCGCAGCAGTTGTAATCGTAGGAGCTCTCTTTAAAATCATGCACTGGCCTTTTGCAGGTCCTATGCTTGTAATCGGACTTGGAACGGAGGCCGTAATCTTCTTCTTCTCTGCATTTGAACCTTTGCATGAAGACGTTGACTGGACGCTTGTTTATCCTGAACTTGCCGGAATTAATGACGAGGAAGGTGGACGTGGACGTGAACTTGCTTCTGCTTCGAAAGAAGGTGATTCAATCACCGGTCAGTTAGACAAGATGCTTGAAGAAGCGAAAATAGGACCAGAGCTTCTCGAAAGTCTTGGTCAGGGCTTCCAGCGTTTGAGCGACAGCACCCAGAAACTTGGAGAAATTGCTGATGCCAGCGTGGCTTCTAAAGAGTTCTCTGACAATATGAACAAGGCTTCGGGCACCGTATCTGCGTTGTCTCAGGCTTATGAGCGCGCCAACGAAAGCGTGAGCAGTTCAGTTGATCAGCTTGCCGGTGCTTATGGCCGTGCAGCCAAAACGCTTGAGTCGTTTGCACTTGCCAACGAGGAGTCGCAGAACTACAACGATCAGCTTGGTAAAATTTCCAAGAACCTGTCGGCTCTCAACGCAGCCTACGAACTTCAGCTGCAGGGTTCGAACGAGCACCTCAAAGCCACCAACACCCTTTACGAAGGAATTGGCCGTGTACTGAGCAACCTCAACGAATCACTCGACGATACTCAGAAGTACCGTCAGGAAATCAACACGCTCGCTACAAACCTCGAGCAGTTGAATACCGTGTACGGCAATATGCTCACCGCAATGAATGTTCGCCGCTAATTGCGGCTGTAACCAACTAAACGTCAAACGTAACCAAGGAGGTTTACAGCAATGGCAGGTGGAAAACAAACTCCGCGTCAGAAGATGATCGGCATGATGTATCTCGTGCTGACCGCGCTTCTCGCGCTTAATATCTCGAAAGAGATTATCAACTCCTTCATCGTAATTGAAGAAGGTCTGGTTAATACCAACCGTGGTATTGACGGCAAGAACGGTCTGCTTTATCAGCAGTTTGCTTCAGCCATGGCTAACGATGAAAAGAAGGCCAAACCGCTTTACGACAAAGCCATGAAGGTAAAAGAAGAAGCGAACAAGCTCTTCAAATACATTCAGGATCTTAAAGCAGAGCTTAAAGCTCAGGTTGAATTCGGTCTTGCTCCCGGCGATAAAGATCCGGCTAAGATTAAATCCGGTGATACGCTGCGTGCGAAGTGGCTTACCAAGCCCGATGATTATGATATCCCCACCAATTTTATGATTGGTGATGATCCGGCCTCAATTGAAGCGACCAAGCCTTCTGCCGTGCTCAAAAAGAAACTTGCTGAATACAAGAAGTTTCTGCTGGGGCAGCTTGATGAAAAGGCCAAAGCTTCAATTGGTAAAAACCTGAGCATTCTTGATACGCCCGATCAGTATTCAAAGGATAACGAGAAAATGGTTTCGTGGGAATGGTACAATTTCTACCACATGCCCGTATCGGCCATGCTTGCCAACCTTGCACGTATTCAGAATGACATCAAAAATACCGAAGGCGACGTGGTGAACGAGCTTCTCAGCTCAATCAACAAAAACGACTTCAAATTTGATGCTGTGGCTGCACGTGTAATTGCTCCTACAAGCTATGTACTTACCGGTGAGAAATACACCGCCAACATCCTTGTAGCTGCTTACAACTCCACACAGGCTCCGTCTGTATGGCTGTGCAAAGTGGATACTGTAACCGGCAAGCCTATTGGTCCGATTGACTCAACTACCGTGAAGCCTGGTGCTGACGGCATGAGCCTTTACGAAGTGAGCGCCGGTTCAACCGGTTTGCAGCAGTGGTCAGGTCTTATCCGTGTGAAAAAGCCCGATGGCACTTACTCTTCGTATCCGTTCAAATCGGAGTACATGGTAGCTGCGCCTTCGGCTGCGGTATCACCCACCAAAATGAACGTGTTTTACATTGGTGTGGACAATCCGGTTAGTATTTCAGCTGCCGGTGTGGCTCCCAGCGATATTACACCTTCAATGACAGGCGGAACAATTACCTCTGCCGGTAAGCCGGGTGATTATATTGTACGTGTATCACAAGGTGCAAAAGCAACCATCAGCGTAAACGCCAAACTGAACGGCGCCAGCAAGTCGATGGGTAGCTTCGAGTTCCGTATTAAGCGTGTACCGGATCCGGTAGCTTACCTCGGCAACATCAAAGGCGACGGACAGATGAACAAAGGTGAGCTCAATGCAGCCAGCGGTATCTTTGCCCGTATGGAAAACTTCGATTTCGACCTTTCGTTCAAAGTGGTATCGTTCGTGATGTCGATGAACGTAAACGGCGTATTCGTGGATAAAAAAGCCAACGGTCCGGCGCTAACACCAGAAATGAAAACACTTCTTGCCAGCGCGAAGCCCGGCGGGAAAGTGTTCTTTGAACAGATTACGGTTCAGGGCCCCGACGGATCGCTCCGTAAAATCCCTGGTGTGAATATTAAAGTGAAGTAAACAATCTTCTGAAGGAGGATTCATCATGAGAACCATCAAGTTTGCTTTGTTACTGATTGTTGCCGCAGCATTTTTTGCGCAGATCGGTCATGCTCAGGTACTTGATCCTACTTTCCCTGATCAGATCTACAACAAGGAAAATACGATCAACCGCCGCCCGATTCCTTACACCCATCTCCGCGAGGCTGATGTGATGTGGTCGAAGCGCGTATGGCGTACCATTGAACTTCGTGAGAAGTTCAACCACCCGCTGTACTATCCTGAAACACCGATCAACAACCGCAAAAGCCTGTTTGACGTAATCAAAAAGGCACTGCTTGATGGCGATATCTTTGCCTTCGACAATGCGGCACTTGACGATGAGTTTCAGGTGAAAATGTCGAAAGCCCAGCTGCAGGATCTTTTCGTGCAGGTTGACTCGACACAGCAAACTGAAGACCCGAACAACCCGGGCACTTACATTATTTCGCCGGTTCGTACGGAACTTACCTCGATTGATGTAAAGGCCTACTGGATTAAAGAAGACTGGTTCTTCGATAAACAGCGTTCGGTGATGGATGTGCGCATCCTTGGTTTGTGTCCCCTTCAGGAAAAGAAAGACCCGTCGAGCGGCGAGGTGGTAGGTTACAAGGCCCTTTTCTGGGTTTACTTCCCGCAGTGCCGTCCGGTATTTGCCCGCAGCGAGGTGTACAACACCAAGTCTGATGCCGAGCGCCGTTCACTCGACGATATTTTCTGGAAGCGTATGTTCCAGAGCTACATTCACAAAGAAACCAACGTGTTTGACCGTACCATCCGTGGCTACACACAAGGTCTTGATGCCTTGTTTGAGTCGGAGCGTATTAAGAACGACATCTTTGTGTATGAGCATGATCTCTGGCACTTCTAATACGAAAACAGTATAAGCAAAACGGGCGATGAATTTTCATCGCCCGTTTTTTTTGATCAGTATGTGAATGTGTGAGTACAAACGGATGCGGTTTATTTATTGATGCGCTTTTTACCTTCTTCGGTGAATGTAATTTTTTTGCCGCGTGTCATCACCTTAATGTGTTCGACACGGCGGAATCGTAGGGCCGACCAGTCTTCGTCGATAGCTACCATGCGTACCGGTTCGAAGCCTTGATCGCCCACGCTGTTCCAGCCGGTGTCGCGGTTAAAATCACATTTGTAGCGTTTAGAAGTGCCTTTGGGATAGGCAAACCAGATCATTCCATCGCCATCGAGCAACTGTGCGAGTTTGGGAATGAGCTGGTCGATTTCGGTTTGTTTGGTAACGAATGCGAGGGCGAATTGAAGCGATTTTATTCCTGCGAGTTTTTCGCGGATGGGGGTGAATTCGTTCATCGCTTCGATGTGTGTGCGGAAGCTGTCCGGGGCGTTGAGGACGAGGAGTTCGGGTTGGGATTTTACGTTGAGTTTTTTGAAGATCGGATCCATGTGATCTGTTTTTTATTCGCTTTGTGATTGATTGTTCGCTGCGCTCACTGTGATTGATTGTTCGCCGCGCTCACTGTGATTGGTTGTTCGCTGCGCTCACTGTGATTGGTTGTTCGCTGCGCTCACTGTGATTGGTTGTTCGCTGCGCTCACTGTGATTGGTTGTTCGCTGCGCTCACTGTGATTGGTTGTTCGCTGC